>CABYYB010000001.1:0-562032 GCA_902523135.1 uncultured Alphaproteobacteria bacterium
TTAAAAGTTTTAATTTAAATCTAACTGAGCTATCGACACATCTCCAAGGTCAGCTTGTAGCTGTTCATCCTGCATATGACTCAGTATTTGATGGTTTTGCAGCCTCAGAGGTAAGAGGGAGTCCATCTGCAAGGCAGCAATGGGCAGTCGATCAATTAATAATGGCTGCTAAAGCTTCAAAAAATTTTGGATTGACTGAACATGTTACTTTTTCAGGAGCATTGGCTTGGCCATATGTTTATCCATGGCCTCAAAGACCAGAAGGGTTAGTTGAAACTGCATTTGACGAACTAGCTAAAAGGTGGAAACCAATTCTTAATGAATTTGATGAGTGTGGGGTAAATTTGTGTTATGAAATTCATCCAGGCGAGGATCTTTTTGATGGAATAACTTTTGAAATGTTTCTAGATAAAGTAGGTAATCATGAGCGATGCAACATGTTATATGATCCAAGCCACTTTGTTTTGCAACATTTAGATTATTTGCAGCATATTGATATTTATCACGAGAAAATAAAAATGTTTCATGTCAAAGATGCAGAACTCAATCCCACTGGTAAACAAGGGGTCTATAGTGGATTTCAATCTTGGAAGAACAGAGCAGGTCGATTTAGGTCTTTAGGAGATGGGCAAGTAGATTTCAAGTCAATTTTCTCCAAACTTACTACTTACGGCTTTGATGGATGGGCTGTTTTAGAATGGGAGTGTGCTTTGAAACACCCTGAAGACGGAGCTAAAGAGGGTTCTGTATTTATTAAAGATCATCTAATTAGAGTGACCGAGAATGCTTTCGATGATTTTGCCGATGCTGGCACTGATCAAGATGCAAACAAAAAAATGCTTGGAATTGAATGATAAAATGACCAAAAAATTAAAATTAGGAATGGTTGGTGGCGGCTCAGGAGCATTTATTGGAGAGGTTCACCGTATTGCATCTAGAATTGATGACCGCTTTGAACTGGTCGCTGGTGCCTTTTCATCTAATCCTGAAAAAGCTCAAGCCTCTGGAAGAGATATTGGAATAGCAGATGAAAGGAATTATAAGGACTACCTTGAAATGGTCGAAAAAGAATTGATCAGAGAGGATAAAATAGATGCTGTAGCCATAGTGACACCAAATCATATGCACCATCCGATCGCTAAAGCTTTCATGGAGAAAGGCTTTAACATAATTTGTGACAAACCCCTCGCCATGAATGTTAATCAATGTGAGGAACTAATAAAATGTAAAAAAGACAATAATGTTCTTTTTGCTTTAACTCATAACTACACTGGTTATCCCATGATTAGGAATGCCAGAGCTCTTTGTAAGAGAGGTGACTTAGGTGAAATAAGAGTAATTCAAGCAGAGTATGCTCAAGATTGGCTGACCGAAGATTTAGAAAATAAAATTAATGATGGGGGAAACAAACAGGCCTCTTGGAGAACTGATCCTAATCAATCAGGTGCTGGTGGATGTATTGGTGACATTGGAACTCATGCTTACAATCTTATTAGGTTTATAACTGATCTCAATACAGAGGAGATATCTGCAGAGTTAACATCTTTTGTACCTGGGAGAAAATTAGATGATAATGCTCAAATATCGATACGATTTAAAGGAGGAGCAAAAGGTACTATTTGGTCTTCTCAAGTAGCCCCAGGAAATGAAAATCATTTACAAATAAGAATTTACGGCAACATGGCCGGACTAGAATGGTGCCAAGAAGATCCAAATTACCTTTACTTTACAAAATTTGGAGAACCCAAACAAAAAATTACAAGGGGTGGATCAGGTGCTATGAGCGATGCAGGAGATGTTACTAGAATTCCTGCTGGACACCCCGAGGGATATTTAGAGGGCTTTGCAAATATATATACAGATGTAGCTAATGCACTAATTGATCAGAAAAATGGCAAATTTAATGAGGAAAATCACCATTTTCCAAGTGTAGAAGATGGACTTGAAGGTATTAAATTTATCGAAAGGTCAATCGCCTCTAGCTCATCAAATTCAAGCTGGGTAAGTTTCAATTAATTCCAACTTAGTTTTTTACGTGTTTCCCAATAATCTTGAGTGGACAGGCTAAAAGACTCAAGAGAGGGCAATTCGGTATCTATTTTTTCAAGACAACTTAAATTTTCATCCAACTGTTTGATTGTTGATGCTCCTGTTAGACAAATTTTAACAAACGGTAGTCGATAAACCCAGAGATAAGACAATTGCTCCAAAGTTAAATCCATAGATGAGGCAACTGAATTTAATTCTTTAATTTTGTTTTGATGAAATTCTTTATTTGAATTAGTTAGTCTTCCATTTGAGAAAATCTCTTTTGCAATTACATTGATCTTTTTTTCAGATACTTCTTTTAAAATGGAAATACAAGATTGGTCAAAAATATTAATGGTCGTTTGTAAATAAGAAAATAGATTAAGTTTTTCATTCTTAATTAAAAGGTCATTAATAGTTTTCTCTTGATCTGGGCCACTTGTTGAGATTCCTATTTCTATTCCATTTTTCTTTATTGTCTCAAGCTCCTTTAGAACATTAATATCATCTAAGACTTTACTTTCTGAATTGACAGAATGAATGTGGTAAAGATCAATACTTTTTCCTAAATTAAGTCTTGTCTCCACCCATTGTTGTTTTAAAAATTCAACTGAGTGATCTTTTCTTTCGTGTTGATCTGCCTGAACTTCCCAATTTGCTAAATATTCATAGCCCCACTTAGACCCCACAAAACCATCAAATTGTTTTTGAGCTCTAATCCAACTAGATAAAAATTCCTCAGCATCTCCATATACCCTTGCCGCATCGAAATATCGAATACCTCTCTTGTAAGCATGACTAAGTACTTCGTGACAATGAGATCTCATAGAATTTTTTGATATGTCGCTGCCTAAATCTGAACTATGACCAATGTTTATATATCCGGGCCTCCCAAGAGAAGCCAATCCTAGGCCTATTTTATTGTCTAATTTAAACAATTATATGATTTGCTATTTGACTTTTTATTGTCAGTGGGTCAGTTAAATGAATAGTTTGAAAGCCAAGTGATTGCGCCGCCTCAATATTTTCAATACGATCATCAATGAAAAGAGTTTGTTCAGGTGTTAAATTAAATCTTGAAATCGCTAATTTATAAATTTCAGGGTCTGGTTTTACTAAAAACTCTCTACCAGAGATAATTTTATCATCAAATTCTTTCAAGAATGAGTGTTGATCTTCCATACCCTCATAAGTCTCATCTGACCAGTTTGACAAGACATAGCAGGGATAACCACTTGATTTTATTTTTCGAAAAATATTAACTGTATCTTGATAAACCCCGTTAACCATATTCCTGTGATTTGGATAATATTGCTTTATTTCATTCTCATAATTAGGGAAGTTTTTTATTGCATCTTTTACTGCGTCATCAATTTTTACTCCAGCATCGCATCTCATATCTAAATGAGGGAATGCGATTGTATTCATAAAATATTCTCTTTTAGTTTGATCAGGAATGATATTTTTAAATACATAATGTGGATCCCAATCAAAAAAAACATTACCTAAATCAAATAGAAATTTTGTAATTTTCATCGACTTAATCGACAAAAGAATTAATTAGATTTTCAAGATATTCTTGGCGACCAGACTTTGGTTGAGGGTTTATATTTTTAGCAATTACATTTTTATGAATATCTTCAAGAGACATTGAAGTCATGAGTTGTTTTTCAGATGCCCACTGTTCATATCTTTGTTTTAAAAAATTTTCATAACTACCATCATTAATCATTTTTTCAACAGCAATAAGAGTTCTAGCACAAGTATCCATAGAGCCAATATGTGCATAGAATAGATCCTCAGGATCTATTGATTGTCTTCTAATCTTAGCATCCATGTTAAGACCTCCTGAGGAAAAACCACCATTTTTAAAAATGTAGTAAAAAGGCAAAACTAATTCTTCAACATTGTTTGGGAATTGGTCTGTGTCCCATCCTACTAAATAGTCTCCTCTGTTAATATCAATACTCCCAAAGATGTCATTGGAAAGTGCATATGCAATCTCGTGCTCGAATGAATGTTTTGCTAAAATAGCGTGATTTTGTTCGATATTTAGCTTAAATTCTCTTTCTAAACCATATTTTTGAAGAAATGCAAAAACATTAGCAGAGTCAAAATCATATTGATGTTTCGTTGGCTCATGGGGTTTCGGCTCAATCAGAAGTAAACCCTTGAAACCAATTTTGTGCTTATGCTCAGCTACCATGTTCAAAAATCTACCAAGCTGATCATATTCTTGTTTCATATTAGTATTTAGAATTGTTTCGTAACCCTCTCTGCCTCCCCATAAAACATAATTTTGTCCACCTAAAAACATTGTATTTTCCATACACATCTTCACTTGAGCAGCTGCATACTGAAAAACATCAGGATCAGGATTAGTAGCAGCACCAGACATGTACCTGCGATGGCTGAATAAATTTGCTGTTCCCCAAAGAAGTTTTACTTTACTTGTTTCAAGTTTTTTTGAAATTTCATCAATAATAGTTTTTTGAATTTTTTCTGTCTCTGAAAAACTTTCACCCTCTGGAGCAATATCTACATCATGAAAACAGAAATATGGTATTCCTAATTTTTCAAAAAATTCGAATGCATTATTGAGCTTATCTTTTGCTTGTTCTATTTTATCTCCTGATTCCATCCATGGTCTTAAAAAAGTCTGTCCTCCAAAAGGGTCACCCCCCGGCCAATTAAAGGTGTGCCAGTAACATACTGCCATTCTCAGATGTTCCTCTAATGTTTTTCCTAGAATTTTTTTATTAGCATCATAAAATTTAAATGAAAGTGGATTTGTGGAGTCTCTACCTTCATATTTAATCGTAGGTATATCTTTGAAATAGTCAGACATAAATTAGTCGTAATAAAACATTGGGGCTTTTTTAAATTCTTCCCAAGCATGCGGGTCATGCCCAGTGACTACTGTAGCATTTTTGTCTTTTGCAATTTTTTTGAGTTTTTTTACAGAGTCAACAACGTCAACAGCAGAGCAAACAAGACCTGGTAGTGTTAAATTGTTCCAATGATCCATTGTGTAAGCTGCATCTATAGTAAGCAATACATAACCTGAATTTGGTAAATTTACTAAAAAAGACTGATGGCCCGGTGCATGCCCCGGAGTAAAAATTACAATTATTGATCCGTCGCCATATAAGTCATAAAAGTCATCATTTTTATCTCTTAAAAATTTCCAATTAATTCCGGGTTTATCAAAGTCTTTTCTAATATATGCGGGCTTTGAGAACCAATCAGGATTAAAGGCATAATCATATTCCTTCTGTTGAACTAGGTGTGTTGCATTAGGAAACCTTCCAACACCACCTGAGTGATCGAGGTGAAGATGAGAATGTAAGACATATCTTATACCTGCTGGATTAACCCCAATAGAGTTAAGCTGATCAATACAATTTTCTGTTTTTCCCATAATTGGATCATAAGCCGCAACAACAGAACCCCAATGAGCGTGTTTATCTTCACTGACCTCTTTTGCATTGCCTCCGTCAATGACCACATCCCCTTTTGGGTGTCTTATCAAAAACCATGGAACAGGTATCTCAAAGTCCTCATTAGATTGATTCATTTTAATATATTTCATTTTCGTTTTTAGAGTTCCGGTCTGGAACATATAGAGCCTCATGTCAGTAGAAACTTGTGAGTTCGTTAAGTGACTATATTCTTTTTTTGACTCTTCAATTGCTTCTTTTATGGAATATTCTTTTACTTTTTGATCTGTTTGTTTATTTGTAATAATTTTATCAAATTGATCTAAATCAGATTTTTTGTAACTAACGCTTAATTTTTTTTCCATCTACTTAAATTCTATCTCAATAAATTTATAAATAAAATCATTGTTATTAAATACATTGTGGTTAACTCCCTTTTCTCTAAAGTAGGATCCACCTTTTGCTAGTTTTGAAATTGTCTCCTCACCATCATGATTAACAATTTTTAGCTCCCCATCTAACAAGGGCACTACCACATAATCGTATTCATGAATATGCTGGCCAGTTGAGTCCCCAACTTCAAAAGACCACTCTGTAACTCTAGTTTTTTGATTATCAATCATGACATTGGCTTTAGCCATGTCGTTAGATATTTCTACAGGGTACGCTCTCAGCTTTTTCAGCCTTAAGAGCTTCGGCAGCTTTTGTTGCTTTTTCAACTGAGTCGAAAACAAGTTCAGGAAAAAGAACAAAAGGTTTTGCTCTATCAGCACTGAGCTGTCCAACACACCAGGTTTTACCGGGTTCAACACACATGACCATATATGTCCCAGGAATAGGACCATAATGTCTATTATTCAAAGCAAAAAGGCACTCTGCCATATCGTTTAATTTATCGATGTCTAGATTTTGAAGTGCTTTTTTTTCTAATTCATTTAACGGAGTATCCAGAGCGCCAAGTGTCTCTTTCCCCCATGGAATCTCCTGCATATTTTGTTTTTTCATAGTTTAAGGTAAAGGCCCGTCCTTTAAGAAACCTTTAAGCGTATTTTCCATTATTCTAGAGACATTATTATTGTAATTATTATGTGAGAGACTACCGCACCAAGCCAAAGACCCTGGTGCAAACATTGCTCCAT
The DNA here is from genome assembly GCA_902523135.1 of uncultured Alphaproteobacteria bacterium. Classification (GTDB taxonomy): domain Bacteria; phylum Pseudomonadota; class Alphaproteobacteria; order HIMB59; family HIMB59; genus HIMB59. The sequence continues at coordinate 6,608 of CABYYB010000001.1, forward strand.
TGTTAGGTGTTTTATAGTAAATCATATCAGCTCTGACCATTGGATTTTCATGACCACCACCATAGTAACCACGAACAGCAAAATGTATTTCCTCGTTAACTTGCAACATCATATTAGAGTGATCCTGCGAGCGAGCCAAATAATAAGCATTATGTGGGGTTCCAAATTCTAAGTCGTATCTGTCTAACTCCAAACCGGCAGCTCCTCCACCAACTAAACCAAAATCACCAATCACCTCATCTGCTCCAATCCCCTCAAAGATCCATGAACATTCAGGTTTAAAACTATCTTCTTCTCTTTTGTAGTATGAGGACACGTCAAATCCATAAGATGTGAAAGTTAACCCACAAACTTTAGAAGGTATTCTTCCTCGAGCTCTCCACATACCTCCAAATTTACCATCAAAAGCATTATTGTATTCACCTGGGTTAGATGTCCATGCTCTTGTGCCTGCTTCACCTTTTCGAACTTCGGTAATATTAGGGTTGTCAGGATGATACTCACTAATCCAATAAAATCCATCTGATCCTAGATAAAAACATCTACCACCCTGCATTTGATATGACTCTAGAGCATCCATATATTTCTCAGATGAATACTCAGGGTGACTTCCAGTCATCACAACTTTATAACGATTTAATAAATTTATACCTTCATGTTCCAAATCCTCGTCTGTCAGAACATCAAAATCAAAACCTTTTTCTTCTAGCCAATCAGTAAGATGTAAGTCGGCATTGAGTTGCCATAATGAAGGAGAAAGCCAATGTCTGTATTTGGGTCTCATATTAAGGATTGGTCTTAGTCTTGATGATATTGATACACCATGTCCGTCTGAGTGAAGTGAATAAGTTGATAGCCCATATTCTCTATGTTCATTTAAATATAAATCTGCTGGCTCAAGCACAGGCACTTTACCTGCAAGCAATTGTGCTACCACAGAGTTGGTTCCAAGATTATCATTGGAGTAAGCCATGTAACTATTAGTAGGCAATAAGAATAAAGTTTTTGCAGTTGCTGTCCCCTTGGGAGGTTTAACACAAAATGGAATATAGTCCTCATTTTCTGATTCCTCTCGTCCGTCTACTCTTAGTCTTGCAGCGTAGACACCACTTTTTAATCCCTCAGGTACTTTTAAAGTAAAGTCTACATCCCATCTTGCATCATCTATATCATCGTCATGAAAATGAATTGCACCGTATTCCTCAGGTTTATGATGGAAAACCATTTCATCCGCTGTCCAGTTATGTCCTGTCATACCTCTGTTTGGCATATTAATAATAAATCCGTGGTGATTATTTGGAGAAGTATCAACAATCTTTGTTGAGGCAATGTTTTTGCCAATATTCGCATGAAAATCCCAGGCACCTACGACTGTTGACCTGACAGTGGTATTACACTCATCATAGCTTGATGCAAGTGTTTCAATTTCAGCCTTCGATAGCGCAATATTAGATAATCTAGGTCTGTCTATCTTTCCATTAAATGTCTTTGTTTGCTCAGGTAATTCAATAGGGTGAGGTACCTCTTTAAAATGTCCACCGGAAATATGTCTGCCTGATCTATTGTTGAGTGTTGTGGCAGCAATTAGCAATGGAGCGTCATTAGCAGCAGGTAAAACTGAGCTAGTGGTCTCAATAATAGCTGAGGTTTCTTCAATTGGATTCAAAATAGCCATACCCAAGCCACCATTTGTAGATGTAACTCTAGGTTCTTGATGAAGGGTAAGCCTTCTCGATTGAGCATCAAATGTTGCAATAACCAGATACCAGACCTTTCTTAAAAGCTTTTTTTCTGAGGAGACAGTAACAACCTGAGAGCCATCACCAATTTCTACAGATAAACAGCCTTCATCATTAACGAAAAGGCCATAGCCTTTTTTTTCTTCTTCATTAAATTTGGTGAAAATTCCTTGTCTGCCTTTGTCAGGGGTGGTTGGGAAAATGTAAGCCTGCATAGTGAAGCTTTCTAAATTTAAATTATCGTGTTGGGGCATGATGATATATGATCCACCATGTATTCTCTGGTTTTTCCCTTGATAGGTTCCATTGCAACTAGCATCTATTTCGGCCTCTTTATATCCTGGGCCTTCAGGATTTGTATCACCGTGTATTAAACGGACTAATTGAACTTCATAACTGTCATTGTATTCAGCATTAATATAAAATTTAACCTCTTCGCCAGGGTGAGCTGAGTACTTATCACTATAACCTGTTATTTTTAACATTACTCTTCCCCACTATACTCCTCAAGTAGTCTGTTAATTCTTTTTAAAAATATTGCATGTTCACATGCTTCCTCAGATGAATAAGAGTCTTCAGTAATTTCAACTGGCTCACCTCTAACTCCTGTTGTTATTCCAACTCTATAATCTTCATGCCTTCTTAAACAAACAGTTACAAAACCATTTTCTTTACTTCCTCTTCTTAACTTATCTAATAATGTTTGGAGATCTTGACTGTGCTGAATAACGCCGTGGTCTCGAGTAGCAGCCCTTCCAATTGGAGTTGCTCTATGCTCTTCAATTAGAGATTTTAATTTTTGAGGATCTCTCAACATTTTTAATATGTATTTTTTGGTAATAAAATCATCAGTGTGTTTATGCCCTTTATTTAATTGGACGTTTGACGGGTGCTTATAGCTGTAATCAGACATAATTTTATTTTAGATATAGTTAACCTTTCGCACAGTTTTTTGTTCCAAATAATGAAACACAATACGAAAAATTCTTATTCCTCCTCAGTTTTAAGTACTTTATCATCATAATGCATAAACGGAAAGTATTACAGTTGCCACAGCCATACCTATTAATATAAGTGGCCAACCATACCCTCCTCCCATTCTGTCAATATAGTTTCCTTGCTCCTCAACATCGTCAGGTGCCAAATGCTCATCACCATTTAGTATGGGTTTTTTTGGCAAAGTCGATAAGTCCATCTTATTGGCTAAAAACCAAATTAGAAATATACCCGCTACCCACCAAATTATTTGGTAAGCCCATAGTGAAGGGACTCCCATCACCCAATTATCATAACTTTGATCCGCACTACCAAATATTAAGTTTCCGAAAATTAACCCTGGGCCGATAGAAAAGAATGCCCAAATTAAAAAGAAGACATAAGCAAGAGATTTTATTTTTTTTCTTGATGGGTGAATACCCATATGTTCATTTAAAAAATTATGAAATGACGCTCGATGTTCTTTATCTGTATCATTACTTGCAAATATAGAGGATAAAAAACATACAATCACATTAAAGAATAAACCCCATAACCCAGAGTAGATTGTTAGTGGCCATCGCCCCCAAGGAAGAGAATTTCCTGTTAGCTTATGACCAAAAGTTTCAGCTAAAGTTACAAAACCTAATCCGGTGATGAGTCCAAGAATTGCCCCACCTCTTGTGATCCATTTAAACCAAAGCATTCCAAGTAAAACAGGAAACAATTGGAAACCAAAAGCGATTGCTAATCCACCAAGTAGTATTAGAGAAGTTTCAAAAAAAGTTGCAAGATACAGTGCCGCTAAGCTTAATAACAACATCGCTAACCTAGCAACTAATAACTCCCTTTTCCATGTAGGGTTACTATCGATATATGGTCTATAGAGATCTCTTGCCACCATGCTGCCTGAGGTCATTAAAAAAGCAGATAATGTAGATTGAAGAGCAGCAATTATGGATATTGCTAAAAATCCAACAATGATTGGTGAGAGATTACTGAAACTTTCAACAAACACATAAATTAAAGATGATATATTTTGTAGACTTAGCTCAGGGAATATTTGGTTAATGGCAAAACCATTTGAATTAACAATACTATTAGCTCCAAGAAGATGTGCTCCTACGCCTAATAAAGGGGCGAATATAAATAAAAATATTCCAACAACAGCACCTGAACCCCAAACTTGATAAAAATAAAATGACCTCGGTGATTTTACTGAATAGCTCCACATCGAAAATGTAGGAGAAAGCACAATACCCATATAAGAGAGAGTAAAGGATAAAATCATAACTGCTGTCCAAGGTCCTCCTAATGGGTTGTTTTTTCCAATACCTGCAACCCACTGAATTACACCAGGAACGTTGAAATATCCTGAAATATCGCCGCCTCCGTAACCTCCAGTAGTTCCCCAAGCTCCGAAAGATATAAAGCTATTCGCCATAGATAGGTCTTCAAAAAAACTTAAACCTCCTAAGTAATTAAATACACCAACACCAAGTGCTAAGAAAAAAACAAAAAATAACCATGATTGAACAACGCTTACACTCACCATGGGTTTAAATCCACCAGATACTATATAAAATAAGACAACAGCAGTTAGTGCCCACATTGCAGAGTCTCTAGTTATTTCACCTCCGCTAATAAACTCTACAACATTACCTGTTGATCCAATAATTATACCAAGAAATGGAACAGCAAAAAATAATCCGATTATTAGTACTACAATTCTAAGAGTATTACTTTGATAGTATTTATAATACATCTCTCCTGGAGTGATAAAATTAAATTTTCTACTTAGCATCCACTGCCTTTTAAAAAATAGTATACTTCCGAGAGGAATTGTTATTACAATTGCAGCAGTAGCTAGAAAAGAGTATCCATCTGCATAAATTAATGATGGAAAAGAAATGATAGTTATGCCTGCAAATGTAGTTACTGTTGCAGAGAAAAAGAATACCCAAGGAGATACACTTCTATCTGCTAAATAGTAAGCCTCAGGGGTTTTATTTTTTCTAAGAGTTCTAGCTCCCCAAAAAAGACAAAAGCTTATATATAGGACAAGAAAGAAAAAAAACCAATAAAGATTAGCGACCATAACTCAAACTTGAATTAAGAGTTGTAATCAGTCTTTTCCTTAATAATTCTGAGTGCCTCTAATAAATATACTCTAAAGACTTCATGGTTTTCACTCATCGGGAAATGACCAATATCTCTCATTTCAATATAAACTCCTCCTTTTATTTGTCTGGCAGTATCTTCTGTTGCTTCGGGAGGGGTTAGGTAGTCATAAGTACCAGTCAGCATGATAACAGGGCACTTGTGACCATCGATATTTTGAAGCTCATCTCTTAAATCATGATCAACTGAATAAAAATGAAGGTCTCCTTTAAAAGCCTCTGATCCTTGAGTGTAATAATGCCAAGTTAACCATCTATCCATATCTGGAGATTGTGGGGCCATTAAATCCCAAACACCACTACCACACACTTGAGCTGCATTGGCATGAGGATGCCTCCACCAATCAATATAAAAGCCAGGGGAATAATGCGCAGCCTCGACAGGAATGACAGCTTTAAATTTATTAGGATACTTCAGAGCTAATTGAAGAGCCACGTTTCCTCCAAAAGAAGAACCCATAAATATAGGGTTTTCAAGGTCTAAGGCCTTACAAAGTTCTACAATAAAATTACAGTAATGCTCTGCTGTTAATTTGTACTCCTCTTTCCACCATTCTGTGTTATGAGGTGGATCTGATTTACCATGTCTTGGAAGGTCGTAAGCGATAACTTGATAATTTTGAGTAATTTCTTCATCTTCCAGTAATCCTCTCCACTGATGATTGTGGCATCCAGCAGTATGCTGACATACTAATGGAGTGCCTTTTCCATTTGAAAGATAAAAGACTTTATACTGTTGACCATCTACCTCGATGGTAACGTATCTACCTATTGGGTCATGATGTTTTACTGCCATAAATTTTTCCTTTCAATTCTCTTGATCATACTGGGACTCCTGATTGTCTTAGCAATTCAAATTGAACAGTAAAGTTTCTAAGATTTTGCATTAAGACTAAATGATTGCCCTCGATTTTAAGGTCTTCTCTAAATGAGGCTGCATAGATACCATGAAACATAGGTTTTGGAACAGGCTTTGCAAACTCTCTCCATGTTTGCTCTGATGCCCTTAATGCAAAGTCATATGGATCTAAACCTCCAGGGTTGGTATTAATATTTTTTACCTTTCCATCATGCATCTCGATAATTACTTTCACACTACCCATGTCGAAAAGAAATGAACAAGTATAATATTTAGCCATCGCTTTTATGGTTTCATCTTTTTCAGTAAGCTCTTTATATTTTTTTGCCCAGGATTTTACATCTATACTCATGAGTTATACCTATTTCTTTTTCCTGGGTGTCTTTGTTGCTTGTTCATCAAATCTCATATGCTTGTCCTTCTTAGGATCATCATAGTCACCGAGAATATTCCTGATGTTACTTGCCTCGCCAGGGGACATACCAATTTCTTTTAAAAGACTATCTAAGAACGGCTGTTGTGCTCTGTATCTAAGTGCTGAATTCACAACATTATCTGCTAAAGATCCTTTTTTAGAATATCCACCTGAGGACGCAGAGGGGTTATCAGCGTTGCCGCTTCCTTCAGCTCCTCCTCCCTGACTAAATCCAGGTAATCCATTTACATCGACAACTTTAATTGAGTCAATATTTTGCATTGGTCTAACCCATTCTCTAATAATACCCTCAATTTTTTCAGCGAGTTTTTGTCTAAGAGCACTTCTTCTACTTGCATCACTTCTAGCATTTTCCGCTTCATTTAGAGCTTTTTTGCCCGCTGCTTCAATTTCATATCTAATTTTCGCAGCCATCGATGCTAATTTTTCTCTCTCAGCATTTTTACTAGCGTCTATTACTCCTAGAGCTTTTGTCTTCTCAGCCTGTTCGACATCTCGAATGGTGTTGACTTTTTCCTCAGCTTCTACTGCTTTAGCTCGAGCATTTTCTTCTTCCATTTTAGTTTTTAAGACTGACTTAGATTTTTCTAGGACTTCCATTTGTTTTTGCTTTTCTTCAATTTCTATTCTTTTTGCCTTTTCAATATCTAAGACTCTTGTCTCTTGCTCCGCAGCAATTTTGAACGCATCAACATTTTTCTGTTGAGCAGTTTTTGCATTTTTAATTTGCTCCTCAGCCATAATATAAGCCTCTTCGGACTCATACCTTTTTCTAGCTTCTTCTTTTGCTGTTTGAGCTTTTTCCTCAGCAAGTTTAATATCAACTGATCTTTGTTTTTCTAGACGACTGAATTCAACATCTCTTTCTAATTCAAGAATAGTTTTTTCTGTCTCAATATCTTTTTGTTTAATCTCGATAGAAGTTTGTTGTTTAAACTCATTTTGTTCTTTTCTTCTTTTCTCAATTTCTTGGATAAGTTTAGTTTCTTGTAAACTTTTTTCCATCTCAACAAAGTCTTTCTTGCTAATCTTAGCAATCTCAATATCCTTTTCTGAAGAGATTTCAGCCAGCTCAGACTCTTTGTCTTTCTCAGCTTTTGTTTTTACTGTCTCAGTATTTTCAATAGCTCTTTGTTGTTCGATTTCACGTTTTTGTTGATACTTTGAAAATTCTTCCTCTTTTTCAATTTCAAGAGTTTGCTTGATAGACTGGAGGTTTTTATTTCGAATACTTACCTCTGTATCTTTCTCAATATCATTTCTTTTCTTTTTACGTGACTGAGTAAATTCTGTTATTTGAGTTAAACCCTCAGCATCAAATGTATTTGAAGGGTCGAATACACCCACGGGTGCTTGGTTAAGAGATGTCAAGGAGACAGTCTCTAACTCCAAACCAGTGTGCTTAATGGCTTCTTCAACATGAGCTGCAACTTTTTTAATGTACTCAGATCTATTCTCTTGAATTTCATCAAGACTCATTTTTGCGGCTACAACACCTAGTCCATCAACAAATCGACCTTGAACAAGCTCCTTTAAATGATCAGGCTCTAATGTTCTATTTCCCAATGTTTGCGCGGCTATTGAGACTGCTTCAGTTGTAGGAGCTACTCTCACATAGAATTCAGCCGTTACTTCAGCTCTCATTCTATTTTTTGTAATAAATGATTTACTGCCGTTTCGTTGAACCTCTATACAAAGAGTTTTCATACCCACTGAGGTAATGTTATGAATAATAGGTAAAACGAAGGCACCTCCGCTGATCACAACTTGTTCACCTCCCATACCGGTTCTAACAAACGCTATTTCCTTTGAGGAACGCCTGTAAAGCCAGTGTAGCAAGTAAACTATAATTGCTATTGCTAACGCTATTAAGATTATTATTGCAATAATATCTGCACCACTAGTAATGTTCATACCTATTTATCACCTCCTAAGTTGATGTTATTGTCCATTAACTCTCATGTCTTGTATTGCTGCTTTGTAAATTATTAAACCAAAAACTATTTTATTTAAAAAGTCTGCTAAATTATAAATCACATTAACACTGTTGGGATCAATACCCCCACCCAAATGCTCTATGAAATATCCCATTGGATATATAGCCCATCCAATTGTTATAATAAGTCTGTTCGAGAAGAAAACCATTTGTACATTTTCGTTTCCGCATCTAGCATTTGCTCTTCCAGCCTCTCCAACATATAGCTCACCGAGGATATACAACCATCCAGCTAACCAAACAATGAAACCTAATGTCTTGCTCATATAACCCGCTGCACCTAAGAAACCTGCTACAACAAAAACTAAAGTTCCAACCAATAATCTCCAGAACATGCCTTGTTTAACTTTGACAACTGACATAAGCATTGCATAAAAAATAAGTACAAGCATTGGAAAGTTAAGAAACCAATCTATATATCTTAATAAAGTTGGGGCGGTACCGCTGACTACCCAAAGATTTTTTACGAAGAAATAATGTATAGAGGACATCAAACATACAACAGCTATCATTGTCATCGGTGTATGAAATCTCGAGCTTACTTTGCTGCGCTCAAAAAAGAAAAATAAGGTGGCACCAATCATGCCAACAGAAATTAACCAGAAAGACCCCCCTACAATGTCGTAAGGCAGAAGCATTTTATTCATTAAAACTTATTCCTCTTAAGTACATATTACTGGTCCTCTTTAACTAATAATAATTTTTGTTTCATATTTTGAAATAAATATTCATTGTAAAAACGACAAAATCTGTTGATTAAAAACATTTTTTTTATATTTGCTCCCTAATATGGGGTGCTCTAGAGTAAAGAGCAACAAGAGGCAAAATAAGAAGACCAAATATAAATTGTTGACCCTCAAAACTTAAACCTAGTCCTGCCAAAAATGTACTAATGACTTGAAGTGCAAGAACACCGATTACTGTAAATCCGTATCCTCCATATCCGCCTAATAAGGAAGTTCCTCCTACAGCCACAGCTGCCACTGTTAAAAATAAATATTGATCACCTACACCAATGAACCCTCCACCACTCCAACCCAGCAACATTGCTCCAGTTGCTGCAGAAGTAAACCCACTAATGACATAAACTCCAACCCAATAGGCTCTCTCAGAAATTGATAATCTGTCAGCAGATAACCTTTTTCCACCAACAGCATATAAGTTTCTTCCCCATTTAGTGTGTCTTAGTCCAACAATTAACAAAATTGAAATCAATATCCAAATTAAGATAACTGGAGGTATTGGAAGACCAAAAAATTTTCCATTTAATGAAGCTAGGTTTTTTAACCAGTCTGGAACTACACCGAACACAGTTCCACCTGTAACAGTGGGAAGTGATACCAATATCTGTACTCCACCTACTACCATGAAGCCAACTCCAAGCGTAACTATTAATGATTGTCCTTGGAGATTAAAACTTATCAAACCATTGAAAAGCCCGACGATCGTACCAAAAGCAAGAATAACTATAAACGCAAGCCAAGGAGGAACTCCAAGTGAAATAAGTGACATTAATCCTAAATTAGTTGCACCAATTAAAAATGGTATTGATAAATCTAGGCCGCCTAACATCACAACTAATGTTTGTCCAATAGTTGCAAGCCCTAAGAAAGAAGCAAAAACCAACATAGATTTAATATTCTGCAATGATAAGAAGCCATCAATAGAAACTGATCCGATTATAAAAAGACCAACTAACACTGCGACTCCTATTATCACGCTCTTATTAATATTTAAAAATTTGTATGCAAGAAATGCTAAGATTAAGAAACCTAATAGTATGATTGCTGATACGACTGTTCTACCTGAGAAGAACCCGGGTACCAAAAAACACAGTAGTATAAAAAGACCTAAAAGAAGTAAAAATCCTGTAACAGCTATCCAGTTCTTTGCAATAAGGTCCCAAAAAAGGCTTCTTTTGCTTGTGGTTTCAGTAGTTTCAGGAGGTTGAGATCCATCTTCCTTTACTAAAGATCGATAAGACCATCTAACTAAGAAAAAATGCCATCCCCAAAGAATAATGGCAACAACAGCTACAGAGTAAAATGCAACCTGTATCCAATCAGTTCTATCTACATAACCAAGAACTGCGGTACCTATCCCAGCAGCAACGGCAAAAAGAATTCCAAGTCCTTTTAAAAAATTATGAGTTCTTTTCTCCATTTACTAAACTTTTCTATCTTCTGATAGACCTCCCCATTTTTCAAGTCCTTCTTGAGATTTTAATTTTATTTTATAAACACCAAACGCTTGCCATATCAGAGGTGAAATAGCTATTCCAATTGCTGTAATTAAAATCATTTTCCAATAAGGATAACCAATTGCGAAGAACATCGCAGACCATGTTAATGCAGCTATACTTAAAATAGCAATGTAAGGTCTGAACCTAGCAAATGATATTTTTGCTCCCATTGTTAAATATGTAAAAAATTGAAATACAAATATTGCAAATATAATTAGTGCTGCTTCTTTAAGCCAAGTAACATCACTTGTGATAAATTCACCGCGGATAGGTCTTGTATAGTTTATTGATGATGTATCGCCAACAATTAATTCTGTAATAATTGGAGAGTAAAACTTACTTCCATCATCAGTAATAATTGTTCCAGATGGTGAGGCTAAAAAGTATACAGCGAGTATTGCTAATACACCGAGGAAAATAATGAAAACATTATTTAAATTGATATTCGAGAAAAGAGTTGGTGCCGTGAGTAAAAAAAGTAAAAATAAAATTAGTATTACAGCGTATCCATCTATCCCAAAGAAACTCTGTCTATTTGATTCAATTCCGTAATAAGATATTGCAGCAAATACAATAAATGAAATTGCTATTGCAAATAATACCAATGTTTGTGTTTTGATTTCTTTTCTAAATCTTGGCATAGCAATTATTACTATCGCAGATGTAAAGAAAACTATTCCTCCTAAAGTTGCGACAGCGTAAGCGAAGCCAACCAAAGCGCTCGAGGAAGATGAAAAATCAGGCAATCCTGCACCAACTCTTAGATATTCAGATGTAAAATACTGAGGAGCATAATTTAAAATATATTGTAAGTTGGTACCCAAATCAGCGTTAACGAAATAAGCCTCTCTTGTGCCACTCCAAACACAACCGAAGAAAATAACAATTGCTGCGATAATAAAAGACACTGTTGGGCCATCTCTATGTTTAACAAGCAAATAGACGAGATAAATCAAGGCTGCTATTCCAATAGCAATAAACATCCACACTGTAGAATTTCCACCCTCTGCGCATGCCTTACCTGTGATTAAACAGTCACTCCCGGACTCAAGAGCTTTTTCAAAAATCTCAGCATCTTTAGATTTACCTCCAAAACCTCCCACAGTCCCTCTAGTTACTTGATCAAATTTCATATGAATTTGAACAGCAGCAGCACTTAATGTTCCAATAATAAAAAATACAAAAACTGATAAATTTTTGAATGCTTTTTGAATATAAGGAAGTGCAATAAGTATTAAAAGAGAAGCCACCAATACCGCACCATATGATAAGTCTGTTACGAAACTTTGAAATCTTTCAAACCTAAAAGTTGATAGAATAAAATTTATCAAATAAATGTTAACTGAACCTAGAATAGCTCCAAACGCACCGCCTCTTCCACCAATTAAACTTGACCCACCTAATACAAGTGCTGTAACTGCCATCAATGTATAAGTAGTACCTTGAGTTGGGTCTCCAGAACCAATTAAGCCTGTAAATGCAATAGCTGCGAGTGCAGCGTAAACTCCACCTATAATATGAGCGCCAATTCTTACGACGTAAATTCTCACTCCACTTGTATAAGCAGACTTTTCATCTGAACCCATTAATTTTAAATGTTGCCAGTAAGCAGTATGAGTTAGTGCATACCAAATAAGTGTCGAGAAAATTAAAAGTATTAGTGTGGGCTGTACTACCTCAGTGCCAGCACTCCAAGATAACATCCAATCAGGTGCTCTTCCTCCTGGTCTTGGTAAAATAACTAAATTGATACCAGAGAAAGCAAGAAACATACTTAAGGCAACTATTATTGGTTGAACTCTGATAAAAATTACGATTAAAGCATAAAGAAATTGGTAAATTACTCCTATTGCAAGAGCACATATGAAATACGCAACTGGCGATTGAATATAACCTGAAGCATAAAGTTGTATTGTCGTTACATTAATAAAACCAATAAGTGGTCCTATTGATAAATCGACTGTTACTCTGCCGGCTAAAGCCAATGCAGTAAGAGCATAAGTAGCAAGAATAAGGGGTGTTGAAACCATAATTGCGGTTCCAATACCCGAGCCTGAAATAATTTGAGGTCCTCTAATCATCGCAAAAATCATTAGGGCAAAAAATATAAATATTGGAACGATTAAGTATTTTGTTGACTGAGGATCAGAACCTGGAATTTGAGAGGGTTTTATTGCTGCTACAAGTTGATTAACCATTATTATTAGTCAAAATATACGACTTTGATACCCCCTCTGTCAGACTGCGATCTTCCATGACCTACTTTAAGCTTATCTGTTTCAACAATTTTAATTCTCTTTGAGTCCAAATCAATATTTTTAGTAAAACCATTTTTAAAAGATGTCTTACTAATAAGAGTGTTTAAATTATTTTCGATATATTTTGTGTTGTGTTTACCCTCTGTAAAGTTTTTGTCTTTGAGAAGACAAATTAAAAAGGGGATGTTTGTCTTAATACCTTCAATCTGGGTGCCCTCTAAAAATTTTATTAATTTGGATATAGCATCGTCTCGAATTAAGTCATGAGATATAATTTTTCCAATCATCGGATCATAATAGAAACTTACTTCATCTCTCTCATCATATCCCCAATCTAATCTTATGCCATTTGGTATTTTAGGAAATTTTAATTTATTTATTTTTCCTGGAGATGGTAAGAAATTTTGAGAAGGATCCTCTGCATAAACTCTGCACTCAATTGAATGTCCATAAGTTTTAATTTTACTTTGATTTAAAAATTTATTTTTTCTATTAAAAGCAAAATTTATTTGCATGGAAATTAAATCATTATTTGTAACTAACTCTGTAACAGGATGTTCAACTTGAATTCTAGTATTCATCTCAAGAAAATAATATTTCATTTCTTGGACATCATATATAAACTCTACAGTACCTGCTCCTTCGTATTTTACATCAGAAGATAATTTTACAGCGGCTTGAGCCATATTGTTAATTAATTCCCTATCTACTTCTGGTGCCGGAGACTCCTCAATTATCTTTTGATATCTTCTTTGCATAGAGCAATCTCTTTCGAACAGATGCACGGATCCTTTTGCACCAAATCCAAAAACTTGTATTTCGATATGTCGGGCGTTGGTGATAAATTTCTCAATAAAAATATCTCCGTTACCAAAAGATTTTGCAGCAAGATTACTAGTTTTTTCAATTGCATTAGCTAGGTCTTTAAAGTTTTGGACGACGCTCATGCCTATCCCCCCACCACCAGCACTTGATTTTACAAGTAAAGGGTAACCTATTGCTTCACATTTTGTCTTAAGTTGTTCATCACTTAATTTATGAACATTATTTATACCCGGACATATAGGTATATTGGAATTTAGGGCTAATTCACGAGCAATATCCTTATTTCCCATTGATTTTATTGATTTTGGTTTAGGGCCAATCCATGTAATGCCTCTGTTTATGACCTCTTGAGCAAAAATGTCGTTTTCTGATAAAAAACCAAAACCAGGATGAATAGCATCCACATTTGATTTTGTAGCTATTTCTAAAATCTTATTGTAAGAAAGATAACTTTCCTGAGCTTTACTAGGTCCTATATAATAAGCCTCGTCAGATAATCTCACATGCTTTGAATTCTTATCTGCATCTGAATAAATAGCTACAGATTTGTGACCTAATATTTTACAACTTTTTATAATTCTATTTGCTATTTCACCGCGATTAGCAATTAAAATTTTTTTCATTTCTTATCAACGATATAAGGCATTTTAGTATGATTGCCGTTTGAAGTTTTTTGTGGAATTTTTTTATCAGAGGAAATTTTTTCTCTCAGAGCCTTTAAGATTTCTACAGCATTAGGAGTGTCAGAGTGGACACAAATTGTTTCACATCCTACGACTACATCGTTTCCTTGAACAGTTTTAACTTTATTTTCATTCATTGCTCTTAAACAACGCTCCACGGCTCTATCAGTTGGATAATATTTATTTCGACCCTTGGCTATAACCAAATAACCTGTTTCATCATATTCCAAGTCAGAATAAAATTCTCCGTAAAATTTTATTCCTCTTTCTTTGTATACTTTTTCATGAAAGGTATTAACCATTCCGAAAATACCAACATTAAAAATTTCAGCTGCGTCAGCAATTCCATGAGCCACATCTTCCTCTTTCGCGGAGACACCATATAAAGATCCATGAGGTTTGATATGGTTTAGTGGCATTCCATACTCATCTAGAAAGGCTTTGATAGCACCAGTTTGATACATCACAAGATTTTTGATTTCATCACGTTTCATTTTCATCGGCCTTCTTCCAAATCCTACTAAGTCAGGATAGGCAGGGTGCGATCCAACTTTCACATCATATTTTTTTGCAAGCTCGACAGTTTTCCTCATTGTGTTTGGGTCTGAGGCGTGAAACCCACAGGCTACATTAGCGGCATCTATATAGGGCATTATTTCTTCGTCATCTGCGAAGGAGTAAATACCAAAACCCTCACCCATATCGCAATTCAAATCGACCATGAATAATAAATTCCTCTCATTTATAATTTACAGAAAATCAGGCTTTTATGTGAAAATCTTTTCCACATGTTGGAACAATTTTGCTTATATTTTTCAGAATATAGGTATTATTATAAATACTTATATAAGTAAGGAGGATAAAACTATGACATTGCTTAAAAAGTTCATAGCTATTTTAGCTGTTAGTTTTGTCGGTGTCGCAGGTAACTTAAATGCTGACATTTTAGACGAAATTCCAGCTGATATTAGAGACTTCGTTTATAATCCTGACTTTATGGATCCTAACCAACCGCTTGGTGAAAGTGTATACAGAAATTGGAAAAGTGATAGACCACTTCCTTGGACTATCGGTTATGCAAGTTCTTACGCAGGTAATCTATGGAGAAAAGGTGTGATGGAGAGATTGTACGGTGACTATTTACCAAAAATGAAAGCAGCAGGTATTCTTAATGATATCGTTGTTACACAATCTAACCTAAAAGACGCGGTTCAAATTCAACAAATGAGACAGTTAACTGATCAAGGAGTTGACGGATTAATAGTCTGTTGCTCAAATCCTGTTGCATTAAATCCAACTATTGAGTATGCGTATGGAAAAGGTGTTCCTACTGCATCAATGACAGGATACTTAACTTCAGAATATGCTATCAGTACATCTGTTAACTATAAATTAACCGGATATTATATTGCACAATGGTTAGCAGAAACTATTGGTGGTGAAGGTAATGTTGTTATCATGGAAGGAATTCCTGGAACATCAGCATCTGACTCACAGCACCAAGGTATGCTAGATGGATTTGCAGAATATCCAGATATTACCGTTGTTGCTGAAATTGCACACATGTGGACACCACAAATTGCTCAAGCTGAACTTCAAAAATGGTTATCAGCTAATACAATTGAAGTTGACGGATTTGCTGTTCAGTCTTCAGGAGAGTCCGGAGCACTTAACGCTCTAGAATCATCTGGAAGACCAATGGTCCCTATGGCTTTGGGTGGAGAAATTGGTGCATTCTGCTATTGGAGAAATAATCCAGACTTTATTGACAGAGCGGTCTATGCATGGCCTCCTGGAGATGATGCAGAGTTTGCGATGAATGTTCTTTTAAGAACTATGTATGGTCAGGGTCTTAAAATCCAGTCTATCTTAGTTCCTCCATATGAAGAAGATGTTGAGACTATTCAGTCATTTGTTCCTGAGGATTGTGACAGAAATTCAAGTGAGTTTAGAACTGTTGGAATTGAAAACTGGGCTAGTGATGAATACTTAAATAATTTCTTCGATCGTGGAGAAGCATTACTTTAATTCAAGTAATTAATGAATGAAGAAAAAACTTTGGACAGTGCCCCAAACGGGAATGGGGCACAGTCTAACTCCTCTAAGGTCGGAGGAGATATTTATGTTCAAGATGCATCAAAGTCCTTTGGTGTTACAAAAGCCCTAAACGGTGTAAATTTCAAAGCTAACTTTGGTGAAATACACGCCATTGTTGGTGGTAATGGATGTGGTAAGAGCACATTGGCAAAGGTTATTTCAGGAGTTTTACCTTTGGACAAAGGAAAGGTCTCTATTATGGGGCATTCACCAAATTCCCCAATTGAAGCTCAAAGAATTGGTATCGCAACAGTTTTTCAAGAAGTGATGATAGCTGAAGAGGCTACTGTTTATGAAAATTTATTTATTGGATATGACTCTTTTTTTGGGAAAAAATTAGCACATCGAGATAGGGTCGAAAAAGCTGCCTCTATAATGTTAGAGCTATCCGGTGAATTTGTCGATCCATATACAATAGCAAATCAATTATCGCTTGGTATGAAAGCTTGGATAACAATTGGTAGAGCATTTTTAAGAAATCCTAAAGTACTAATTTTAGATGAGTCATCAGCTGCTCTCGATTTTGACTCTACAGAAAGACTTTTTGCAAAAATGAGAACATTAAGAGATCAAGGTGCAGCAATCTTTATTGTAACTCACAGAATTGCAGAGCTAGTTAGAATAAGCGATAGAGCAACAGTTATGAGAGATGGGGTTGATGTTGGAGTTTTAGAAGGAGAGGAAATTACTGAAAAAAATCTTCTAGGACTTATGACAGGTGATAAAAAATTTTCTACAGCATCAGAAATAAAAGCTACACCTCCAGACTCAATCTCAGATGAAATAGTTTTGTCTGCTAAAGATTTAAAAGTTTGGGAAAATGGAGATGTTATTAACTTTGATCTTCCAAAAGGTGAGATACTTGGGGTCACAGGACTTGATGGGCAAGGACAAGATAATTTTGTTAAGGCTCTTGCAGGTATCGATCAACCACTTAGCGGAGAAGTAATTGTTAAACAGTCTGATGAGGAAAGAGAGAGAACCAAGAAAGATTACACTACTGTGAATAGCTTGTTAGATGCCAAGAAAAGTGGAGTTGGATACGTATCTGGAGATAGAAAAAAAGAGGGTATTTTTCCTAACATGAGCATATATGAAAATATGGTGATACCCTTGTATAAAGGAAAACAAGCTAAAACATCAGGTGGATTTATTGGTTTTATTAAATGGATGGAATTAAACGGTATTTTTGATTGGGAAGTAGAAAGATTAAGTATTAAGACAGGTCCAAAAAATAATCTAATTACATCATTGAGTGGAGGAAATCAGCAAAAAGTCATGATTGCCAGAGCTTTCACAACAACTCCGAAGATACTGATACTTAACGATCCAGCGCGAGGTATTGATGTTGGTGCAAAACGAGACTTATATAAGCACTTAAGAAATTTTGTAAATGAAGGTGGAACAGCGATATTTCTATCAAGTGAACTCGAGGAATTCATAGGACTATGTCATCGAGTTTTGGTTTTTAGGGATGGGAGTATATTTGAGACATTTGAAAAAGAGGATATCAATCCAAATACTATCCTTGAGGGAATGTTTGGTCATACTCAAAAGAAATCTAATGATAATAATTTATCAAGCACAAAAAATTCAAATCATAATTCTAATAGTAATGCGGAAATTCAAAATAAAATAATTAAACCGACAGTACCTACAAATGTCAAAGTAGTGGATTTTACAGATAAACCTAAGAGCAAAGAAAAAATTAAAGTTAAATATTTTTAAACTCAATGGTTCAAGAATATAAAAATACAGATTTAGATTTATTTGATAAAATAAATTTATCCAATCCTAAAGATGAGTTATTAAAAAAAAACAAGATAGGTTCCTCGCAAAAAGAAAATAATAATATTGAATTTAATTATTTAAATCACGAGATTTCAAAATTTGAAAATTTAGAGAGCCATTTATCTCAAGACAAATCGAAAAAAGTTGATGATATTTTATTCTCTCAACTCGATGTTGACGATTATGCTAGTTTCAAAAATATGTATCCTCATAATATCTCTCAACCTAAATTAAATGTTAGTAAACTCTCTGTAAAAAAACATATAAACGAGGATGGCTCTTATCCCAATTTAGAATCAAAGAATACAAAAGATAAAACCTCAGAGATATTTCAAGGAATTTACCCTGAGCCAAAGTTTTTACCAGGTGGTGATAAGTATTTATTAATAGAATTTGGTAATGTGATGAATTTAGAATTGAACTTTAAAGCGCAGGGACTATCAAATTTAATTAAGACAGCAAATATAAAGGGAGTTTACGAAACACTCCCATGTTTTGCCTCAATGATAGTTCATTACAATCCAGATGATATCGGCTATCAAGATTTAATTAATGAATTGAAATCATTGCTTAAAGATATGAAAGATAATGATGATACAGTTGTAAATAGCAGACTTTTTCATTTCCCGACTGTCTATCTTGACAAATGGACTAAAGAAGCAATTGAAGACTATATAGCTAAAATCACAATGAAAAAGCCAGATCCTGAGTTCATTACAGAGTTAAATCAATTAGATGATGTTAATCATTTTGTCAGAGTTCACTCTGGAACTGAGTATTGGGTGGCTTCGCTCGGTTTTTGGCCTGGTTTACCATTTACAATGCCGCTTGACCCTAGGTGTAAATTAACCGCTCCAAAGTATAACCCACCTAGAACATGGACACCAAAAGGAACTGTGGGTATGGGAGGATCGTCCACAGCTATTTATCCTGATAGACTACCTGGAGGTTATCAAATTTTTGGAAGAACCCCTGTTCCCATTTGGGATCCTGACAAAAATTTTGATGTTTTCAAAGATAGTATTTGTCTATTTAGGCCAGGAGATAGAATTAAATTTGTGCCTTGTGATTATGATGAGTTTGAAATGATTGAAAAAAAAGTTGAAGATAAATCATATCGATATGATTTAATTGAGGAGCATAAATTTTCTATCAAAAAATATAAAAACTGGTTGTCTAAACTAGATTACAATAAGAAGTTTTAAATGTTTGAAGTTATTAAACAAGGACTAGAAACATCAGTGCAAGATTATCCTGGGAGAGTCGGTTATCTTAACCAAGGGTTTCCTCCCTCAGGGCCAATGGATAGTTGGTCTTTTCGACTTGCCAATTTACTTGTAGGTAACGAGGAGAGTTTTGCAGCACTTGAATGTCAGTACACTGGTCCAACTTTAAAATTTGAAAAAGATCACGTCATTGCAGTCTGTGGTGCGGATATGCAACCCAAAATAAATGGTAATTCTATTCCTATGTGGGAGAGTGTTTTAATAAAATCTGGACAAACTCTTGAAATGGGTTTTACAGTATCTGGTGCAAGATCTTATGTGTCTTTTGCTGGTGGCATTGAGTCAGAAAAATGGCTAAACTCTCAATCAACTTTTCACAAAGCAGGCGTTGGTGGCATTGATGGTCATGCTTTGAAAGACGGTCAAAGAATTCCTTTAGGTCAAGCAAATGGGAAGATCGGCAGAAAAATTAGAACTGACTCAATTCCAGAGATTAGCAATAGTGGTATTTGGGAAATTGAGGTTGTACGTGGTCCAAATGATGATTGGCTTGACGATGAAGGATATGACACTTTTCTAAAAGCAGAGTGGAAACTGCAAGCAAGAAGTGATCGTACTGGATTTAGGTTGGATGGACCCACTTTAAGTTTTACCGAAAAAGCTACAAATAAATCTCCTGAACATGGCTATGAACCCTCAAATATAATAGATCAGGGCTACCCAATTGGTGGTATTAATTTGGCGGGTCAAACGCCAATAATACTTGTAAATGATGGGCCTAGCATGGGTGGGTTTATTGTACCTTTTACTGTTCCATCAGCCTCTTTTTGGAAATTAGGTCAAGCTAAACCAAATGAAAAATTTAAGTTTAAAGAAATAAGTGTGCAAGAGGCACAGGAAATGAGATCTGAACAAACCTCCATCTGCTCAATGGGAAGTGTCATATAATATGTCTACAGAAGTTTTAACGTCAGTTCCAGGTAACATATGGAAAGTTTTAGTAGAAGTTGGTGATGAAGTAAGTGAGGGGGATATATTATTTATTATGGAAGTTATGAAATCAGAGGTCAATCATAACGCTCCAGTTAGTGGAACGATAACTCAAGTTAACATTAGGAACGACCAAGAGGGTGTAAGCCCTGGTACTGTTGCTATAATCATTGATTAAATGACAGATACTCCACTTTTATATAATGGGCCTACTTCTCCTTTTGGAAGAAAATGTAAAGTATCTGCTCTTGTATTAGATGTTGCTCATAAAGAAGAAAAGATAAATATCTATAAATCAAGATTTCTAGATGAATTTAATCCATTAAGACAAGTTCCTACTTTAATAGTTGGTGATAAAACGATCACAGACAGTGATAATATTTGTTTGTACTTTGATAGTATTTCAAAAAAAGACTCTATATATCCAAAAGATCGTTATTGGGAAAGTATGACAATGATAAGTGTTTCAAATGGAATTATGGAAAATGCAGTTAATCGTTATATAGAAATGTCAGCTATACCAGAATTAGAGCAAAGACATAAATCTATAGAACGATATGAGAAAAAAATTTTAAGATCCATTGATTGGATTGAAAAAAAATATGATGAGTTCGTGACTGACAGGTTAACGATTGATCAAATATCTGTTGCCTGTGCATTAGACTATACATCTTTTAGATTTACTGATGCTTGGGGAGACAATAATATTAAATTAAAAAAATGGTTAGAAAATATTACCAAGAATGATTTTATGAAATCAACCTTACCTGGAGAGAGTTTTAAGTATGAATAAAAGATTTAGAAAATTTTTTCTACAAATGATACATTATAAGTTGATGAGATATATTTTTGTAATTCTTCTAAGTTTGCCATTATTGTCGATGAATTTGAATGCAGAGTATGAGATGCACATCCCAAATTGTACTCAAAAAGGTGTTGAAAATTGCGGTGGTTTTTTATTTGATAATGAAACTGGGGATGTCCTTTTTTGCGGTTCTGAGAGTTGTATCGATTTAAAACTACCAAAATCTTGGAAGGCAAAACAGAAAGATAAACTATCAAAACAAGATCAAATATTAGAAATGCTCTCTAATATTCAGGTTGGATCTGTCAACACAGTTCAAAATGTTGAGCCTTCCTCAGATACAAAAATTGTAAATCAGGAAGTAAAATCAGAAGAAAAGAAAGAAGAAAAAGAGGTTGTCAAAAAAGAAGAGAAAAAAGATAAGAAGATAGAAAAGTGTGACAAAGAAAAGAAAAGTTTGTGTAAAGGTTCTGGTGGCATGCAACTTGGAGGAACCGGAATGAAACTTAAGAAACCAACAAAAAAATAGTTTGAAAAAAAAACAAAAGAGATCATTAGCTTCTTTAATATTAATAAGAGAAAAACTTGCCCATGACCTATGTAATGAGATTTATATGAGTAAAGATGAAGCTTATGAAATTATAGACTTTGCTTTCCAGCTTAGTGATAAATTACCTGAAACTTATGATCAACTGAAATCAGAAATAAAGTCTTATATAATTATTAATATGTTATCTCTAGTTACTAAATTCCACTAGTATCAATTTCTTCTTTTGAAATATTTTCTTTATTTTCATCAAGTAAATTTTCATAGTTCGAATTTTCATTACTTAAATAAGCACTATCAGTTAAAATTATATCCATTCTCCTATTATTAAAGCTATAATCACAAGTAACTGAGAAAATTAACTCACTACTATTAGATTTATTGCTAAGATAAATTTCCCAGGTTGTTTTACTTTTAAGTTTATTTGGAAATTGTTTAACTTCAGTTTGAAATAATTCGGTGTTTTTCTTTTGAAATGAATTAATAAAGCTATCTTGAATGTCAAGGCACTCAACAGGACTGAGTTGCAATTGATTATTTGAGCCGTGAATTTCGTAAATATTTCCTGTTTTTGTAGATTTTAATGTGTATTCAGTAAGATATTTGTTTGCTATCAAGACGTTGTCCTCTTTAATAGAAATGCTCTCAATATTACCTTTCTTTAATTTTATTCTACCATCATTTTCATACCTAAGAATGTCCTCGTACAATTTATAACCAAAAAGCTCAATTGATTGTGCATTCAAACAAAAAAACATGCTTACCGTAAATAATGTCTTAAACATAAGGAATTTTAACATTGATTTAGTTCTTTGAAATAGTGTTGAGCGGATATGGAACATCTTTGATAGAAAATTTATGACAATATTCAACACCCTCTAAAAGTTTTGACCATAGTTCGTTTGCATCCTTTTCTAATTCTGGGATCGAATATGATGCTAAGCTTAAAAACCATATCTTAAAAGAGTCCTTTGATAGTCTATCGACATTTGAATTAACTAATGTGGAAAAAGTATCTTTCCACTGTAGTAAGAGAACATCAGCTTCTTTTTTTGATAAATTCTGTGGTGATATAAAGTATTTTTTTTGAAGTGTTGATTTATCTTGTTCCAGGATAGATGTTTTAAATTGGAATGCATTATCGAGAATTGATGCTTTTTCTTTGCTGTCATTTATTTCAATCCAATTAATAAAACCTTTCAATAATCTTGAGCATATGTCATGGAGTTGTTCATTATCTATTTCTTCACTCATATAATTTATTAAAATTTAAAATTTCAAGAATGACTGTATCTCTTTTGCTAGAGCCAACATTTCTAAACACCCTTTTCCAGTTCTTTGTTTTTCTACTACTGTTAACCCTAATCCCATAGTTGATACAAATATTTGTCTATTACCCAAAATCGTCTTTGCTTTTTTAACATTCATTTTATTAACAAATTTATGTGCTTCTTGAATAAGTTTAGATTTTGCATTTGCTCTATTAATGAGTATTAATATCTCTCTTTTTTCTCTTTTCGCTAATTCAATTATGGACTCCGTGGCCCAAAAATCCACTTGAGAGGGAGATATCGGTATAATGACAAGGTCAGCTATTTCAATTGCTGGTCTTCCATCAGCGTCAATTTTGGGAGGAGTGTCAATTATTACTAAATCAGATTTTTCTTTAAGCGTTTTAGCCTCATACTGTGCGCCCCAGAGGCTTGCTGTTTTAAACTGAATCATATTTTTATTTTTAAGTTTTTCATTTCTGGTAAGAAACCACTTACCTAAACTGCCTTGAGGGTCTGTGTCGAGTAATGTCGTGGATAAATTATTTTTTAAAGAATAAACAGCAGCTAAATTTGCAGCTATAGTGGTTTTTCCAGAGCCTCCTTTTTGTTGAGCGATGGTAATAACCTTAGACACAATTCAAGTATAAAAATAAAAAACTCTTAAGAAAGCCTTATTAAAAAAAAGTTGTGGGTTGATAGGTGCTTAGAATAGGTTTGGTAAAATTATATAGGAAATAAACCTCATATCATCTATATTGCTATCGTGAAAGCGTTTCAATTCAACACTACTCCTGGAATAAGATTTGGAAGTGACTATTCAGTAGGCACAGCAGAGGAAGTTTCTAAAAAACTTGGTAACAAAATACTATTTGTAACTGATCCGGGTTTAGTAAAAATTGGGTTACACGAAAAAACAATTACTGAGCTTCAAAAATACTCTGAAATTTTAATTTTTGATAATGTTGAAGCTGACCCATCAATAAAAACACTTATGAGTTGTGTACAACAGGGAAGAGATTTTGATGCAACAGGTGTAATTGGATTTGGTGGTGGATCATCAATGGACGTATCGAAATTAACTGCACTTTTGATTGGCTCAAACGAAAATATTCATGAAGCTTGGGGAGTGGCTAATGCTAAAGGGCCTAGGCTCCCTCTTGCACTTTACCCAACAACTTCTGGTACTGGTTCTGAAGTAACTCCAATTTCTATTATCACACAAGATGATTTAGAAAAAAAAGGAGTTTCCTCTCCTATTATACTTCCAGACCTTGCAATTCTTGATCCTTCATTAACACTCGGTCTTCCCCCTCACATTACTGCTGCTACCGGTATTGATGCAATGGTCCACGCGATAGAGTCTTATGCTTCAAAAAGTGTGAACAATAATTTGATCTCCCAAACACTTGCAAAGGAAGCATTGAAGCTTTTAGGTAGTTCTATAAGACAAGCTGTCATTAACGGAAAGGATATTGAAGCAAGATCAAATATGCTTGTTGGCTCTATGTTAGCAGGTGTCTCCTTTGGAAACTCTCCAGTTGCTGGCGTTCATGCTTTAGCATATCCGATTGGAGGCACTTATCATGTCCCTCACGGTCTTTCCAACGCACTTGTCCTGCCATATGTGTTAAGATTTAATATATCTGATCAAAATGCATCAAAACTTTACAGTGAAATAGCCCCAATTATTTTTCCAGATATTGATATGAGCACCAGCACTCAAGATATTTCTTCAAAATTCATTGAAAAGTTGTCAGATCTATCAAGCGAATTAGGTTTAGAACAAAGATTAAGAGATCTCGACATCCCTGAAACTGCATGCGAAACAATGGCTAGAGATGCTATGAAACAAACCCGATTACTAATCAATAATCCAAGAGAAATATCTGAAAAAGATGCTTTTGATATTTATAGGTCTGCATGGTAAAAACTTCATCTGATAAGAGATGGTAAATTTATCATCTTGAATTATTAAGATTTTAAACTAAATAATATGAAAAAATGTTAAGTGTAATAGATATTTCTAAAAATTTTGGCGATTTTACTGCCATTAATAAACTCTCTTTTGAGGTCAAAGTTGGTGATGTGATGGGGTTCCTTGGACCTAATGGTGCTGGCAAAACAACTTCTATGAGGGTAATAACAGGTTATCTAAAATCTGACAGTGGAAACGTTATCATAAACAATAAGGACATTGAAATAGATCCCATTCACACAAAGTCAATGATTGGCTACTTACCTGAAGGTGTTCCCCTTTATTTGGACTTTTCGCCATATCTTTACCTAGACTACGTTTGCCAGGTAAGAAATATAAAAAATTCAAAAACAGCAATCAAAAAAGTAATTAATGATCTACAATTAGAAGAGGTAAAAGATGTTCCCATTGAAACTTTATCAAAAGGTTTTAAAAGACGTGTTGGAATTGCACAGGCTCTTATACATAATCCCAAATTACTGATCTTAGATGAGCCAACTGATGGATTGGATCCCCTTCAAAAATTTGAAGTAAGAAAATTAATTAAAAAATTATCTAAAACAAAAGCAATTATAATTTCTACACACATTCTTGATGAAGTCCCAGAGGTTTGTAATAAGTGTCTTATTATTAATGATGGGCAAAAAGTCTTTGAGGGAACTCCAGCACAGCTTAAGAAAAAAATTGGTAAATCCCTAGATGAAAAATTTAGAAAGTTAGTAAGCTAATGTTGGCACTAATTAAAAGAGAACTTAAATTATATTTCATTACTCCTGTTGCCTATATTTTTACTGCAATATTTATTTTGACCTCTATGTCCTTAACATTTTATTTTGGCTCGTTTTTTTCCTCAGGAGTTGCAGACTTAACGGTTTTTTTTAGTTTTATTCCATGGGTTTTTATTTTCTTTGTCTCTGCAGTTACTATGAAAAGTTGGTCCGAGGAAAAGAGACTTGGTACTATTGAATTATTAATGACTTTGCCAATTCCTTTGTGGAAGATAGTGTTGAGTAAATTTTTTGCAACTTGGGCTTTTGTTGTATTCTCTGTTGTTTTGACGTTTCCTATTTGGATTACAGTAAATTATCTTGGAAACCCTGATAACCTTGTAATTATTGGCCAATATCTTGGTGTTATTATCATGGCAGGTGCTTATGTCTCTCTTGGAATTTTCTTTTCTTCGTTAACTAACAATCAAATAATTGCCTTTATTTTATCTATTTTAGTCTCATTTCTTTTTACCATAAGTGGGTTTCCTCTTATGATTAATTTTATAACTGGGATTTTACCTATTGAAATAGTAGAACTCATTTCTAGTTTTAGCTTTTTGACTCACTTCTCAAGTATCCAAACGGGTTTCTTCTCAATTAAAGGATTGTTTTTCTTTTTATCCTTTATTGCTCTTTGGAATTATTTAACAATTATAAAATTTTTAAATCGAGACTAATGAATAAATTTTTACAAAAAAACTATCTTATAGTATCTATACTAAGCACTGTTATTTTATTTTTGTCCTTTAATTTTATAATCCAAAAAATCAACTTTAATTTGGGAGTTGATTTTACCTCTACCAAAACTTTTACTCTTTCAAGTGGTACTAAGAGAGTTATAGACGAAATAGAAGAGCCAATAAAAATTACTTTTGTGTACAGCAGAGACTTGTCTAAAAACATTCCAATTATTCAAAATTACGCTAATCAAGTTCAAGGTCTATTAAACAGATATTCAGATCTAGCCTCAGGTAAAATTGAATTAAACTTTATTGAACCAGAGCCTTATTCAGATGATGAAGATTATGTAAATAGATATGGTGTGCAGGGTTTTCCTATAGATCAAGAAGGGTCCAAAGTATATTTTGGATTAATTGCTTCAAATACAACAGATGACATAGAAACTGTTCCCTTTTTTGATCCCTCAAAAGCTGGCACATTAGAAAAACAATTAACTGACATTGTATACAAACTAAATAGATCAAAAAAACCAATGATTGGTTTTTTATCATGGGTGGACACTACACCACCAATGATGCCAAATAATCAACTTGGACAAGGAGAATACACAATACTTGAGGAGCTTAGTTATTTTTATGATTTTGAGTTTTTAGATACAGACATAGAGAGTTTTGAGGGTATAGACTTATTAATAGTTTATCACCCCTCCGATATTAGTGACAAAACTGAATATGCAGTTGAACAATTTATCTTGAATGGGGGAAAATCAGTTATTTTTGTTGATCCATTTTTTGAGAAAAATGACCATTCAAATAAATCATCAAATTTAGAAAATGTCTTAAAAACCCTCAATATTAACTATAATAGCAATGTTATTTTAGATGGTGCTCAAGCAACAAGACTGCAAACACAACAAAACATAACTGAAAATACATCTTTGCAAACTATGTTGAAATTGAATTGGCCTGAAGTCAGAGGACAGTTCATCAATCAAGCTGAAGAAATTGGAGACGGTTTATCTTTAATTAGACTTGTGTCTCCGGGTGGTCTTTCCCCATTAAATGATGAAAGTGAAATTTCTTACACTCCTATTATGTCCTCCAGTGAGGTAACAATGGATTTACCTATGAAAGAGGTACATGATCCAATTAAGCTCATTAATAATTTTCAGCCAACAGGTATTAGCTATGACTTTGGTGTAAAATTAAGTGGTATCGCAAAAAGTAATTTTAATGATTTTGAATTTAAAAATGATAATCATTTAGAAATATCCTCAAAAAATATAAATGTGGTAGTTTTCAGTGACGCTGATTTTATAAGAAATGCCTTTTGGGCAAGAATTCAAAAGTTTTTAGATACCAATGTAATAGAGGCGACATCTGATAATGGAAGTTTAGTTACAAATGTGTTTGACTCAATGACAGGTTATGATGAATTTATTGATCTTAGAAACAAAGAAGCTCCATTTAGACCGTTTGTTGTAGTTCAAAAACTTCAAGCAGAAGCAGAACAGATGTATCTAGGACAGGAACAGCAATTACAAGCTCAACTTGATAATACATTAAATCAAATTCAAAATTTATCAGGCGGTAGAGATGTAGAAAGTGTCAATTTATCTGACAAACAATTAATGGAATTAGCGAATTTTCAATTGCAAGTAGAAAATACTCGTAAACAACTAAGAGAAGTTAGAAGAAATTTAAGTAAAGACATAGATCGATTAGCAAATCAAATAAACATATTAAATACTTTTTTAATCCCTGTTCTTTTAATTCTACTAATGTTTTTTATTCCAAGACAACTCGGTATCAGAAAAAGAAAAAGCAGATAAATGTATATTAAAAATTTAAAAATCTTGGTTTTACTATCTTTTGGATTTTTAATTATTGCTCTTGGTATGTATTTTGATGGCAAAAATATCTCTAACAAGTCATCATCTGAAGTATTGTTTCCTAGTTTTGATGAAGTTTTACCTGAAATTGCATACATTGAATTTTCTAATCAAAATGGAAAATCAGTCATTGAAATCATTGATAATCAATGGCTTATTTCAAGCTCAAATAATTTTCCCGCAAATACTGAGCTTTTAAGTCGGTTTTTTATTCAACTTCGTGAAGCAAATATTTTAGATGCTAAAACTAATCGCGAAGATCTTTTATACAAATTGGGTCTAGATGATGAAAATAAAATGCAATTAATTTTAAAATCAAAAGACGATGAGGTCTTATATTCACTAGATATTGGTATTTATAATTACAATATCCCAGGATCTTACATAAAAGCTACTGACTCCAATCAATCTTATTTAGTATCAACAAACTTAACTGCCGATGTATCTGGTTTCTATTGGGTACCCACCGATTTAATAAATATTGGTAAATCTCAAATCAAATCAATTCAAATTTATAATCAGAATATGATTAATTTAAGTATGAAAGAAGGAGAGCTAGAACACACAAATTTAACTTCTCAATTTAATGAAATTGATAATGATAAAATTATTGATGCTCAAAATATATTAACTGATCTTCAACATAATGGCTTTATACTTAAGTCAGAATTACCTAACTCTCCAGACTTAAAAACTAGGTTTACACTCAATAATGGAACTGTAATATTTGTAAATTTTTATGATATAGATGGTAAAGGTGTTCATGCTACTTTTGATTGGAATTATGTCGATGACAAAGTTCAAATATCAAAGTTTATAG
This sequence comes from uncultured Alphaproteobacteria bacterium, assembly GCA_902523135.1. Classification (GTDB taxonomy): domain Bacteria; phylum Pseudomonadota; class Alphaproteobacteria; order HIMB59; family HIMB59; genus HIMB59. The sequence goes on from CABYYB010000001.1 coordinate 35,668, forward strand.
ATCCATTGCTAGATGGAAATCAAATACAAGTTAGTTCGGTTGCTTTTTTAAATAATTTTGCTTTTAGCGTTCCTCAAATATTTTTTGATACATTGAATATAAAATTAAGAGAAAAAACCGAATAATTATTTAATTTCTCCAATTTCAAACTTCATTTGATGTTTATAAATTTGTGATGGGTTTAATTGCGTTGAAGGAAATTTTCGATTATTGGGTGCGTTTGGAAAACCCTGAGTTTCAAAACACATACCTTGATATTTTTTAATTTTAATACGATTACTGGAATATTTTAAATGCTGACCAGTATAAAATTGAACACCAGGTTGATTTGAAAAAATTTTTAGGGATATTTTGCTTTTTGGTGATTGTATTTTAGCTACAAACTTAGAATTCTTTTTGATAATGAAATTTTCGTCAAATCCCTTGAATTTATTGGTAAACTTATCACGTATCCTAGTTGATTTTTTAAAATCAAAACGTGTTCCTTTTACACTCATTACCCTACCAGTTGGTATATTTTCTCTATCATTTTCTAAGTAATGATTTGAATTGATTTGGACGTGGTGATCAAAAATATCTTTTTTAATTTTATCTAAATTCCAATAGGCGTGATTTACCAAATTAACGTGAGTAGTTTTTGATGTTTGTGCACTTATATTGATTTTGAGAGTCGAATTTATAATTGAGTAATCACAACTGGAGTATAATTCTCCTGGGAAACCCTGATCTTTATCTGGAGATATACAATAATAGCTAATATGAGATTTGGAGAAGCTCTTAACTTGCCAAATTTTTGAGTCAAACCCTTTTTTACCACCATGTAGTATATTTTTTCCCTCATTTCTAGTTAATTTGTATTTTACTCCTTTGATCTGAAATTGAGCTTTTTTTATTCTATTTGCATACCTGCCACATGTTGCGCCTAAGTAATTTTTATTATTTTTATATGATGAGATATTTCCTAAATTTAGAATTAAATTGATTTTTTTCTTTTTATAAAATACTTCAAATAATGTTGCACCAATATTGAGAGTTTTAACTCTTAAAAACTTATTTTCAATTGTTTGTGATTTAATCATTAATGATTAAATTTTTGAAATATTCTCTAAAACTTTTTTTGTTACTTCTTTTAATCTTGGAATAGTTGAATTGATTAATTTAATACGGTCATAAGTATTTGGATCTTTTGCAATTTCCTCTCTTAAAGTATCGCCGAAAGTTTTTCTGAGTTCAGTGCCGATATTAAACTTACAAACATTCGTTGTATTTGCTATCGTTCTTTTAAGTGTATCGTCGATACCGCTACTTCCATGAAGCACCAATGGTACTTTGGTTAAGGTTTCTATCGTCTTTATGACTTGCATATCAATAGAAGAGGATTTGTTTGTCTGTAAGTGTACGTTTCCTGCACTGATGGCCATTGCATCACATTTAGTTAATTCGGCAAATGTCTTCGCTTCTTCTGGATCTGTACTTTGTGACTTTGCACCATCATTGTAACCAACAAATCCAATTTCCCCCTCAACGGAAATATTTTGTTTGTGAGCTAATTCAACGATTTCACTTGTTTTATCAACGTTTTCATTAAGTGAAAGCTTGGATCCATCAAACATTACAGATGTGAATCCGTTGTCAATTGCCTGTAAACACTCTTCTTTTGTATAGCCATGATCTAAATGACAAACTATTGGACTAGATGATTGCTCAGCCAAGTATCTAAACATTTTACCTAAAACTGGCAGAGGTGTATTTGCTCTACAACCTGGTCCTGCTTGAAGAATCACAGGCACCTTGAGCTCTTCGGCTGTTTCTGCATAACATCTTGCATCTTCCCAACCTAGTACTACTAATCCTGCAACGGCATAATTATTTTTTTTTGCTTCTTGTAAAACTTCTGAGAGGCTAGCTATCGTCATTTATATTTTGCTATCATATCCTTAATTCCTGGGATTGTTTCTAATTGGTAAGCATGGGTTTTTTGGAAAGATTGAATAAGTGATCTTTGAGAGAGACCTACTAGGATTGTAAAATAATACATCTCATATCCAGGGGCAACCACACATGGATGATATCCTTTATTAATTGCAATAGTAGAGCCATTAAAAAGTTGATAGCCGTGACCCTCTTTTTCATCTTCTGATTGCATAATTTGAACACCAAAACCATGTCCTGGTTTAAATCGATAATTATAAACTTCATCATGACGAGTTTCTTGAGGGAGATCATCTGTGTCGTGTTTGTGAGGGGGGAAGCCTGACCATCCTCCAGCGCCAACAGTATATAATTCATTTACTAATAATCGACCAACTTGATCATGATGTTTCGCACCTAAGATATGTTTAATTTTTCTGTGAGTTTTAGTATCGTCTGAACCATATTGAACAACATCTAGTTCTTCTTTTAAAACGAGAAATGGCTCTAATTTTTTTTCATAAATTCCACCAGCTATGAAACACTCAGAGGAGTCAGATAAACAAGTAATTTTACATTTTGAATTTGTAGGAATATAACTACCCTCAGGTTCACCATCCCATACGTCAGTTGTTCTTTTTCCAATCTGTCCTAACTTATTATCCTCCACGGTAATCTCGACGATACCTGTTGCTGGAACTACGCTACTTTCATGTTTTGATAGTTGGTATTCATAGGACTCACCTTTTTTTAAATTGATAATATTAAAATAAACTAAAGGTACTGTTTTATTTGTCTCTCCAAATAAAGCTTGATTTTTATTATCTGAATAAGGGATGTGCATCTATAACTCCTTTTGATTTTGGTTAATAAATTTTTCTAATTCCTGATTATTGGGCATAGCTGAGGAACATCCTACTCTTGTTACAACTATTGCAGCATTTGCGGAACCCCGAATTACTGCATCCTCTAAACTAAGGCCATTGTATAGGGAGCTTATAAAACCTCCATTGAATGCGTCGCCTGCACCGGTAGGTTTAATAGCTTCGACATTAAATGTACCGTATTGGCTCTCATTTTCTTTAGTAAATACTTTGGATCCCTCTTCGCCCATTTTATAGATAATCACTGATGGTTTTTTTTTAATATACACTTTTGCTAATTCAAGTCCATTTGTGGAATTATCAGCCACATTAAATTCTAAATCGTTTCCAATGATAATATCCATTTCATTCATAATTTTCTTGTAAACATCAGATTTGATTGTATCAGACTCCCAGTTATAAGGCCGATAATCAAGATCGATTATTAATGGTATCTTGAGATCTGAAGTTAGTTTTGAGGCAACAAAAACAGCATTCCTTGAAGGCTCTCCAGAGAGCGCAGTTCCAGAGATGAATACAGCAGAGTAATTATTGAAATTAATTTTATTAATATCCTCCTTATTAAGTTGCAGATCACAGGGATTACTTCTGTAAAGAATAGATTGGTTATTTTTTAAAATAGTTTCAACAACAGCTATTTGTGTTTGAAATGATTTATTGACTTTTCTGCAGTGTTCTACACCAACTTTGAATTCATTAAGTTTGTTAATTATGTATTCTCCGATTGCATCGTCAGATATACAAGTAAGTAAATCAGTGCTGACACCCAAGTTCGATAGAGCAACACAAGTATTTGCCGCCGAGCCCCCTAAATGAGAAGAAAAGTTATTTACATCGGAGATTTTTGTACCGGGTGGCTCCGGATAAATATCTAATCCTGCTCTCCCTATTACAAGAATTTTTTTTGAATTATCAAATTTCATTTAATGAAAATTAAGTCTAGAGGAATTATTGTAATTACTTAAGAATTTTTTGTATTTCCTCAAGTGAAAAATAATCTGCCTTCTTAAAAGTAGTCTTTATTTCTTGGGGTGTTTTGGTGTCTGCTGCCTTCATTGTTGATTGAATAATATCCAAAACGTGTAACGATAATTCTCCGCTACATCTGTGTTCAAGTTCATTATCAATACAGTATGCCATTTCAGCTAATCCGACACCACGGTAGTTCGCATTAGTTGGAGACTCATTAGCCCTACCGCTATGAGATGTAATATTAATTTTACCAAGGGGCAAATCATCAGTTTTGTGCTCTTGCCAAACACCACTATCATCAGTACTTGTGTATACTGAGCCTCCAAACATATTTGGATCAGGCACAATCATAGAACCTTTATCACCGTAAAGCTCTATGTGATTACGTTGGTGAGCTACAACATCAAACGATAAAGTTATTTGAATTAAAGCCCCATTATGAAATTCTAAATTAACTAAATAGCTAGTTTGACATTCCACATCAAACTCCTGATCTTTTTTTGGACCTATGCCTATCACTCTTTTATCGAAAACTTTGGTAGAAATACCATGAACACTTTTAGCAGGGCCAAGTAAATTTACTAAAGCTGTTAAATAGTATGGTCCCATATCTATAACTGGGCCACCTTCATTATTTGCAAACCACGGTTCAGGATTGGGATGATAAGATTGAACTCCTGGATAAGCAAAAATTGCATTTCCAAGCCGAACATTTCCAATTTTATTATCGTTTATTAATTCAATAGATTTTTGAATTCCACCACCTAAAAAAGTATCAGGAGCATTGCCAATGTATAAGTTTTTACTTTTAGATAATTTTAAGAGATTTTCACCATCTAAAAAATTTACAGCCATTGGTTTCTCACTATAAACATGTTTACCGCTCTCCAGCGAATTTTTTGCTACCTCGTAATGAGCCTTTGGAATAGTTAAATTTAAAATAATATCGACTTCACTATCATTTAATATTTCATCAACAGAACAAGAGTTTATATTATAAGTTTCGGCACATTTTTTAGAATTTTCATGATTAATATCAGCACATTTAATTATGCGAAAATTATTAAAATAATCATGTCCTCTAAAATATGTTTCAGAAATATGACCACATCCTATTAAGCCAACATTGAAGACTTTGTTCATAAATATGAATTATTTGTCTAGGCCGCACATATTGATGTATTTTATTTCAATAAAATCATCAATTCCATACTTTGAGCCTTCTCTGCCAAGACCAGACTCTTTTATTCCTCCAAATGGTGCCTCTGCTTTTGAAGTTAATCCAGTATTGACTCCAACCATACCGTATTCAAGTGCCTCAGCTACTCTCCATATTCTTCCGATATCTCTGGAATAAAAATAGGATGCAAGTCCATATGGTGAGTTATTTGCAAGTTTAATTACTTCTTTTTCATCTTTAAATTTGTAAATTGGAGCCACTGGTCCAAATGTTTCTTCAGTTGTAATTTTCGCTTCTGGTGCGACTTCAGTTAGGATTGTAGGCTGATAAAAGTTCATTCCCAAAGAATGCTTAGATCCACCAATTGCAACTTTTGCCCCATATTGTAATGCATCTTGGACGTGCTCCTCTACTTTACTTAAAGAGTGCTCATCAATCATGGGTCCAGAGGCATTTTCCTCATTTAAACCATCTCCTACTTTTATTTTAGAAACAGCATCAACAAATTTTGAACAGAACTCATCATGAACTTTTTCTTGGACATAAATTCTATTTGCACAAACACAAGTTTGTCCTGTATTTCTAAATTTGCTTTGGATTGCACCGGCAACTGCATCATCAATATTTGCATCATTAAATACAATGAAGGGTGCGTGACCACCAAGTTCCATTGAGACTTTCTTTACAGTTCCAGAGCATTTCTGTAAAAGTATTTTTCCAATTTCTGTTGAACCTGTAAAAGATAATTTTCTAACAATTGGATTTGTGGCTAATTCCTCTCCGATTTCAGAGGCCTTTCCTGTAATTACATTTAAAGTACCTTTTGGGAAGCCTGCCTCCTCAGCCAAAACAGCTAGTGCAAGTGCAGAATAAGGAGTTTGACTTGCTGGTTTAATTACAACTGGGCACCCAACAGCTAAAGCTGGTGCACATTTTCTTGTAATCATGGCATTAGGAAAATTCCATGGTGTAATTGATGCCACTACACCAACTGGTTGCTTCAAAACAACAATTCTTCGATCGGTCATGGGATCTGGAATTGTATCTCCATAAACCCTCTTGGCTTCTTCTGAGAACCATTCTACAAAAGAGGCTCCATAGCCTATTTCTCCACGTGACTCATTTATTGGTTTTCCTTGTTCAACTGTCATGATTTGAGCTAATTCCTCTTTATTTTCAATCATTAAATCAAACCATTTTCTGAGTATTTCTGATCTTTGACGTGCAGATTTTGCCCTCCATTCAGGCCAAGCATTATTTGCAGCTTCTATAGCATTTCTAGTTTCAGATGTTCCGCACTTAGGTACTGTGCCGATCTCTTTCAAGTTAGCTGGATTGTTAACAGATATTGTCTCACCTGAGTCGGCATTAACCCATTCACCGTTAATGAAGCACTTATCTCTATAAAATTTTGAGTCTTTAATTTCCATAAATATTTATAACAGTTTTAATTCTTATTCTACAGTGGCAATTTTACCACCTACAGGGATCGTATCTCCCTCTTGTGCAATTATCTCTGTTAATTTTCCATTAACTGTTGAAGGTATCTCAGCAGCTGTCTTATCAGTCTCAACTTCGCAAAGGATATCTCCTTCTTTAATTTCATCTCCGACTTTTTTAAGCCACTTTACTACTTTTCCCTCATCAACAGTTTCTCCAAGGGATGGCATTATTATTTCCATAATTATTCTCCTTTTAGTTTTTTTATAACCTCATTTACAATTAGTTCCACTGATGGAATTGTATTATCTTCGAGTATGTCGGCACTTGGTAATGGTACATGTGGTGTAGTTACTCTAGTGACAGGACCTTTTAAATTTTTAAAACAATGTTCTGAGATTAAAGATGATATTTCCGCTCCCCATCCACAAAGTCTTGGATTTTCTTCTACTGTCAAAACATGACCAGTCTCGATTACAGATTTTTTTATTGTTTGTAAATCTAGGGGCACTAGAGATCTCAGATCGATTACCTTTGCATTAATATCGTGTTTGTCTTTCAAAATTAATGCAGCCTCTTTTGCTCTTTGTGCCATTAAAGCTAAACCAATAATAGTAATATCTTTTCCCTCGTGAAGCGTATTAGCTTCCCCGATAGGAATGGATATATCAGTTTGTTCAATTTCTTCTTTAAATGCATAAAGTGATTTATGTTCATAAAATATAACGGGATCAGGGTCCTTTACAGCACTATCCATCAAACCCAACACGTCACTAGGGCAGCTTGGAGCGACTACTTTTAAACCTGGTATCATCATAGACCAATTCTCTAAACTTTGAGAATGTTGTGCACCAAATTTTGATCCTCCACCATTTGCAGTCCTAATGACCAATGGAATGTTGATTTGGCCATCTGACATATATCTAGTTTTAGCAATTTGATTTGCCACAATATCCCAACAAACAGCTAAAAAATCTGAAAACATTATTTCTGCTATTGGTCTTAAGCCTGTCATTGCTGCGCCCATAGCTGCACCTAAAATCGCCTGTTCTGAAATTGGTGCATCCATGACTCTCTCTTTACCAAACTCCTCTAAAAGACCAACCGTCGCTTTAAATACTCCACCCGCAGCACCTACGTCTTCACCAATAAAGAAAACTTTTTGATCCTTTCTCATGGATTGAGCTATAGCGAGTGAAACACTTGCTCTGTATGTTAATTGTGCCACTCAGAACCTCCATTAGCCCATACATCAGTATATATTTCTTTAATTTCTGGAATTGGAGAAGCCATGGAAATTTCAGTTGCTTTTTCAACTTGATCTTTAATTTTCTCCTCAATTTCAGAAATTATTTTTTCATTTATATTAAAATCTAATAACTTTGCTCTGTAATTTCTTATTGGGTCTTTGTTTTCCATCCAGTCTTTTACTTCCTCATCAGGTCTGTACTTACCTGGGTCAGCTCTTGAATGCCCACTATGTCGATAAGTCTTTGCTTCAATTAAACTTGGACCTTTACCCTCTCTTGCTTTTGAAATAGCTTTTTCTGCTGTTCTAAGCATCTCATCAGCATCATTTCCGTCCACAATAATTTTATCTAAATCGTATGCACCTGCTCTATCAGCAGCTGGGTGCTCAACAGCAGTAACTTCATGAATTGGTGTATATTCCATATATAAATTATTTTCACAAACAAACACTATTGGTAAATTCCATATTTTTGCCATGTTCAATGCCTCATGGAATGCTCCGATATTCGTAGTACCGTCTCCAAAAAAGCAAACGCTTACCTCATTTGTTTTATTATATTTTGATGCTAAAGCAGTTCCATTGGCTATAGTTAAATGAGCACCTATAATAGCATATGAACCCATAACTCCTTTTTCTACATCTGTAAGGTGCATGGATCCTCCTTTACCTTTCATCAAGCCACACTGTCTACCCATTAATTCTCCTAAAACTCCTTCGATTGAGGATCCTCTTGCGAGTGTATGTGCGTGCCCACGGTATGTGCAAAATGTATAATCGCCTTGTTTCAAGGCGACTCCAAAGGCACCTGCAATAGCCTCCTGACCCAGAGCTAAATGGCTAGTACCTTTGATAAGATTTTGAAGAAAAAGATCATATGCTTTTTTTTCGACTAACCTTAATTTCAGCATCATTTCCCATAATTGAAGTCTTTTCTCTTCTCCTATATCGTCATTTAATTTATCTACCATTAATATTTATTAGCAATAGGTAGATCTTCAGCGGGAAACAAGGAAATTACTTGGCATCCTTTATCAGTAACAATCAATTCTTCTTCAATTCTTGCAGCAGAATAACCATCTTTTGCAGGACAATAAGTTTCAAGAGCAAAAACCATTCCTTCTTTAATTTCATCGGGTGAGTCCATTGAAACCAATCTACTGATTATTGGCCTTTCATGAATTGCCAAACCTAAGCCATGTCCAAACTGTAATGCGAATGCTGACATTTCATTTGCAAAACCAAATTCCTCAGCCTTCGGCCATACTGATGCAATTTTATCTGTAGAAACCCCAGGTTTTACAAGTTCAATGGCTTTGTCTAGCCACTCTCGACACTGCTTGTAGGCATCATTTTGAGAGTCTGATGCTCGTCCAATATTGAAGGTTCTATAATAACAAGTCCTGTAACCCATATAAGATTGAAGTATGTCAAAGAAAGCTTGATCACCGGGTCTAAAAATTCTATCTGTGAAATTATGTGGATGTGGATTACATCTTTCACCTGAAATGGCGTTTATTGCCTCGACATCATCTGAACCAAGTTCATATAGAAGCTTATTTGCATTAGCAACTATTTGAGCTTCACTAACACCAGGTTTCATAGTCTCATAAATTTGATGATAAGTTGCATCTACCATCGATGCAGCTTGGTTTAATAACATTAGCTCATCTCTTGATTTTATTTCCCTAGCTTCAAGAAGAATTTGTTGTCCATCAATTATCTCTAGACCCTCTGCTTGAAGAGCGAACATCATTGCTGGTTCAACAAGATCCACACCTACAGGTTCATTTGCCAGTCCCTTTTCATTTAACATTGATTTTATTTCTTTTGCAGCATTTTTCATTAAACCCGCATCAGGATGCACCGTACCCCTCAAGCCAACCATACCTGCCTTCCAATTTTCTTTTGGAAGCCAAGGTGAAAATAATTGATGATGCTTAGCCGCTGAACCAAAATCCCAAAGCACAGGGTCATGGTCTTGAGCTAATAGAGAATATCTACATATTTTGTCTCTTGACCACTCCCCAATAACTGTGCTTGTGAGATATCGGATGTTGTTGTTATCAAAACAAAGGAGTGAACCGGCTTTTGAATTTTTTAGAGCCTCTCGGGCTCTTCCCAGTCTATATTTGTGAAGTCTAGGAAAGTTAATTCTCTCTTCATAATCTACATTTGTTCTTCCATGAGATGGTACTCTTCTATGCCAATCGTAATTTGGATTTATATCTTCAGGTTTTATGATTGAAGGTTCACTCATTTATTGAATTACCATTCCTCCATCAATCATAAGTATTTGTCCTGTCATATAATCAGACTCGCTAGACGCTAAAAATGATGCTGTTCCCACCACGTCTTCAGGATAGGAATACCTCTTCATCAAAATCATATTCTCTGCAATTGAGTCCATTGACTCTCCGGGTTTATCAAATTTTCCAATTGCAACTAAATCTTTATCTAGTTGCTCCCATAGCTCTGTTCTTACTACGCCAGGGCCATATCCATTAACGGTAATGCCATGCTCAACTAAACTTTTTGCACCACCTTTTATTAGAGCAGCTATGGCATGTTTGCTCATTCCATAAACCACAACATCATCAAAAGTTTCTCTGGATAAAATAGAAGCTACATGAATAATTTTATATGGTTCTTTTTGTTTACCTTGTTTAATCATTTGTCGAGCTTGTTCTTGCATACCTAAAAGAGCACCTCGAACATTTATATCCATAATAAAATCGTAATTTTCCTCAGTTATATCCATGAAGAAAAGTGGTTTGTTTACTCCAGCATTATTTATAGAAACATTTAGACTACCAAAATTTTCAACTGTTGCTTTTACTGCAGCTACGTGATCTTCACGATTTCTCACGTCTACTTTACATGAAATAGCCTCGCCTCCAGCTGACCTAATTCTCTCTTCAACCTCTTTACAACCGTCAAGGTTTACATCTGTTAGACAAATTTTGGCTCCTTGGGCAGCAAAGTGCTCACCTACCGCAGCACCCATACCTTGTGCAGCGCCTGTAATAAGGACATTTTTACCTTTTAGTCTCTCTTTATCCATAAATTTCCTCCATGTTCATTATATAATATGTATTTAAATTACTGACTTCAAATATATTCAAAATGAATATTATCTACCTAAAGCTGATCTCTTTTTTTCCAGTAAAGATGTTTTTCGTTCATCAATTGTGGCAAGCAGACTCTTTCTAGCTTGCCGCGAGTCAAATACCCTGGACATAGTTTGAAAAACTATAACGATAACCAAAAGCACTGATGTAAATAATTGAACAAAATGAACCTGAAGTGCATAAAATACGAGACCAGTATTTAAAAAATTAACTGTTAAAGCTCCGATAGCAGCTCCTAAAACACCACCCTTTCCTCCTAGTATACTCACACCTCCAACAAAAGCTGCAACGGTTCCTGCTAAAAGAAGGTATTGCAGTCCTAAACCTTGAGCTGTTCCTGATTTCAAACCAATTACAGTTCCAGCAAAACCAGCACAAAAACCTGACAGCGCAAAGGCTATAATCATTGGGCGTCTTAAAGGTATACCTGCAGTGAGTGCTTCTTTTCTTGCTCCACCGATCGCATATATTTCTCTTCCATATTTTGTGTAACGCATAAAAATTCCTACACAAATGAATATGAAGATAACCGTTAGGCTAGCAGGTGAAAAATACATTAAAACTTTAGTAGTAATAAAATCAGGAACTCTAAAATCAGTTAACATAACTGTTTTTTCTTCAGCAATTAGTAAAGCCACACCTCTAAGCAACATAAGTGTACCAACTGTAATCACAATCGCTCTTATTCTTATGAAAGCTATAACAAAACCTTGTGTTGCACCAATCAGAGTTGAAACTGAAAGTCCTATAATCATCGCTAATGGGGCGCCTAAGGGGTCTGTTAATTTTACAACTATCACAGCGCACAGGGCCGCGTTAGACCCAATTGATAAATCAATTTCTCCAGCAATTATACAAATAGTTAATGCTAAACCTACAAGGCCCAAGACTGCAAACCTTTCAAGAATAGCGAAACTGATATTGTGACTAAAGAAAACCTCTATATTAATTGCAAAGAATACATAAACACAAAATGATAATAAGATTGCAAAAGAGAGATCCACATCTTTTGTAATCTTTTTTAAAAAATTTTCCATTATTCCTGAGCCCTACTTCCTTTAGCAAATAAACCAAAAACTATGATGCTAAACACTATCATTAAGCCCACACCAACTATTCTAGGTCCACTATTAAATCCTTGTAAAACCATCATATTATCAACCATAGCAATAAAAATTGCTCCCAAACTAGTCCTTAAAGTAGATCCATAACCACCCATTATTGAATTTCCACCAACCATGACAGTTGCTATAACGAGTATTGTCATATCACCTGATGATCCAAATTCTGCAGAAAAATAATTAGATTGAGCACTATCCATTTGGGCAACAAAAGCTACTGCAACAAATGCACAACAAACAGAACAGATTGTGAAAACAATTATCGCCATGGAAAAATTTTCATGGCCAGTGGCTTTTCCAGCAGCTTTGTTTGCTCCAACTAAATAAACTTTCCTTCCAAAATTTGTATGTCTTAAAACTATCTCAGCTGCAATGGCAATTAAAATAAAAGACCATGTGATACTTGGAAGACCCAAAAAAGAACCAGTTCCTAACCATTCTGCATCATGAGGTCTTGTAAAGTTTATTACAAGGTTATCACTCCACCATGCACCAATACCATATAGGATGCCTGCTCCACCTAATGTTACAACAATTGGGTTGCCTCCCATTCCAACAAAATATCCTTGTATTACTCCGCTTACGACACCTACTGCTAAAGCAGCTAATAGTGAAACTAAAAAGTTTCCTGCAAGATCCGGTGATCCAAAACCAGTAGCCATACCCATAGCAAAAGTAACACCACAAATTGATGCTGTTTCTTTTAATGACAATAAAAAAAAATTTCCTGATAAAGTTACAAATGTAAGTCCTATAGCCATAATGCCATATAGTGCTGCATCTCTGATAATTGCTTTAAAATTGGTTATTGTTAAATAATTTTCTGTGAAAAAAATTCCATATATAAACATCACAGCAAAAAGTGACAATAAAATAGCAAGAAGTGTGCGATCCTTATAGAATTGCAAAAACTTTGCAGAAAAAGGTAATTGATTATTTTCGATGATAGCGCTCATAGGTTTGTCTCGTTAAATGGATCAGTAATCTCTTTGAGAATAACAGGTGTTTTAATTTTTTCTAATCGGTGTTCATCAATCATCATTCCTCTATAAAATGTAATCACCCTGTCAGGAAGATATGTGATTTCTTGGATATCAGTAGATGCAAAAATAATTGTAATTCCTCTTGCTGCTAATTCTCTCATTCTTTGATATATCTCTGATTTAGCACCAACATCAACACCTCTTGTCGGCTCATTCACAAGCAATACATCGGGCTTGATTGAAAGCCATTTTCCTAATGCTACTTTTTGTTGATTTCCGCCACTTAAAAGACCTGACTCATCGTGCATTCTTTTTACATCAATTAAGAACTCTTTTGCTAAATTTCTGGAATAGTTATCCTCAGAACTGCCAAAGTTAAAACCATATTTTGATATCGCACCAAGTGCTGGAGAGGTTAAATTCTCAAATATTGGACGTCCAAGAAAAAGACCATCTTTTTTTCTATCGGAGGAGCAATATGCAATTTTTTTCTTTATAGCATGACTTGGTGATTTAGGTAAAAAGGTTTCACCGTTCAAAGTGAGTGAACCTGATCTAGATTGAAGTGCACCTGCTATGGAGGCTAATACTTCACCTGCTCCACTACCAAGTTGCCCAGAGAGCCCAAGTATCTCTCCCTTGAAAGCTGAAAAACTAACCGGCTCAAGAACGCCATCAGGCCAAAGTTCTTTTACTTCTAATTTTGGATCATCACTTATATGGTCAGCTTTTGATGGGAACATATTTGCCAATTCTCTTCCAAGCATAATTTCAACTAGTTTATTTACATCAATATCTTTAGTTTCTTGAATACCTTGACTTACTCCGTCTCTTAATATTGTTATTCTTTTTGTAATCTTAAAAATTTCGTCCAGTCTATGACTTACATAAATTATTGATTTACCATTTGCAGCAAGACGCTCAACCATTTCTAAAATTCTTCGACTCTCTGCTTCACCTAACGCAGCTGTAGGCTCATCTAAAATTAAAATTTTTGCTTCTCTAGAAATTAGTCTAGCTACTTCTACCAAATGTTGTTCACCAACAGATAATAAATTTATTCTAGTAGTTGGGTCTACTTCAGTTAATCCAACTTCATCAAGATATGGGCGTGCCATCTTTGCCAATGTATTAAGAGTGGCAAATTTTTTTACTTTAGCTCCAGTAAGAAAAATATTTTCTGCAACTGACATATTAGGAATCAAGCTTAATTCTTGTTGAGCAATAGCAATGCCAGACTCCTCTGCTTGTGAAGGCGTTTCAAATTTTACTTCTTTATCATTGATTTGATAGCTGCCTTTAAAACCAGGATCAAATCCACTTATAATTTTAACAAGAGTTGATTTCCCAGCTCCATTTTCTCCAACTAGTCCCATAATTTCACCTTCGTTTATCTCAAAATTTGCTTCTTTTAGAGCCTGTATAGCCCCAAAAGTCCTAGAAACTTTTGAAATTTTAAGAATTGGATTTGTGGACATATTAAAGAAGATTGTACACCTTATTTATTTATAAAACACACACAGGGATAGTTCCCTGTGTGTAAAAATTGTTATGAAAAGACTAAAACTTAGTCCCAAGCACCTGAGCAAAGCTCGTTGATGCCATATAACTTACCATCAAAACCTCTAAGTGCTGTGAAGTCCATAGTGGCACCAGTCACTGAGGGGTTAGGTGTAAAGTTAATGTAGTTTGCTAGCTTACCGTTCTCCATGTACTCTTTAACAAGAGCTATAGCTAATTGACCTTCATGAAGAGGTGACTGTAGAGTAGTACCAAATTGCTTTCCATCAGTAATCATCTGCTTATCACCGTTACACACAGTACCAACTGTAATGACAGCATCACTATCTACACTGCCACTTTTGCCAGTACCTGCATACCAGTCAACATTATAACCAGCTTCTTCTAAAGCCTTAATACCACCAGTTAAGATCGCATCGTCCATACCATATACAAAATGAATTCCCTGATCTTTAACTTTAGCTATTAGCTTAGCTGCTCCTTTATAACCGTTAGCCTGTCCAAATCCCTCACCGATGTCACCGATAAGATTTAAGTCAGTTCCAGCGATAGCTTGTTTGAAAGCATTTATTGATAAGCCATATCCACCGTAAGAGTGAGGATATGATAATGCAATTACATTATATCCATCTCCACCTGCAGCTTGTTTCATCTTCATAGCTTTAACCATCATCTCACCTGCGTTATAGGCGCGAAGACTATCATCTGGTCCGGCATATCCAAAGATGAATGCTTTATCTTGCTCATTAGGTAACTGATTGATTTTTAAAACTGGTACTCCAGTTTTAGCAAGCTTTCTTAACGAACCTAAACCTGCAACAGCATCAGGTGGCCACCAAATAAATACATCAGGTAGTGCACCACTTGACAAGTATTGTTCTACTTGTTGGTTTTGCTCTGCTTGGTTATAGTTGTTTTCAAAAACAGTAATATCATAGCCATATTGCTCTGCTGTAGCTTTAATACCTTTAACGAACGCACCAACATAAGCCTCAGATGACGCAGCATTAAAAGACACGATTTCAACTGCCTTAGCTGAACCGAAAGAAAAGCACATTAGAACAGCTAATACTTTTATTAGTTTGTTCATATTGATCCTCCTTATATCCTTATATAGAAATTATCCATGATTTATTAAGAGATTTAATCTCTAATATATTCAAATTGAATATTTTAATGAATTTATAATATAATAACTACAAATGAATAGAAACGAGATTACCACTCTTTTAAAATTCGTTGATAAAACAAGACTTTTATTTAACAGATCTATTTCAGTTAAAACTATTGACGCTGATTGGAATATTTTTTCTTACGTTATTATTAACCATCTAGACAATAAAATTACCACTACTACGAGTATCATCCAGGCATCAGGTTTGCCATTTGCAACTGGTTTGAGAAGAGTAAAAAAACTTATTCAAGAAAAAAAATTAATACAAAGATCAAAAACAAAAACAGGTAAATCGTTTTCTATACATCCAAGTAATAATCTCATTAAAGAATTTACGGATTATTTACTTTCAATCAAAAAAGAGGTGGCCCTGAACTTAGGATACAGTGATTTTAATGATAATTATTTTTTTGGAACTTCTCTGTCTGCAGGAAATATTATACCTGCACCAAATGTTATAACTAATCAAAATAAAAAATACAAAAAAATTAACTTTCTTGCCAATGATAATCCCACATTTAAAGTGATAAATAAGAATATTGATTTTTTTGAATATATTCTTGATTGTGAAATTGAACTTATTATTGAAGGTGATTTGAAAAAACTACTTAATGTAATTATTAAAAATTCCTCATCAAATAAAAAGTCTAAATTTGACATAGTTGCTTTTAATATTCCATGGATTGGACAGTTAACTAAATTAAATTGCCTTCTTCCTTTGAATAATTTTGTTAAAGATGTTGGAATAAATTTGAATGACTTTCACTATTCAGGAGTAAGATCAAGTTCTTTTAATAAAAAACTTTATGGGATTCCGATCGAAGCAATTCCTGATTTATTATTTTATAGAACAGATATTTTTCAAAAATATGCTTTGAGTCCACCAAAAACATTTCAGGATTTACTTCATGCCTGTGAGGTATTAAAAGGTGACAAACAGATAGAAAGTCCTATTTCTTGGCCAGCTAAAAAAGGTCAACCACTTGCTACTAGTTTTATTTTAGCAATGGCAAATTATGGAAAACCATATGTAAACCTTAGGTACATTGGGAAAAATATTTATGATTTAGATGTAGAAAAAATACTATTAAAAGCAAATTTTTTATCTGATGCATCTTTTGAAGCAGCTAAAATGTTGAAAAAATTGACTTTATACTCGCCAAATGAATTATCTGCTCATTCCAATGATGAATGTGTTGAATATTATAGTCAGGGTAAATCAGCTATGGCAATGAATTGGAGTAGTAGAGCCCATTTGTTCGAACTAAATGAGGCTTCACCTGCATATAAAAAAACTGGTTATTTACCAAGACCTGCTGGAAATTCCTCTTTTCAAGTATCTCCAATAGGTGGGTTTTCATTAGGCATACCCTCAAATATCTCTCCTGAAAAAATACCTTTTGTTATGAAAAATATTCGTAATTTTGTCTCTCCTGAATTTATAAAATATTATATTGAGCATGGTAGTTTATCATCTCCCGTCTTTAGTGTCGTAAATGATCCTGAAGTGAGAGCTTTAAGTCCAATATTTAATGAAATTGATAAAATGGAAAAGGAGGAAAAAATTATAGAATGGGCAAGATATCCTTTGCCAACTTATTCAAATATTATTGAAGATGTTGGTCATAAAATTTATGAGTATATTTTTTTGAATAAGGATTTGGAAACTACACTAAAGAGTTGTCAACAAAGTGCCCAAAAGTATTTAAATTAAACTATTTTATTTCCATTTTTTCTGCAGGCTGAGGAGGTGCAAAAGGATATCCTCCCCACACCGACTGGTCAAAGTTTACAACAGAACCTGTCATCATACCTGAGTCATCAGATGCTAAAAATGTAACTGCTTTAGCTACCTCTTTTGGATCAAGCAACCTTCCAAATGGTTGAGCTTTACCAGCATCTTCTAACCAATTTTCTGAGGCACCATGATATTTTGTTTGTATCTCATGTTCTCCATCTGAAGCCATCCAACCAATATTTAACTGATTAACTCTAATTTTATTTTTTAACAAAGCGAATGCTGTATTCCTTGTTAATGTTGCAAGTGCCCCTTTTGATACGCAATAAGTTGATATGAATGGTTGGCCAGTCATAGCTGCCACAGATCCAATATTAATAATTGAACCCTCTATGTTTTGTTCAATCATAATTTTCACTGTATCTTGTATAAGAAAATAAGGGCCTTTTAAATTGGTGCCAATCATTTTATCGAACAGTTCTTCGCTCGTATTAACAATATCTCCCCTATCAGTAATACCGGCAGCGTTTACAAGAACATCCAATCTCCCAAATTCTTGTTTGGCAACTGAAACTGCATTTCTACACTCTTGGACCTCTCCAAGGTCTGTTTTTACAAAAATTACTTTACAACCAGTTTCATCTTGAATTTTTTTTGCTACCTCATTGCCTTTATCCTCTTTTCTACCAATTGTGACAATACCTTCAGCTCCGCTATCGGCAAAATTTTTTGCAATTGCTGCTCCTAAACCTTGCGTTCCTCCAGTAACTAGTGCAAACTTTCCCTTAATACTATTCATCTCTATAATCCTCTATTTCATATCCATACATACTTAAGCATTCTACAAGTTCTTTATTTCCAATTTTAGCATATTCAAATGGGTTTGCTTTGGCGGGATCTTGCTCTGCCTCAACAATGAACCATCCTTCGTAATTATTATTTGATAATGTCTCAACTACTTCCTTAAAATTAATATTTCCATCTCCAGGCACTGTGAAGGCTCCCTCTAATACAAAATCTAAAAAACTTTTTTTTGATCGATCTAAATCATTTACAACCTTTGAGCGAATGTCTTTAGCATGAAAGTGATTTATTCTTTTTGCGTATTTATTTATTACTCTCAAAGAGTTGCCTCCTGCAAAGGTCATATGGCCTGTATCAAATAAGATTTTTACTGCCTCACCTGTGTGGTTCATCAATTTATCAAGCTCATCCTCAGTCTCAATCGCTGTACCCATGTGATGATGAAATGAAATTGGCACACCAAAATCTGCACAAAATTCTGCAAATAATGTTAGTTTCCTTCCATACTCTTTAAAATCCTCACTATGTATTTTTCTTTTTGTGTTTAAAGGAGCATGTCTAATATTTTGGATAGTCCCAGATGTTTCTCCATATGCTAAAACTGCTGCGCCTAGGTCTCTGAAGAGAGTGAGTTGTTGAAGAACTTTATCTTTTTCATTTTCTAGGTCATTATCTAGCACAGTTCCTGAATACCACCCTGATGCCAAATATAGTTGGTGATTTTTTAAAATTGGACCAAGTTTTTCAGGAGTTTTTGGAAATTTTCCACCTGTTTCCACACCAGTAAATCCAGCAAGTTTTGACTCACTAAGGCAGGTATCCAAAGAAGTCTCTCCTCCAAGTTCAGGTAAATCATCATTGGACCATGCTATAGGTGCTATTCCCAATTTTGCTTTCATAAACCCCTCCTATGAAAAGATTATAGATAAATAAACCTTTTAAAGAATACTTAAATTTTATTCAAAATGAATTTTTTTTTATTTCTAAAATTTAAAGAATACTATAATTCTGTGATATGAAAAAAGTTAGTATTGCAGTTATTGGGTGCGGACGAATTGGCCAAATGCATGCTAAGAATATTCAACTTCATGAACAGACAAATTTAGTATGCATTTATGACCCAAATGAAAAATTTGCAAAAAAAGTATCAAATGATTTAAACGTAATTGCTGTGGAAAATGTTGATGATATTTTTAACAATAATGATATTGATGCTGTTCTAATATCTTCCCCTACAAATACACATATTGATTTCATAGAGAGATCTGTTGCATCAAAAAAACCTGTTTTGTGTGAAAAACCTATTGACCTCGATATAAAAAAAGTTGATGAGTTTTCAAAAAGACTTGAAGGTAATAAAGTTCCAATTCAATTAGGCTTTAATAGAAGATTTGATCCTGGTCATCAGGCTGCAAAAAAATCTTTTATTAATGGTGAAATTGGTGAACTTCATCAATGTCTGATTACATCTAGAGATCCAGGTCTGCCAAGTTGGGATTATTTAAAAGTGTCTGGTGGGCAATTTAGAGATATGACAATTCATGATTTTGATTTAGCCCGTTTTATGCTTGGTGAAGAGCCAGTTAAGGTATTTGCAATTTCTAATGCTTTAATAGATCCAAAAATTAAATCTGAATTAAATGATAGTGACACCTTGATGATTATAATGGAAACAGCCTCGGGAAAACAATGTCATATAAACAACTCCAGATCAGCAACTTATGGATATGATCAAAGAGTTGAGTTGTTTGGTAGCAAAGGGATGGTTATATCTGAAAATAGAAAGCCACATGAATTGAAAAAATACAATTCAGAGTTTGTTGACAAGAGTGAACCCTATTTAAATTTTTTTATTGAGAGATACCAGGAGTCTTATATGAATTCTATTAGCTCATTTGTCGAAACAATTTTGGAAAAAAAGCCTGTATCTGTTGGTTTTGAGGACGGAAGAAGAGCTCTTCTCTTAGCTGAAACTGCTTATAAATCTGTCAAAAGTGGGAGGATGGAGAATATTGATTAAATTTATGCATTTATTCATGAATAATAAATAATTGTTATAATTATATTTTTAAATAATTTTGATATCTAACACTCAATGATTGAAAACAAAGTAAAAGCTAAATGGCAAAAAAAAGAAGTGGTTGTTAATAGCTTTTTATCAATACCTAATACTTTTACTGCTGAAATTATGTCTGAGCAAGGTTATGACGCCCTTACCATTGACTATCAACATGGGATGATTGGCTTTAGTGATTTATTTAAAATGTTGCAAAGTATTAGAAATAGTAATGTCACTCCAATCTGTAGAGTTTCAGGATTAGATCACGCAGTAATATCGAAAGTTATGGATGCAGGTGCTTTGGGTATCATTTGCCCAATGATTAATAATAAAGAGCAAGCACAAAAACTTGTTCAAGATTGTAAATATCCACCTGTAGGTATTAGAAGTTTTGGTCCGACGAGAGCTAACTTTTCCGTTAGTTCAAATTATTTTTATGAGTCAAATGAGGGAACGTTTTGTCTTGCCATGATAGAAACTCAAGAAGCATTTGATAATCTTGATGATATAGCATCCACTCCTGGTCTTGATGGCCTTTATATCGGGACAGCAGATTTAACAATAGGGCTGAACCAAGGAAAGTTAACACCTGGGTTTGATCGAACAGAACCTGAGATGATTGAGTCTAAAAAGAAAATTTTAGATATTGCTCATAAACATGGAAAAGTTGCATGTCTTCATTGTGGGACTCCAGAGTATGCTGCCAAGGCATCCGAATGGGGTTTTGATCTTGTAACAATTACAAATGATGTAAGGTTGTTATCTGGAGCAGCAGCCACTCATGTGAGAAAATTCAAAGAGCTTACTAATCAAAACTACGATGAGTCTGATAAAGATAATAATCCTAGCTCTTACTAGTAAAAATATTATACAGCTTCAAGCTCTTTGGCCAAATCACCTATTTGAGCTCCGCCAGCCATTAAACGCTTAACATCATCTCCACCTAATTCTGATGACTTTCCAGATCCTATTACTTCACCTAAGCTTAAGAATGTAAATCGATCAGCAATAAGTCTTGCGTGGATTTCATTGTGAGTAATCAAAATAATAGCTATATTCCCTAATTGTTGGACTTTTTTAATAGTTTTTAAAACTTCCATTTGTTGTTTTTGCCCAAGTGCAGATGTAGGTTCATCCAAAATTAAAATCTTAGCACCAAAGTATATAGCTCTTGCAATAGCAAGTGTCTGTCTTTGACCACCTGACATAGTTCCAACTGGCTGAGTAGGATCTGAGATATTTATGCCAATTTTTCCCATTTCAGTAATCGTAATTTCATCCATTTTTTTAAAATCTAATATTCCAAAAGGGCCAGGTCCTTTTTTTAATTCATTTCCCAAGAAAAAATTTCGTGTGACAGAGGTCAAGGCATTAAGTGCCAGATCTTGATAGACAGTTCCGATACCTGCACTAGTTGCCTCTCTTGGAGAGCTAAATTTTACTTCACTTCCTCCAACTTTAATAATTCCAGAAGTTGGCTGGTGAACTCCTGATAAAACTTTAATAAGAGTGGACTTTCCAGCACCATTATCACCAAGTAATGCGTGAACTTCTCCTGGTAAGACATTTAAAGAGACACCATTTAAAGCTGTAAATGTTCCAAACTTTTTTACAAGATCTGTAATTTCTATAAATGGTGAATTATTGTTTTCCATAACTAAATACTACCCATAATTCGTTTTCTAATATTTTCGTTAGTCAAAGCAGAAGCTATGATTACTAACCCTAAGAATACTCTATAAAATGATCCGTCTATGCCTGGAATATAAAAGAATGCTTCTTTAGCAACACCAAATATAAATGCGCCTACAACAATACCGAGTATGGTGCCAAAACCTCCTGTTAAAACAACACCACCAATCACAGCTGCAGCAATTGCCTCTAATTCTTTTAAATTACCTTTAGCCGCATCTGCTGTATTAACTTCAAAAACTTGAGCGGTTGCAAAAATTGTTGCACAAAAAGCAGAAAACATAAATAGAGATACTTTAACCTTATCTGTAGGTACACCATTTGCCTTGGCTGCACTCAGATTTCCACCAGTTGAGTAAATCCAGTTACCTGCTTGAGTTTTGCTCAGTACAATGTAACAAATAATCGCTAAAATTAGCCAAATCATTACGCAGGAATATAAACCAGAGGCAAACTGATTTCCAAAATTATTAGTGTTCCAGTCAACCGGGTAATAAAGCCAATCAAAAACAGGTTCTAAAATATCTCCACCAAAAAAATTCGCAACGGGGCGAGCAGTAATTAGAGAGTCAATATAAACTCTTGCTATATCAACATCAGTAACTGTTTTTGGTACTACTGGATCGATTTGAAAGTTAGCAATTTTTTCTTGAATCATGCCAACCATATAATCATTTCCACTTTGCTGAGCATTTGCTAAAGCCTCTTGTAAAGGTTTAGTTCCTTTATCGAGCAAAATTTGTGTCTTGGCTTCGGCTACTCTTTGGTAAGTGTATTCTAATCTATCTGTAATTGTTGCAACTGTATCAGCTGGTATATCTTTGGCTATAGCTACTAGATCAGCTTCCGGTAAAGCTTTTGCTTTTTCTCTTACCATTTCTCCATGGCCAGGGACATTTACAATATTTTTTATATCTGGAATCTCTGTGACAGTAGTCGCCCCTTTTGTCTGATCTGGTCTATGATTAAAAGATCTTAGAGAAACTTCTGTCAATCCTCTGAGAAAAAATAAGCCCCCAAGTGTAACAATAAATGATGGCAAACCAGACTTCACAACAATAGTTCCTTGTAACCAACCAAAAAATAACGTGAAGCATAAAGTTATAAAGATAGCTAAAATTGGAGAGACATCAGAGATGTGAAATAACGTGTAAAATTCGATATGAAAACCACCCTCAAAAGATATGTAAGGTATGATGACTGAAAAACCCCATCTTAAAATCATTGCCATGCAGGCACCAGCGAAACCAATCATTGAACCGATTGAAAGATCAAATTCTCCAGCGATTATTAATAAACCTGCTCCTATTGCAATTATACCTAATTGAGAAATAACTCTTAAAAAATTTCTAATACCAAGAGCATTAAAACCCTCACCGGTAAAGGGGTTCCATGACATCTCCCCAGCTGGAATTGAAAAGTAGCCCAACATACCAAATAAAAGGAGCATCACTCCTATTGGACCGACTTCTGGTCTTGATATTAATGCTGTAAACCATGTCTTTTTTTGATGTCTATCTGACTCTTGTCTTTGAGTTGTAGCTGACATGATTAAATGTAAATAAATACTCTCTGTAGTTTATATAAAAGTGGGCAATAAATTGCCCACTTTGAGATTAAATAAAATTATCTATCAATACCTGCTAATGCAGAAACTGATGATGCGTTTGACTTGTCAACAAATCCAGGTCCTGAAGGAATATTAGCACCTGGTAATAGCCCAGCACCGTTGTTGTATAGGTGAAGAACTACGATAGGCATATAACCTTGTAGACGTTGTTGTTGGTCGATTGTGTATGCAACTTTTCCTGAAGCGATTAAATCCATAACTTCTGGACTTAAGTCAAAACAAGAGTGATGTACTGACATACCTAAATCATCAATAGCTTTTTGAACACCTGAACAAACGTGTGGTCCAACTGATAATACAGCATCGACGTCAGGGTTTGCTTGTAAACCAGCAGCAGCTCTTGTTGGGATTGAAGCAGGGTCATTAGAAGTGTCTACGTTAGTTGTTGGTAGAGCTTCTGCGTAACCGCCACATCTATCTGTAAGAGCAGTGTTGTAAGCTTCCTGAATCATGCAAAGTGCTTTAGTTGCACCTTCTGCTTTAGCTCTTTCACCAGCTTTTTGACCAGCAAGAAATTCAGGCTGACCAACGTGCATTAATGCGCCAAGAGAAGCTGAAGACTCTAAACCTGAGTTCATAGTAATAACTGGAATACCAGCAGCAACAGCATCTTTGATTGCTTGACCTAGAGCTTCTGGATCAGGAAGTGAAACTACCATACCATCAGGCTGAGTAGCAGCGGCAGCTGCAATTGACTTAGCCATGTCACCTAGGTCTCCAGATGGATTGAAAATGTATTCAAAATCTGCACCTACGTGTCTAGCAGCATCTTCACCACCTTTTTGCACAACAGGCCAGAAAGGGTCTTTACCCTCGCCGTGTGTAACCATTACAAATCTCTCAGCAAAAGCAGAAAGAGATAGGAATGATACAAGAATTGTAAGAATTATTTTTTTCATAAATTCCTCCTATGTTTATAAACGAGTGCATATTAGTCAATTTTTGTGATCAATTCCAAATAAATGTTGAAAAAAATCATGCAAATAAGACATTTGCGACAAAAATATCGTCTCAACTGTTCAATTTTCGAACAATGAGTTAATTAAAATTATTGATAGCTAAAATAATTTAAATAATAGAAAATGTGATCATGAAAAAACAAGAGTTTGGCGCAGGTATTTGGCATTTTGCCACCTATCTTGATAGATATGCAACAGATGGTTATGGTGAACCAAGAAGTGTACTCGATGCCATAGAACTTGCTGGACAAGTAAAAGACCTTTCATACGTAGATCTAAATTTTCCATACTTTGGAGGGAGTTACTCGAATGAGCAAATAAAAGATGCTCTCGATAAAGCTAATTTAAAAGTGATTGGTATTACTCCTGAAATTTATACAAGAGAATTCTCAAAGGGAGCGTTCACAAATCCTGATCCGGGTATTAGAAAAAGAGCGCATGCACTAATTACTCAAGCTTGCGAGGCTGTGAGATTTTTTAATGCCAAATATGTTAAGCTTTGGCCTGGACAAGATGGTTGGGACTATCCGTTTCAAGTTGATCATAAATCGTTATGGAAAAATTCGATGGATGGTGTGGGAAATTTAGCAAGTGAAAATACTGATTTAAATTTTGTAATAGAATATAAACCAAGAGAGCCAAGGGTAAAAATGAGCTATGACTCTGTTTCAAGAACTATTCTTGGTATTGAAAAAATAGGTCTTCCTAATATTGGACTTCTTCTTGATTTTGGTCATGCTATTTATGGTGGAGAGTCAGCTGCTGACTCGGCTCAATTAGCTATTGATTATGGTAGGCTATTTGGAATGGATGTTAATGATAACTTTAGATCATGGGACGATGATCTTTTAGCTGGCAGTCTTCACCCCATAGAGCTTTTTGAATTTTTTTATGTTCTAAGAAAAAATAATTGGGAAGGTGTTTGGCAACTGGATCAGTTTCCATTTAGAGAAGATAGTGTGGTAATGGCAAATATCGCTATAGATTTTTTAAAAGCTGTTGACAAAGCCCTAGATGATTTAGACATTGAAGCATTAACAAAAGCTCAAGCAAATCATGATGCTATGGCTGCTTTAAAAATTGCTCAAAAAGCTTTATATAAACATTTATCCCAAGACTAAAAATATTTACTATTCAATAAATAATGGACTTAAATCAACTTAAAATAAAATCTTTAGAATACAGGAAGGCCATATTAGATATTATTTATAAATCTGGCGCTGGTCATACTGGTGGAAGTTTATCATGTATCGACATTTTGAATGTCTTATATAATAAGGTCTTGGATATAAATCCTAAAAACTTTAACGAAAAAGACCGAAACCATTATATCCATAGTAAAGGTCATTCAGTTGAGGCTCTTTACACCGTTCTTTGTGATCAAGGTTTTTTTTCAAGAAAAGATCTTGAAAAACTCAATCATTTTAACTCTCATTTTATTGGACATCCCACTAGAAAAATTTTGGGAATTGAGCATAACACCGGCGCTTTAGGACATGGCCTTTCAGTTGCTGTAGGTTTAGCGCTATCTAAAAAAATAGATCAAAAAACAAATAAAGTTTTTGCTTTATTGGGTGATGGAGAGCTATCAGAGGGTTCAGTGTGGGAAGCTTGCACTACTGCTTCTAAATATCAATTGGATAATTTAATTGTAATTATTGATAGGAATGATTTACAAATTACAGGAAAAACAGAAGAAGTTAACCCAATCGAGCCGATTGATAAAAAATTTGAGTCATTTGGTTTTGAAAGTATTTCAACAAATGGAAATAATATTTCTGAATTATTAAATGTATTTAAAGAAATACCCATTCAAAAAAATAAGCCTACTGTCATAATTGCGAAAACCACTAAAGGGTCCGGTGTAAGTTTTATAGAAAATCAAATTAATTGGCACCATAAAGTGCCAAGCGAAGATGAATATGGGAGGGCAATCTCAGAGCTAAATGAGAAACTAAATTCATATGAATAAAATTGGTAAACCTAACCTAGAAATCTTTTCTGAGACACTACTAGCTGAGGCAAAAAAAAATAAAGATATTATTGTTGTTACAAGTGACTCAAGAGGTTCGGGTAAATTAGTTCCATTCGGTAAAGAATTACCTGATCAAATTATAGAAGTAGGTATAGCAGAACAGAATTTAGTCGGGGTTTCATCAGGCTTAGCTGCGGGTGGAAAGATTGTATATGGTGTCTCCCCTGCGAGTTTTTTAACTGCTAGATCTTTAGAACAGATTAAGAATGATGTTGCTTATTCTGATCGCAATGTCTCGTTGATAGGAATTAGTGCGGGGATTAGCTATGGACAGTTAGGATCAACGCATCACTCGATTCATGATTTTGCTACGTTGAGAGCAATTAATAATATGACAATAGTTGCCCCTGCAGATAACTTTGAAGCATCTGAAGCAATCAAACAATCTATTTCATATAATCATCCCCTCTACATTAGGTATGGAAAAAAACCAATGATGGATATTCACCCTTCAGGTACAGAATTTAAAATTGGAAAATCTATTGTGGTAAAAAAAGGAGAGGATTTAACAATTGTAGCAACTGGTGAAACTTTGCAACGAGCATACTTGGCTGGTGAAATTTTAAAAGAAAGCAATATTCATTGTTCAATTATTAGCATGCATACAATAAAACCCTTTGATGAAAAAACAATTATTGAATTTTCCAAAAACTCTAAAGCAATCTTAACAATCGAAGAGCATAGTATATTTGGAGGACTTGGTGAATGTTGTGCAAGCCTGATTGCTCAAAATAATATAAATGTAAAACTCAAAATACTTGGCATACCAGACGAATATATGATTAATGGATCTCAAGTTGATGTATTAGATCATTATAATATGAGTCCGGAGAAAATAGCTAAAACATCAAAAGACTTACTTAACAAATGAGTTATATAACTATTGACTCAAGTACGTCATCTACGACAGTTATTGTATTTAACGAAAAATTAGAGATCGTAAAAAGATTTCAAAAGGAACACCGGCAAATAATCACAGATGAAGGTTATATTGAACACGATTTAGAAGAAATTTATCAAAACTTATTAGAGTTAGTTAAAAAAGCATCAGAAATTAACTCAAATCCTAAATTTATCAGTCTTACTAATCAAAGAGAAACCTTTACTCTTTTTAGTAAAAAAGATGGGAAACCAATACATAATGCAGTTGTTTGGCAGTGCACCAGAGGTCAAAAAATTTGTGAGGATATTCTTAACGATAAGTCAAAAAATAACGAAATTATGGATAAAACTGGTCTTAAACCAAATACTTTTTTTTCTGGCAGTAAATTAAAATGGGTTTATGAGAACAAATCAGATGTTAAATCGAAAATTGATAATGGGGATATCTTATTTGGAACAATTGAAACATATCTCATTTATAGACTTACAAACCTAAATTCTTATGTGACTGATACTACAAATGCATCAAGAACCTTATTATTTAATTGTTTAGAAAATTCTTGGGATCAAAATTTATTAAATATTTTTGATGGCAATAATCTCAATCTTCCGAGAATACTCAATAGTTCAAATATTTTTGGAGAGAGTGATTTTAATAAAGCATTTGAAAAGTCGATACCTATAATTGGGGTTGCTGGTGATGCGCAGGCATCATTTTTTGCAAATTTTTGTTTTGATAAAGGTGATACTAAAATTACGACAGGAACTGGTTTTAACATTCAAACAAACATTGGCAATGAGATGATTATCGATGAAAATTCTTTAACCTCCCTGGCTTTCACAAGTGATAAACAGAATATCTATGCATTAGAGTGCCTAAACTCATTCGCTGGAGGAACGATTTCATGGCTTAAAAACAATTTAAAATTAATTGATAAGCCTGAGGATAGTGAAGTCTTATCAAAAAAAGTAAAAGATAATAATGGAGTCTATCTAATACCTGCCTTTTCAGGGCTAGGTCCTCCATTTTGGATATCAGACGCTAGAGCTGCATTCTTTGGAATAAGTGCATCTACAAATACTAATCATTTGGTTAGAGCTGGATTAGAGTCTGTTGCTTACCAAGTGGTCGTGTATTTAGAGTTTATGAAAAAATCAAGAAATCTTGATTTAAAAAATTTGTCCATTGATGGTGGTATGGTAAAAAATAAGTTTTTCCTTCAAATTATTAGTAACCTTTTAGAAATTGAGTTAAATATCCCTGAAATGGAGGATATGTCATCGTATGGTGCGTTACTTTTTGGAATGCAGTATTATCATAATTTAAAAAATACCAATGATTTAGACGATTTTAAGGTGAAAAACTCTACAATTATTCCTAATAAAGATGACTCTATAAGAAATTATTTTAGTTCATGGAAAGAAATAGTTGATAAACATTTCGTGAAAAATCAAGACTAAAAAATTAAAATTTAGCTAGCAAGTTGACATGACAATAGGATATTGTGAATGTGACTATATATAGGAGGAAATAACTATGAGAAAATTATCTCTAGTTCTAGCTTCACTTATGGCTGTTGCTTTTACTTTTGCTACTATGCCAGCAAAAGCAGGAAGCCATGCTGTTGAAGCTTGCTTAATTACAAAAACAGACATCAATCCTTTCTTCGTTAAAATGAAAGAAGGAGCAGAAGCGAGAGCTAATGAATTAGGTGTCAAATTATCATTCTTTGCGGGTAAAGTTGATGGTGACCATGAGACTCAAGTAAGAGCTATTGAGACTTGTATTGCTTCAGGTGCAAAAGGTATTTTAATTGCTGCATCTGACACAAAAGCTATTGTTACTCCATTAAAAAATGCTCAAGACAATGGTTTACTAGTCATTGCTCTTGACACACCACTAGAGCCAATTACAGCTGCAGACTCTACTTTTGCAACTGATAACTTCAAGGCAGGTGAGTTAGGTGGAGCTTGGGTTGCTGCAAAGTTAGGAGCGGATGCTGCTAATGCTAAAATTGCAATGTTAGACCTTAACGAAAGTCAACCTTCTGTTGGTGTTCTTAGAGATCAAGGTTTCTTATCTGGATTTGGAATCGATGTAAAAGATGTTTCCAGATGGGGAGATGAGGATGATCCAAGAATTATCTGTAATGAAGTTACAAACGGTAACGAAGAAGGTGGAAGAACTGCAATGGAAAAATGTCTACAAAAAGACCCAGATATAAACGTTGTGTACACTATTAATGAGCCAGCAGCTGTTGGTGCTTATGAGGCATTAAAAGCAGTTGGAAAAGATGATGGTAGCGTTCTTATTGCTTCAGTTGACGGAGGTTGCCCAGGTGTGGCTGACGTTGAAAGAGGAATTATAGGTGCTACATCTCAGCAATACCCATTGTTAATGGCTTCACTTGGTGTTGAGGCGATTAAAGCTTGGGCTGAAGATGGTTCAAAGCCTGAAAATACTCCAGGTCTTGACTTCTTTAACACTGGTGTGAACTTAGTTACAGATGATGCTGCTAGCGGAGTTCCATCAATTAGTGTCAAAGAAGGTATGGATAGATGTTGGGGTTAATCCAATAATTTTATTATTCAGGGCAGATTATTCTGCCCTGAAATTATGATATTTTTTAAATGAATAAAGTTTCTGATGACATTTCTAAAGATCTAAAAGATCAACCTAAATTCACAACTGATATAGGTGAAAAAGATCAAGATCATCACTCTTTTGATTTAGGTGAACAAACTACACTAAAAAAAATTCAACATTTTCTTCACGGTAACCCAACAATAGTTCCTGTTATTATTTTAATATTAAGCGTTATTGCATTTGGCTTCATCGCTGGAGGAAAATTTTTCTCTGCTTTTAATTTATCTCTGATTGTACAACAAGTTACAATTGTCGGTATTCTTGCAGCTGCTCAAACTTTAATAATATTAACTGCTGGAATTGATTTAAGTGTTGCTGCAATGATGGTTTTAGCATCAGTATTTATGGGTAAGCTTTCTGTTGAAATGGGAGTTCCAACTCTCCCAGCAATAGCAGTAGGGTTTATCTCTGGTATTGCAACAGGTGCTTTCAATGGGTTACTGGTAACCCGCTTAAGATTGCCTCCGTTTATAGTTACTTTAGGAACTTGGAATATATTTTTTGCACTAGTAATATTCTTTACTGGATCTCAATCTATCAGAAGCTCTGATATTGAAGTAAATGCTCCTCTTCTACACTTTTGGGGTGAGAGAATTAATCTTGGGGGTTTTGTATTCACTTACGGTGCGTTCCTCATGATTGGTATTTTTGTTTTTCTTTGGTTTTTACTCAATAAAACTGCTTGGGGGAGGCATGTTTACGCAATTGGCGATGATAAGGAGGCTGCTGAGTTATCGGGTATTAGAACTGATAGGATGTTAGTTTCAATTTATGCTGTTGCTGGTCTTGTTGTTGCGATTGGAGCATGGGTTTCCATAGGTAGAGTTGGTTCAGTGTCTCCAACATCTTTTTATGAGGGTAACTTGGACTCCATCACAGCTGTTGTGATAGGTGGAACATCTCTTTTTGGTGGAAGGGGCACTATAATTGGTTCTTTATTTGGAGCTTTGATTGTGGGTGTATTTAGCTCAGGTCTGTCCATAGCAGGTCTTGATGTATTGTGGCAAAGATTTGCTTTAGGTTGTCTAATTATAGTAGCTGTTGGAATAGATCAATGGATAAGAAAGGTCTCAGCATAATGCAACCAGTGCTAGTAGCAAAGAAGTTGTCAAAAAAATACGGTAAAGTTGTTGCACTCGACAGTGCTGATTTAGAGCTTTATCCAGGTGAAGTTTTGGGAGTAATTGGAGACAATGGTGCTGGAAAATCTACACTAATTAAGGTGTTATGTGGTGCTGTTATACCTGATAGTGGTGAAATATTGCTTGATGGAAATAAAGTTACTTTTACATCGCCTATAGAAGCAAGAAAATTAGGTATCGAAACTGTTTATCAGAACCTTGCACTTTCACCTGCTTTATCAATCACTGATAATATGTTTTTAGGAAGAGAAATTAGACAAAAAGGCTTTATGGGTAGTTTTTTTAAATTTTTAGATAAAAAAGCAATGGCAGATGAAGCTAGAAAACGACTGTCTGATCTTGGTCTATTAACCATACAAAATATAAATCAATTAGTTGAAACATTGTCTGGAGGTCAACGGCAAGGCGTTGCGGTTGCAAGAGCAACATCATTTGGAACTAAAGTCGTTATTATGGATGAGCCTACTGCCGCTCTAGGTGTCAAAGAAAGTAGAAGAGTTTTAGAATTAATCGGTGAGGTGAGGTCTAGAGGAATTCCCATCATATTAATTTCTCATAACATGCCTCATGTTTTTGAAGTAGCTGATAGAATACATATTCATAGACTTGGAACCCGATTATGTGTAATTGACCCAAAGAAACATGAAATGTCTGATGCTGTAGCATACATGACAGGTGCTAAGCAACCACCTCAAGATTAATTTATTAGATTAAATTCAGCAGAAATACTTTTACTAATAACATTTAATCCATTTGGAAGATCATTTTTATAAACTTTATTTTTAATTTGATCATTAGATAGCCCATAACTCTCCCATCTTTCAATTAATCTTTTTTCTAAAATATCTTTATTACAATCAATCATTATAGTTGTGTCAAAAAAATTATGAATTTTTCTCCATGGTTCTTGATCAAGCAATAAATAATTACCCTCTACTATTATAATTTTTGTATTCTCAGATATGACTAATGCAGATGATCTTGATAGCTCTAATGATCTATCAAAGATAGGAACAATTACTTCACCCTCGTTTTTTAATCTTATTAAACAATTTAATAAACCTAGTACATCAAATGTTTCTGGTGCCCCTTTTCTCTCAATCAATTTTTTTTTCTCAAGAATATTATTATCTAGATGGAAACCATCCATTTGAAGAACACTTGATTTGTGGTTTTTTGATATTAGTTCAGACTTTAATTTTTCAGATATTGTGCTTTTTCCAGATGCTGGCGCTCCTGAAATTGCAATAAAATAACGACTTTGATTAATTTTAATAACATTTTCTAGTATTTTGTTTACTAATTCAGGGAATTCTATTCTTTGGTTACTAGACATTTTTTCCTAAATAAAAGCTTTTCCACTTTAAAAATCTGTCTTTTAAGATATCCGTTTGAATTTCATTCTTACCTATAATTTTTTTGACTTTTGGAAGGCTAAGGGCTTCTCTTGGTTTTAAATTATTGTACCCAAGAAATGCTATTCTAGCAGCCCCAAAAGCAGCCATTGTATCTGATGCATCTGTTATAGATAAATCTCTCTCCATCAATGAAGCAAGTATTTGTATCCAGTTATCATTTTTAGAACCACCTCCTATTACAAACATGTTATCTAACTTTATACCTGTCTTAACTAAGGAAGAATAATTATCATACAAACCGAAAGAAATACCCTCTATTAAACTATAGATTAATGTATCTCGATTAGTGTCAATACTCATTTCGTGAAAACTTGCTCTTATATGAGGGTCATTAATTGGGGTTCTCTCACCTGTGAGATAAGGAAGATAATAAGGGTATCTATTTATATCAGAAAAATTATTTAAAACAGAAGTTAACACTTTATTAATCTCATCAATTGATGAATTAAAATTATTTATAAACCAATTAACATTTGAGGTACAAGAGAGCATCACTGACATAAGATGCCATGTTTCTGGTAAGCAGTGGCAAAAGGAATGTATTGCATCATCATAATTTTTTAAAAAATTTTTTGTTGAACCAAAAATTACACCAGAAGTACCCAAAGATAATGAAGCATTTCCCTCTTGGTAAAGTCCTAATCCAACAGCGGCTGCAGCATTATCTCCTGCTCCACCAAATACTTTGCAAGAGTTATTAAAGCCATATTTTTCTGCAATATCTTTTTTAATTACACCTGTTTGATCCGTCCCCTCACAAGTTTTAGGCATTTGCGAGATATCCATTGAGCCAATGTCTAAAAGTTTATTAGACCAAGTTCTATCTTTAACATCTAACCAATAAGTGCCTGCTGCGTCTGACAAATCACTAAAAAACTCTCCCGTTAAATAAAACCTTAAATAATCTTTCGGCAATAAAACCTTTGCAATTGATTTAAAATTTTCACTTTCGTGTTCTTTCATCCATAAGATTTTTGGAGATGTAAAACCAGGCATTGCTATATTTCCAGCTATATCCATAACAGTTTCGTCAGCCATAATTTGACTGCACTGCTTAAAACTACGTGTATCATTCCAAAGTATACATGGCCTTATGACCTTATAATTTTTATCAATACAAGTTGCACCATGCATATGTCCGGAAAAAGATACAGCTTTGATCTGCGATAAATCAAATTTTGAAACAATTTGTTTGATACACTGATCTAACGCTTTTATCCAAAATGATGGATCTTGTTCTGACCAGCCATTTTGAGGCGTGGACAGTGGTATATCTTCACTAATAACACTCAACAAAATTTCTTGTTCTTCTCCAAGTATCAAACACTTCATCGAAGAAGTACCAAGATCAATACCTAAATACATTTTTATATTATACAGAGAATAAAACTATTTTCTATTTTTAGAATTGAGTATAATCAAATCATGAATAAGTCTTTAGATAAAAAAATTCTTAAAATAAAAAATAATAAATATTCTCCAAGAGACTTCATTATAGCAGATGCTAAAGATGGCGATCTAGCAATGGGCATCACAACACCTGGATCAAAAAGAAATGAAAATGGAAAAGTACTAAAAGGATATAAAAACCTAGTAGATTACAAAAATGCAATGATATCGATGACTAAATCTAGTTTAGTAGATATTATGCTGATGTCTGCATCAGTTGGTGAAGAACTTGTAAAAAGAAATTTATTTAAAAATTCGACTATTACACCTGCTATTAGAATGAATGATACGACTGATATCTGGCTGATGAGAAATGGAAATTATAGAAAAACTAATCCCAGACCTTTTCGGTCTGCTCAAATAAACAAAGTAAGTAAATTAGTTAACCTTGGTTTATTTTCTATAACATTTTCAAATAATGTTGACTATGACCTTGCAATGTTAAATGCCTACAAAGAATATAGAATTGAGGCTTCTAAATATAAATTTAAACATTTTTTAGAAGTATTTAATTCCCCGATTGATCTAAATATGAACATAAGACAAATGGGTGATTACATTAACGATTGCATTATAAAAGCAATAGCTGGGCAGACTAAAGATGAGAGACCTCTTTTTTTGAAAATAGCTTACAATGGTCCAAAAGCAATGGAGGAACTAGCCAGCTTCGATCCTGAAAATCTTATTGTTGGTATTCTTGGTGGTAGCAAGGGCACGACAAGAGATTGTTTTGAATTAATTAAAAAAGCCAGTCAATATGGCGCAAAAGTAGCTTTGTTTGGGAGAAAAATTAACTTAGCTGAAGATCCTATCTTATTAGTAAAAATTATGAGAGAAGTTGTTGAAAGTAACATTAAACCTAAGGATGCTGTAAAACTTTACCATTCTGAATTAAAGAAAAATAAACTCATACCCGACAGGAAACTTTTAAAAGACCTTGAGATAACTGAAAAAGTTTTAAAATTATAATTTAGATATATTGGGTAAATTTCCAGAAGAGGCATTAACTTTCATCATAGATGTCCCAGCTGCATGAGCCTTTTTGAGAGTTTTTTTTATGTCCCAATTTTCATGTATTCCAAATATAAACGCTGCACAAAAAGCATCTCCAGCTCCAACTGAATTTATTACCCTACTTATTGGTAAAACCTTTGATTTAGTGTAAATTTTTTTTGATCTATCAAAATAGAGCGACTCAATTGGACTATGAATAACAACCCCTCTAATAATACCCTTTTTGAAAACTTTACTGATTAACTTGATTAAGATTTTTTGATTAAGTTTTTTATTGAAGTCGTAAATTTTTTTATTAAATAGTATCTCTGCTTCAATTTCATTCAAAAGCAAATAATCGGTGAATGGCAATGAGCTTTCAATAATATTTTTATATTTAGGGTGCTTATTTGAAACTAAATCTAAAACTGTTATCACATTTTTACTTTTAGCTTTTTTTAAAACTTTTGATAAACGAGTTTTTTTGTCAACATCAAATTTATCCAATTTACCTAATAGTGTAATATATCCGACATAAAGAACTTTAGGTAAAATTTTTAAATGGTTAATTTTAAAATGTTTTTTATCAAGTAAGCTGTTTGCCCCTGGATAATATAAAAAAGTTCTTTCTTTTTGTTTTTCAAACATACAAACGGTATGAGAAGTAGAAATTTGCTTTGATACAATTAAATATTTAGTCTCTATTTTATTTTCTCTACAATGTTTTTTTATAATTGATGCATCTGTATCAAGTCCAATTGATCCCATTGCGTACATTGGATGTTTAAATCCTAAAGAATTTAAATCTGTTAAAACATTTGATGGACCTCCACCTACGCATTGAAAAGTATTCGAAATTGGTTCTAATTTACCTCTCTCAGGTAAATTATCTATTTTGTACGTGGTATCTACACACCACATTCCAAGGCCAATTATACCTCTTTGCATTATATTTCATTCCAGAGAGGATGTATCGCAACTTCATCTTCTTCAATTTCAGTAAACCTTCCTACACTCTCTAAAAAATAGTTATCTTTATTATCATCGTTGACTTGAGAAACCTCTCCTGCCATAACCATTCCTGAACCATCAGCTGAGTAAAATTTATGATATATGTTTCTTTCAACAGTGACGCTCTGACCTCTTTTTAAAATTAAGGGTTCTCTTGGTGCAACGGAAACTATTTCACCATCAACAAGAACATCAATTTTTGAGTTTAATTCAATTTGATTTGAGTCGACTTCTAAAAATTCAATTACTAATTCCCCGCCTCCCCGATTAATTATATCTTCCAGTTTTACCTTATGGCTATGAAAAGGAATTTCTTGGCCCTCTCTCATAAATAATAACTTTTCTGCATAAGGTTTGTCATCGTTATTACCCTGTATTCCATTCCTTATACAAAACAAGGTGATACCTTTTTTTTCAAATTCGCCTTTACCAAAGTCAGTAACATCCCAGCCCATTTGATGATTTTTTAAATAATTTTTTAAGTTAGGATTATTGTTATACTCTTCTTTAGACCAATAGCCCCATTTAGGTAGAACCCACGAATATCTATTGATCATATCTTTAGCTTCAGATATCGCAGCATTTATTTCAGATCTTTTCATTTCAACTTAGATTATCAAAAAAATAAATAATTGATATAATCAAGTAATGAAAACAATAATTGTTGATCCTTTTCCAAGACAAATGGATCTTATTTTCTCTAAAGATAAGCTTGTTTATTTAAAAAAAAATTTCAAACTTATTAACGCTCCAATAAAAAATAAAAAAAATTTTTATCAAAACAATATATCAAAAGCAGATTTTATAATTGGACAACCTGACCTTCCAAATTCAATTTTAAAAAAGGCAGCAAAACTTAAAGCTATATTCAATGTTGAGAGCAACTTCATGGACAATATGGATTATGAGTATTGTTTTAGAAATGGTATCTATGTTCTCTCCACTGCTCCTGTTTTTGCTCAAACAGTTGCTGAAATTGCAGTTGGTTTTACTTTATCTCTCAAGAGGGAAATTCATCAATCACATATAGATTTTATTAATAATAAAGAAAAATATGGATTGGAAAGTAATATGAATTCTAGTTTATTACAGAATAACACTGTCAGTTTTATTGGTTTTGGAGATCTGGCCAAAAAGTTAAAACCCTTGTTAGAGCCTTTCACAAATAATTTTCTTGCATACGACCCTTGGCTTCCAAGCAAGTTGCTTGAGGATAATAATTGTAAAATTAATTCTCTTAGTGAAATATTTAAAAAATCAGATGTGATATATGTTCTTAGTTCTATCACAACAAAAAACAAACATATGATTGATAAAAAGCTACTGAATCTGATGAAACAAAATTCTTGTTTACTAATTCTAAGTAGGGCTAATGTAGTGAATTTTAAAGACCTACTAAAAATTTCAAAAAAAAGAAAAATAAAAGTTGCAACAGATGTATTTCCTGAGGAGCCAGTAAAAAGAAATGATCCCATACGTAAATCTAAAAATATTCTTTTCTCAGCACACAGAGCGGGAGCTCTAGAGTCTGTCTTTTATGAAATGGGCGAAATAGTGTTTGAAGATTTAAAATTAATAAATAAAGGCCTCCCTCCAAAGTTATGTAGAAAAGCAGAGCTAGAGACTGTCGGAAAACTAAGATCCAAACCAGTAAAGATTAATTAATTAAGTTGAATTTAACGAATTAATTTAGTTCTATGTTATATGCTTATTAAAATTGATCCTATTCTTAGTCCAGAGGTTTTGCATACTTTAAGAGCGATGGGACATGGAGATAAATTAATTTTATGTGACTCAAATTTTCCCGCCTATTCGATGAACTCCAAAGTTCATCGTATTGATGGTGTAAATGCTGCAAGAGCTGCCGAGGCTATACTCTCCGTATTTCCTCTAGATAGCTTTGTCGACTCTCCTATTCAAAGGATGGAAATTGATGGAAATCCAGATCAATTAAATGAAGTTCATCAAGAAATAATTGACATAACTAAGAAAATCTCAGGAGAGCATTGGAAAATTTCATCTATTGAAAGGTTTAAATTTTATGATGAGGCCAAAAAGGCATTTGCCATAATAACAACAAACGAAACCAGACCATTTGGATGCTTTATCTTAACTAAAGGAGTTGTTAAACCTGATGGTACTGTTTGGGTACTAGATAAGTGAGTATTTGTGTATTTGGGATATTCGTTGCAGATCTGTGTTTTTTTGCAAATGATATTCCAGTACCAGGTCAAACCATATTAGGAAAAAAATACATCATCGGACCAGGTGGTAAAGGGTCTAACCAAGCAATAGCAGCAGCAAGAGCTGGAGGTAATGTATCATTTATAAGTAAAGTAGGTAAAGATAGCTATGCCGATCTTGCAATCTCTTTATACGAGAGAGATCAAATAAATTATGATGGTTTGGTTATCTCTGAAAATGAATCAACTGGGGCTGCAGGTATATTGATTAATGAAAAAACTGGGCAAAATGCAATAAATGTTGTTCCAGGAGCTGCTGGTACAATCGATGAAAAGTTAATCGACTCAAAGTTAAATATAATTGAGTCTTCTGATGTTTTTTTAACTCAGTTAGAGACACCAAAAAAGGTAACAATCTATGCTCTAAAAAAAGCGAAAAATTTTAATTGTACAACAATTCTAAATCCTGCACCCGCCAGTGAAATAACTGATGATAACTTTCAATATTTTGATTTTTTTACCCCCAATGAAACGGAAGCAAGTTTTTATTACGGCCAATCAATTAAAAATGAGGAAGACTGTAAAAAAGCAGGAAATTTTTTTTTAGATAAAGGGATAAAGAATATAATTATTACACTTGGAGAAAATGGTTGTTATTTTAAAAACAATAAAGAGGAGTTTATGGTACCTGCTTCAAATCTAAAAAAACCAGTAGTTGACACAACAGGTGCGGGAGATGCTTTTAATGGAGCTTTAAGTGTGGCAATCTCACAAAATAAAAACTTCAAAGAAGCTATTGAGTTTGCTAATCTTGTAGCAGGTGTTTCTGTTACAAGAGAGGGAGCAGCAAATTCAATGCCATACAAAGAGGACTTACTTTAAAAATGCCTTATATTTCAAACAGAAATCGTTATCAAAAAATGCAATATAGAAAGTGTGGTGATAGTGGTTTAAAGCTACCTGTCTTATCGATAGGGTTATGGCATAACTTTGGTGGCAATGGAATGGCTTCAGAGTCTAAAAAAATCCTTTTTGAGTCTTTTGATGCAGGAATAACACATTTTGATTTAGCAAATAATTATGGACCACCTTATGGCAGTGCTGAGTCTAACTTTGGAAAAGTCATGAAAAGTGATCTTGGAAAATACCGTGATGAGTTAATTATATCATCTAAAGCAGGTTACGATATGTGGGATGGGCCATATGGTGAATGGGGTTCAAAAAAACATGTAGTTGCTAGTTGTGATCAAAGTTTAAAAAGGATGAAACTAGATTATGTAGACATTTTTTATTCTCATCGTTTTGATCCAAATACACCTCTTGAGGAGACAGCTGATGCTTTAGAAAGTATCTATAAAGCTGGTAAGGCCTTATATATTGGTGTCTCCTCTTACTCCTCCAATAAGACAAATAAAATGATTTCAATTTTAAAGAGCAAAGGTATCAAACTGTTAATTCATCAACCCTCATATTCATTAATCAATAGATGGATTGAAAAAGATTTAACAAAAACTCTTATAAAAAAAGGAGTTGGTTGTATTGCCTTTTCCCCACTAGCCCAAGGTTTTTTATCTAATAAATATTTGAAGGGAATTCCAAAAGGTTCAAGGGTTAGTGAAAATAGCTCTTTTAGCAAAGATTTAATAACAAAAAAAAATACTAAAATTATTAATGACCTTAACAAATTAGCTCAAAAAAGAGGGCAGAACTTATCTCAAATGGCTTTAGCTTGGGTTTTAAATAATAAAGCAATCACCTCAGCATTGATTGGTGTACGGACTGTTAGTCAGCTTCGGGATTGTCTTGCGTCTCTTGATAACTTGAAATTTGATAAAGAAGAATTAAAAAGAATTAATCAAAAAGCAAAAGATGGGCAAATCAATATCTGGGCACCATCAAGTTCTTATTAATATAAATAATATTTTGAATATAGTTAATTTAGCAATAGTTGGTAATGAATGATCAGCATTTAAAAATTATTCAAGTTAGTGACCTACATTTTTTAAAAGAAGGTGAAACAATGTATGGCGCGAGTCCGGTAATTAGATTTAGGGCTTTTGTGAATGATGTTAATAAAAACCATAAAAATGCTGATTTAGTTGTAATAACAGGAGACATTGCCCATAATGGCATTAAAGAAAGTTATCAACTGTTCAAAGAGGAATTGAAGAGACTTGACTTACCTTCGGTAATTATGATTGGAAATCATGATAATCGTGAGGTAGTTAAAGCAGAACTATCAAGTGTGACTAAAATTGATGATAATGGATTTATTCAATCCTCAATAGAAATCAAAAATCATAAATTAATATTTTGTGACACAGTGTGGGAAAATAAAAATATTAATAACATTCATGAAGGTTATTACTGTTTGAATAGATTAAGTTGGCTAGAAAAAGAGATTTTGTCTTATCGGTCGAATTCGAATTTAATTTTTATGCATCATAATCCAATGAATGTTTTTATGAAGTCAATGGATAACTATTCTTTTAATGATAAAGACCAAGAAATTATTGCTAAATTCTTAGACAAATACGCGCCTAAAATTAAATATTTATTTTTTGGTCATGGCCATAGACCATTAAGTGGGAAATGGAAAAACGTACCTTACGCTAGCTTGAGGGGATTGTTACATGCAAGAGAGTTAGACTTTGATAGTGATGTTGAAAATTTTAAAATGGAAGAGCCAAGTTATGGTATAATCTTTGTTAATGAAAATAATTTAACTTTCCACATTCATGATTTCATGAATAAGGGGAAAATTTATGAAGGTGATGAAAATTATTTAGGTTTTCCAGACATAGATTAAGTTAGCCTCTTCCTCTACTCCCATGTTTTAAATAAACGTTTTTTGCAAGTATTTTATGCTCTTGTGATTTGCGAATATCAAAAATTTTTTTTCTAGCATACTGAGCAGTTTCTTTAACATTAATTATTTCTTTTTGAGACTCATTATCGAACAAATTTACGTTCAAACTTTTTTTTGGCGGATTGTGAAAAAAAGCAGGTGGGAAATTTTTTACTTCAGGAATTTGTGACTTAATAAATTTAGCGAGTGGATCTTGATCCATAGCTTGCTTATAAGGGTTGTACATCCTAATAGTATTGATACCAGTTGTCCCAGACTGCATTTGTATTTGACTGTAATGAATTCCAGGTTCAAAGTCTGTAAACAATGCTGCCAAACGTGGAGCAAAATATCTCCAATCAAGCCATAAATTATAAGAAGCAAATGAAGCTAACATTGCTCTCATTCTAAAATTAATCCATCCATAATTTCTTAGATAAATCATACACGCATCAATAAAATGAACTCCAGTCTTGCCTTCAATCCAAGCCTCTAATTTCTCTTCATCTTTATCACGTATTTGATCATACACAGGAATAAAGCTTGTATGTTCAATTGATGGCTGATCCTCTAATTTTTGAATAAAATGCGATCTCCAATGTAACCTAGATAAAAATGAATTTATAGATTTAGCAAAATTTTTATTGGTATGCTTTATATGATCTCTTTTTTTTGTAGCCTCTTGAAAAACTGCGCGGTGTGAAATTGTTCCGTAGGTTAAATGAGTTGATAATCTTGAGCAA
Source organism: uncultured Alphaproteobacteria bacterium (assembly GCA_902523135.1). GTDB lineage: Bacteria > Pseudomonadota > Alphaproteobacteria > HIMB59 > HIMB59 > HIMB59. Next base: position 77,467 of record CABYYB010000001.1, read on the forward strand.
CTTTTTTCAGCAGTTATTGGGCTAGACATCTCAAATTGATAATTTTCACCTCTTTTATTCAAAAAAGACTGAAGTAATTTTTCTGCTTCAACAGATCCACCCTTTTGCCTATATGGACATGGCGTTGAATCATAAAAAAATTTTGGTAATTCATGGTTTGTTAATTCTAAATTAACTGATTGTTTTATGATGGGAAAATTGGGATTTTTAATAATCTCGTTTCTAAAATTTTTAGCCCATAGGTTTCTATCATGTTGCCCTCTTTTAACGCCTGGGTAAGAGCACTCAATCCAGTCAATTTTATTTTGAAAAAAAAAATTTTTTAAATTTTTATCTCTTTGGTAAGTCCATTGAATACCTGTTTCTTGTTCGCTAATTACGCTTGAAAAGCTATGTTTATCTTTTAAAAACTTGAATATTTCTAATGCATCACCAAAAAAGATATTTAAATGTAAATTATTTCTGAGTAATTGTCGTTTAAGCTCAATTACACTCTCTAATGTAAATTGCCACTGCCTTAATGACATATCTTTTTGCTTCCACAGCTCAGGTTCAATTATGTAAATTAGTATAGATCTTTTATTTTCATCAATAAGAATTTCATTGTCTTTGTATCTTAAATTCTTCTTAAACCAGACGATCCTATTTGACATCTGTTTCTAATCTTTAATTTTGAAGCCTTTTGAAAAAATGTAAATAATTGCAGAAATATTTAAAATTAAAAATGTAAATATCATAATCAAACTTGTTGTAATACTTACATCAGCCATTTCATAAAAGCTCCATCGAAAACCACTTACTAAATAAAGAACTGGATTTACCAAAGAAACGTTTTGCCAAAACTCTGGTAACCAATTTATTGAATATAGCGATCCACCAAGAAATACGAGTGGAGATAAAATTAGTGTTGGAAATATTGATAGCTCCTCCCAATTTGATGACAACATCCCTATAAGAAAACCAAGTAAGCTAAAAGTTAAAGATGTTAAAACGAGCATTAAAATCATTGTAAAAGGGTGCATAATATATATTTCAACAAAAAATAACCCTGTTGCTAATATTAAACTTCCTAAAATTATTGATTTTGTGGTAGCAGCACCAACAAATCCAATAACAATCTCTGTTGTTGATAGTGGGGCAGCATATATTTCATTTATAGTTCCAAGAAACTTTGGAAAAAAAATACCTGATGAAGCGTTTGAAACACTTTGTGTAAGTAAAGCTAACATTATCATACCAGGCACTATGAAAGAACCATAAGAGATATCTTCTATCACAGGGATGCGACTCCCTATTGCGGCACCGAAGACAACAAAATAAAGAGAGGATGATATAACAGGAGAAAATATACTTTGAACAGTTGTTCTTCTCATTCGATCCATCTCATGCAAGTAAATTGCCATTATGCCTGTCCAGTTCATACACTCTCCTCCAAAAGTTTTTCAAATATCGTCTCTAGAGATGTCTGGGAGGAATTTAAATCTTTTAATTTTAGACCTGCCGACTTTATGTCTTGAAGAAGTGCGGTAATACCAGTCGAAGATCCGTGGGAGTCATATGAATATGTTAAAGAGTTATTACTATTCATTTTTAATTTATACGACTCTAAAGTAGATGGGATTTGACTAAAAGGCTCTTGAAATTCTATAGTTAAATTCTTTTGGCCCATTTTTCGCATTAAATCATTCTTATTATCAGTAATTATGATTTCGCCATTATTGATTACAGATACTCGATCAGAAATAGCCTCAGCTTCTTCAATATAATGAGTTGTAAGGATGATTGTCACACCATTTTCTTTGAGTTCTTTCACTGCTCTCCACATATCTCTTCGCAAATTAATATCAACACCTGCAGTAGGCTCGTCTAGAAAAAGTATTTTTGGTTCATGACTCAATGCTTTTGCAATTAATGCTCTTTTCTTCATACCACCAGAAAGCTCACGAAGCTTACTATCCTTTTTATCCCAAAGACTAAGATCTTTAAGAATTTTTTCTATGTATGCAGGATCTTTTTTCTTACCATATAGGCCTCTAGTGTAAGAGACATTTTGAAAAACTTTTTCAAAGGCTTCTAAATGGAGTTCTTGGGGCACAAGACCAATCATCGATCGAGTTTTTCGGTAATCTTTAACAACATCATATCCATCAACTGAAATTGTTCCTGATGTAGGCAAAACTATCCCACATATGGCATTTATGAGTGTTGTTTTTCCAGCACCATTTGGACCAAGAAGTGCAAGAATTTCACCTCTTTGAATTTCTAAATTAACCCCTTTAAGGGCTTCTAAACCTCCTTGAAAAGTTTTTTTTAGATTATCAATTTTAATTAAGATATCTGCTGACATAATTAGATTGCGTACAGTATATTATAAGCAAATAACATCAAGATAGTTTATCAGTTATCTTATTTTTTTTACTTTTTTCAATTAAGTAAGTGCTAATTAAAACAGCAATAAGGGCAACAATAATTTTATAAGTTATTTTTTCATTTAAAAAAAGATATCCAAATATCAAACCAAAAATTGGAATAATGTAGGCAACTTGTGATTGAAAAACTAAGCCATTATTTTTAAGAATATAAAATCTCATTAACCATGCTATCGCAGTCGCAACGATACCAAGATACAAAAGAGAAATTGTAGCATTAAGAGACGGTCTTAATTCTGTTGGATTTTCAAAAATAAACATAATTGGTAATAAAAGAATAACTGCCCAAATTAAAATACTTGATGTAAGTACTTCATTTTTTATATGTTTTAGCTTGAGTGAAAATAGTCCACCTATGGTGTAACAAACTGGACCCAAGATTACCATAAAAGCATAAAAGATATTTGACTGATTGATTAGAATGTTATCTGAAAATAAATAAACGATACCAAGAAAGCCAATTAATATTCCAACAAATTTTAAAAGATTAATTTTTTCATTTTGAATAAATAAATGCCCTAAGATTGTTGCTGCAATAGGTGCCGTAGACATCAAGATTGCTGCTAGATTACTTTGAACCTTTAATATACCGAATGAAATAAAAAAAAAGGGGAGAACTAAATTCACAAATCCTATAGTTGCGTACCATAACCAATTCTCTCCAAATGCTTCAATTGAAATTTTTCTTATCCAACAGTAAACAAGCATTACTATTGCAGCAAAAAAAATTCTACCAAAGGCAAGTGCCATTGGTGTATAGCTTTCTGAGGCAATTTTGATGTTAAAGAACGCACTTCCCCATATACCAGCTAATAAAAATAAAAGTAAAAAATCTTTAAAAGATGCTTTGTGCATTATATGAGAGTAAACTGAACACGTTTATTCATTTTTCCTTTACTCTCATACTTCATAAATTTAAAATCGCCAATTTCATTTGTATTAGCTACGTGAGTTCCACCACACGGTTGTAAATCAATATCTCCTATTTTAACAAGTCGAATTTTATCATTTGTTCTTGGCGGTTTAACTGACAAGGTTCGTACTAGCTCAGGTTTTTGATCTAGCTCTTCATTAGTTATCCACTGATAAGAAATAGAGTGAGATTGTTGAATAAATTCATTAATGATTTTATTTAAAGTTTCAAATTCAAATGTTTCTTCGCCTAAATCAAAATCAATCCTACTTTTTTCTAAACCAATTGATCCTCCTGTAACATAATAAGGTAATGCTGCACACATTAAGTGCATTGTGGTGTGCATTTTCATTAGGCGATATCGATGATCCCAATCAATATGGCCTTTTATTTGTCCAGAAAGATTTATATTTTCTGAGTCAACAACATGGGCAATACCTAACTCATGTTTAACTGTATTGATAACATTGAATTTTTTATCATTAATTTCTAGTAATCCCTTGTCTCCAGGTTGCCCACCACTTTGAGCATAAAAAGAGCTATCTTGAGTAATGATTTTGTCGCCCTCGACTAATAAAATTTTTTCTTCAAAACTCTTTGTATAACTATCTTTGAGATAAATCATTTTTTTGCTTCCTCTATCATAAAATCAACACAAGACTCTATACCTCCTTGAGTGTTGCTTTGTTTTTCACATTCCTCATAGTATTCGTGGTATTCAAATGTCGAAGAAATATATAGGCCCAAACCTATAATGCTAAAGACTGCAATACTATATAATATTTTTTTAGCCATCTTAAATTAATCTGTCTTGGAAACCTATCAATTGATTGTTAACAATGATATCTGATTTTTTAATAGGTCTAAGCAGTTCTATGCCTTCTAAACTTATACATCTACTTAGTGCAACATAAAGTTGTCCTGGGGCAAAAGAGCCTTGACTCATATCTATAATTACTCTTTCAAATGTTTGTCCTTGACTTTTATGAATTGTGATTGCCCAAGCCAATCTCATTGGATACTGTTTGAAAGATCCTGTTATTTCCTCTTGAACTTCTTGTTGATCATCATCATAGGTATATTGAATACGATCCCATTTTTCTTTTTTAACCTCATATATTTTATTATTGATTTTTACTTTTATTTTTTTTTGAGCGATATCATGAATTATACCAATGGATCCATTAACCCACCTTTTTTCAGGATCATTTTTAATCATAATTACTTGGGCTCCTTTTTTTAATTTTAAGATTTCATCGGTGGGGAATAATTCTTTATAAAATTGGCCAGTAGCTTGTGCCCTGTAAGAAAACTCCTCCTGATTTAGCTGGCTTAAATATTTTTGATTAATGCTACTCGCTCGAGCATTAGTTGTAGTAAGTATGATTTTACCTTCATCCATCTCAATGTGATCAGTTAAAGAGTCGTTTATATTCTCGATCTGCGTGTGAGTAATTGAGCCATCTCTTACAGAGTTAAGCAAATGAATAAAATGGTCATCTTTTTGACGATAAATATTATGTAGTTCAAGTGTTTTAAATTGTGCGTCTTGGAAAATATTTGAGTGAAAGAAGAAATGACCTTTAGGATAAATGCGCTGTAGAAGTCCTGACTCATCCATATTCACAACTGGTGGTAGTTGAAATAAATCCCCAAAAACTATTAACTGAACTCCGCCAAATGGTTGTGTAAGTTTTTTTCTGTGAACACGTAGGCTATAATCAATCGCATCAAAAACATCAGCACGAACCATAGATATCTCGTCAATAATTAATGTTTCCAAATTTTGAAGAATTTCGATTTGTCTTACTTTTTTTATATGTCGTGTTTGAATAACCTTTGGTGGAAAACCAAAAAATGAGTGAATAGTTTGTCCTTTAACTCGAATTGCAGCAACTCCTGTTGGAGCAAGAACAACTGTATTCTTCTTTGTTATAGATCTAAAGTAAGCCAATAGTGTAGACTTACCACTACCTGCTTTACCAGTAATATAAAAATGATCTTTTGTGCTTTCTAGTTGCTCAATGATATTTTCAAATTCTTCACTGAGCTCGAAATCATCAGGTAGTAAACTATTATAATTTCGCTTATAGCTCATCGATAATATTATTTAACATTTGAAAACATTCTTTCACTGTGCCTTTTTGAATTTGAATTCTAGAAAATTTTGGATTGAAATTTAATCGTTCGATATAAATATTTTTTTTAAAATATAGTCCGATAAAAACTAAACCTACAGGTTTTAATTTGGTACCACCGTTTGGACCAGCCACACCTGTTGTTGAAAATGTTAGCTGACTTTTGGAAATTTTGTGCAAATGTAAACACATTTGAGCACATACTTGACGGCTGACTGCACCGTACCTTTTGATAGTACTTGGTTTGACTTTGAGATTTTTAATTTTTGATTCATTTGAATATGTTATCAAACCAGTTTTATAAATTTTAGATATACCAGACACAGCTGTAAATTCTGCTGCAAGCAAACCACCAGTACAAGATTCTGCTGTTGAAACTGATATGTTTTTATCTAGTAAATATTTGATTGTTTTCGAAACGACGCTCATAAGCTAGTTATACATATTATAAGGACGAAGAAATAACAATGGTGCTTATTGGTATAAAAAAAATGCATAATTAATCCCCATAATTCACAATAAATGTGGATAAATTAACAAAATTTGTCTATAAATATGCAAATATTGCATATTACTATAAAATCCTATAACCTAATTAAAGGAATCATGGAGGTTTAAATGGCAGATATGTTTACAGGACACTACCCCTTTATAGTTATGATTATTTGGTTCATAGCAGGTTTCATCGGATCAAAAATGTGATTGTGATGAGGGCAGTCCACGCTGCCCTCTCCCTACCCTAAAAGATGACATTATTACCCTTGCTGAAGCAATTGTGAGGGAATAATGTACACTTAATAAAATCAGGAAAGAAAATGAATAAGCCAAATAATTTAGAACCGCTGTGGATGCCTTTCACTCCGAACAAAGTATTTAAGAAAGATCCAAGAATTATAGTCGGTGCTAAAGATATGCATTTTATTAGTGACGATAATCGAGAAATTTTAGATGGCACTGCAGGGCTATGGTGTGTAAACGCTGGTCATGGTAGAAAAAAAATTCAAGAAGCTGTAAATAAACAAATTGAAAATCTTGATTACTCTCCACCTTTTCAATTTGGACATCCAAAACAATTTGAACTAGCTAATCGTTTAGCAGAGATTTTTCCTGAAGGAATGAATCATGTTTTCTTTTCTAATTCAGGATCTGAAGCAGTAGATAGTGCATTGAAAATTGCGCTAGCTTATCAACGTGCACGCGGACATTCATCTAAAACTAGATTAATAGGTCGCGAAAGAGGTTATCATGGTGTGGGCTTTGGAGGAATAAGCGTAGGTGGTATGGTAAAAAATAGAATGTACTTCGGATCAATGCTAAATGGTGTTGACCATTTACGCCATACCCACAATTTAAAATTAAATGCTTTTTCAAAAGGTGAACCTGAACATGGAGCAGAACTTGCCGATGATTTAGAGCGTCTTGTTCAATTGCATGATGCATCAACTATTGCAGCTGTAATTGTTGAGCCTATTGCTGGATCAACTGGTGCGCTGCCTCCGCCTAAAGGATACTTAAAAAGATTAAGAGAGCTCTGCACAAAACATGACATTTTATTAATTTTTGATGAAGTCGTAACTGCTTTTGGCCGTATGGGAAAAGCAACTGGATCTGAGTTTTTTGGTGTAACACCAGATATTATTTCATGTGCAAAAGGCATTACAAATGCCACCATCCCTATGGGTGCAACCATAGTTCAAGACTTTATTTATGAGTCAATGATGGAAAATGCGGATGCTCCAATAGAATTATTTCATGGATATACTTACTCTGGTCATCCTGTTGCTTGCGCTGCAGCCTTGGCAACACTAGATATTTATCAAGAAGAGGGATTATTTGATAATGCCGCTCATATGGCGCCTATTATTGAGGAAGCCGCTCATAGCCTAAAGGGCACAAAACATATAATCGATATTAGAAATTTAGGAGTGATTGCTGCACTCGAATTAGAGCCTAAAGGTAACGCTGTTGGTGCAAGAGGTTTTGAAGCTATGAAAAAAGCTTGGGATCTTGGCTTAATGGTAAGAGCTAACGGAGATACGCTTGCTTTTTCTCCACCTTTAATAATTAAAGAAAATCAGGTCGATGAAATGTTTACGAAAGTAAAAAAAGCCCTGGAACAAGTAGACTAAAAACGTCCCCACTACAACCATACCCTGTTTCAAAAACGCCGCTTGGTTGGTAAAAACCACATAACATTACCCATCTATATAAAAAGACAATTCCAGGAACTAAAATAATCGCATTAATAAGAAAAAGAGCTATAGAAATAACTACCCTCATTGGTAGCTTTGTATTCATATACTGTTTATAAAAAATACGAATTATCAAACCAGTGGTTACAGCAGATAACAATAGAAATGGTGCATCAAGGTATGTAACTAAAAATTCATAATACATTTCTTTAAAACTTAGCAATGATACATTAAGACTTTAAAAATGCAAAAATACATATCTGAATTTATAGGCACATTTATTTTACTAGTATCTATTGTTGGTTCTGGCATAGCAGGACAGCAATATACGAATGATCAAATGGTAATTTTGTTTAGTCATGCTGTTGTCATAGGTTTCACACTAATTTTTATAATAAGAATATTTGCAAATTTTTCTGGAGCTCATTTTAATCCTATTGTTTCAATAATATTTTTCTTACAAAAAGATTTGAGTTCTAGGGATTTATTTCTTTATATACTAATACAAATTATTGCAGCTGTATTAGGCACACTTTTTGCAAATTATATTTTTGGATTAAATGTAATTGAGTTCTCTTCAAATATAAGAAGTGGAGCAAATATATATATTTCCGAAATTTTTGCTGCAACTGGATTGTTATTGGTCATACTTTTATCGAGAGCAGATGGTAAAAATGTAGTTTCATTTAATGTTGGTATTTATATTACAGCGGCACTTATATTTACATCATCAACAAGTTTTGCAAATCCGGCTGTAACAATAGCTAGAATGTTTACTGAGTCATTTACGGGTATTAATCCCTCCACCGTAATATTTTTTATTAGTTGTCAAGTTATTGGAATGTTTGCAGCCTACATTTTGTATAATCAGTTCTTTAAAAGCAAATAATTTCAAGGATTTTGTAAATTATTAACAGAGACAATTCGTATTGTTGACTTACTTACAAGTTAAATTTTAATGACTTCAATATTAATTAAGTAGGAGAGAAAAATGAGCGAAGCCAAATGTCCCGTTGCTCACGGAGCTAATTCAAATATGGAGAAGTCATCAACTGATTGGTGGCCTAAAAATTTAAATCTAGATATTCTCCATCAACATGATCAGAAAACAAAACCGTTTAATGGCACGTATAATTATAGAGAAGAAGTAAAAAAATTAGACTTTAAAGCATTAGAAGCCGATATGCATAAATTGATGAAAGAAAGTCAGGATTGGTGGCCAGCTGATTGGGGGACATACGCAGGATTAATGGTTAGGCTTGCTTGGCACTCTGCTGGTACTTATAGAACTGCTGATGGAAGAGGTGGCGGTGGAACCGGTGATCATCGATTTGCTCCTTTAAATTCATGGCCTGATAATACTAACTTAGATAAAGCGAGAAGACTTTTATGGCCTATTAAGAAAAAATATGGAAACAAGATTAGCTGGGCTGATCTTATGATCTTAGCTGGAAACATTGGCTATGAGTCAACAGGATTTAAAACATTTGGTTTTTCATATGGGCGTGAGGATATTTGGCACCCAAACAAAGATATATACTGGGGACCAGAAACAGAAGCATTAGCATCTGATAGACACTCAGATAAAGAAGATGCCTCTTCCTTAGAAAGTCCACTTGCTGCAAATCACATGGCCTTAATCTATGTGAACCCAGAGGGATTTGAAGGTAACCCTGACCCTTTAAAAACAGCTCAGCATATTAGAGAGACATTTGCAAGAATGGCTATGAACGATGAAGAGACTGTTGCTCTTACTGCAGGAGGTCATACCATTGGTAAAACACATGGTAATGGTAATGCAGATAATCTTGAGGCAGAACCTGAAGGGGCAGCAATTAGCGAACAAGGCCTTGGTTGGATGAATAATACTTCCAGAGGAGTTGGAAGAGATACGGTGACATCTGGGATTGAAGGTGCATGGACAACAGAGCCAACAAAATTTGATAATGGATATTTTGACATGCTCTTTAAATATGAGTGGGAACTTAAAAAAAGTCCTGCAGGAGCCTGGCAATATGAACCTGTCAACATTAAAGAAGAAGATAAGCCTGTAGACGTAGAAGATCCATCAATTAGATATAACCCAATTATGACAGATGCTGATATGGCAATGATCAAAGATCCAATTTATTTAGAAATATCCAAAAAGTTTCATAATGATCATGAGTATTTTTGTGATGCTTTTGCTAGAGCTTGGTTCAAACTCACCCATAGAGATATGGGTCCAAGATCTAGATACATAGGACACGACCTTCCAAACGAGGATTTGATCTGGCAAGATCCAGTTCCTGCTGGAACACCTAGTTTTGATGTGGAACAACTCAAAGAAAAAATCAGAAACTCTGAATTAACTGTTCAAGAACTAGTCTCAACTGCATGGGATAGTGCGAGGACATTTAGAGGGTCGGATTTAAGAGGGGGAGCTAATGGAGCGAGAATTAGATTTTCACCACAAAAATACTGGAAAGGTAATGAGCCTCAAAGATTATCAAAAGTACTTGATATATTAGAACCCCTTGCAAAAGAAGCAGGCGCTAGCATTGCAGACACAATTGTCTTAGCTGGAAATGTTGGTCTAGAAAAAGCTATTGAAGCTGCGGGCTTTAACGTTCCTGTTCCTTTCAGCCCAGGAAGAGGAGATGCATCTGAGGATATGACTGACTCTGAGTCATTTTCTCAATTAGAACCCATACATGACGGTTTTAGAAATTGGCAAAAAGATAATTATGAAGTAAGAGGAGAAGAGTTGTTGCTTGATAGAGCTCATTTACTTGGTCTTACTGCAGTTGAAATGACTGTACTTGTTGGAGGTATGAGGGCTCTCGGTGCTAACTATGGTGAGAATAAACATGGTGTTTTCACTGACCAGGTAGGTGCTCTTACAACTGACTTTTTTGTAAACTTGCTTGATATGAGTAATAAATGGAAAGCGTCTAATGGACATTATGAGGTTATTGATCGAAAAACAAATAATGTTAAATGGACGGCAACCTCGACGGATCTTGTATTTGGATCGAACTCTATACTTAGATCTTATGCTGAAGTGTATGCACAAGATGATAACAAGGAAAAATTTGTAATTGATTTTGTTAAAGCTTGGAACAAAGTAATGAATGCCGATAGATTTGAATTGAACAATAATTAATTAATGTTCAATTATGGTAATATCCAACTTAAAGTTTGTGGTATTACAGATCAAAAATCTTTAGAAGTAATTCAAAAGTACTCTGTAAGTAGGGTGGGCCTTGTAAGTGATTACTTATATGGCCCAAATACACTTAGTACTAAAGAAATTCAAGAACTGACTATTGCATCCTACAATTTAAAATTAAATCCAATTTTATTGATTGGAAATTTACAGATGCAAGAAGTAATTAGTATTGTAAATGATGTAGCAATAAAAGAAGTTTGTATATCTAATCAATATATAAATGAAGAAATTGAATTGCTGAATAATAAAACAGATGCAAAAATTTCAATTTCGGTAAATTATGAGAATTTTGACTATAATTTCTTTGAAGAGATTTTAAATAATATAAGTAGTTTTTATTATGATTTAAATATTTACAGAAAAGATACTATTGAGAAAAAATCTCTTGTAGAGTGTGAAAAACAAATCAATCAATTAAAGAGCTTTTCGAAACCTCTTTACCTTGGTGGGGGGATAAATATAGATAATATAAAAGAGGCAATTAAAACAGTATCTCCTCATGGAATTGATATTTCAACAGGCTTAAAACAATCTAATAGTGTGGATGAGGAAAAGCTTAAAAAAATCCTTGATAATCTTGGGTTTGACGAGATTTCTTAATAATAAATCGTTCCTCTAAGTTATTTATGAGTCTTTTGTAAGTATATTGGGTTTTTAAATCAATAAAATTAGGATTGAGGTCTAAAACAGGCTGTATAACAAAATCTCTTAAATGTGAGGAGGGGTGAGGAATTGATATTAAATGATTTTTAACTTTCAAGTTTTCGAATTGAATAAGATCTAAATCAATTCTTCTTGGTCCATTCTCTATAATTTTATTTTTTTTAATCAGCTTTTCTACAGCACTCATTTTTATAAATAGCTCATTAAAAAATAAATTTGTAAGGAATAAAAAGGCAGCATTATGAAAATATTTTTGGGTGGTTAAACCAAAGGGCTTAGTAAAATAAACCCTACTGACCTTTTTAACATGACCAAATTTATTCATTAAGTTTAATGCATTGTTAAAATTACTTCTCCAATTGCCTACATTTGATCCGATAGCAATATATGATTTATATCGATACGCTAACTTTTTTTGCATTATATTTTTTAGCAATCTCAATTTTATTTATTTCTAATTTTTCTATTTGAATTGGAAATTTATCATCTAGTTGTTTTTTAAGATCTATAATTAATTTTTCCAATGTTTTATATTGAGAGGCTGAAACAAATTTAATTATTTCATTTTTGATATCTGAATAACTTGTAACATTTTCAATATTGTCAAGATCTTGATTATGATCAATATCTAACTGACATTTTATATTTATTAATATAGTTTGGGGTTTTAACCTTTCTTCTTCGAACACTCCAATAATTGTGTCGACTTTTAGCTCTTCTATTTCGATAAAAAATTTCATTTATTTAATGCTTTCAAAACTTTTATCATTTGATTTGTCTCTTTGACATCATGAATTCTATATGTATGAATATTTTGCTTGAGAGCATGCGCTACAGAAGCTAAAGAGCCTCCAATCCTTTCATCAGCATTTGATGGGTCAATATAGTTTATCCAACTTTTTCGTGAGGATCCCAATAATACTTGGATATTTGCACTACTGAATTTCTTCAAAGATTTCATTAATTGTAAATTTTGATTTAGTGTTTTGCCAAATCCTATACCAGGATCAAACCATACCTTTTTGAGATTAATCTTCACTTTATTAAGTATTTTCAATCTTTTTTTAATAAAATAATCAAATTCTCTTACCATATTTAATCTGGAATTAAGATTTTTTTGCATTTCCTTTGGTGTTCCTCTTTTGTGCATTAAGAAAAGTCCTGCGTTATATTTCTTTATAAGTTTAAATAGCTCTTCTGATCCTCCATTAATATCATTAATGATATGGGCACCTTTTTTCAGTGCATACTCTTGGGACTCAATTTTATAAGAGTCCACAGAGACAAGGTATTTCTTATAGTTTAAATATGGTAAGATTTTGGATAAACGATTTATTTCTTCAATATATGTAATTGGCTCGCTGTTTGGTCTAGTGCTTTCAGCACCAATATCAATAATTTGTGCACCATCTTTAACCATTGCATTTATATGTTTCAATGCAGTAGATCGTGAAAATGTTTTTCCTCCATCACTAAATGAGTCAGGTGTAAAATTACATATGCCCACTAACAAAGGCTTTTTCAAAGCAAAGGAATGTTGATTAAATTTCATAATAATTCCTTTTTATCATAGTTTCATAATCTTTTTTTAATTTTTGAAAATATTTTGTAGACGCTCTCTTCCACAAAATACTTTGAATTTTTTTTATTGAGGTAATCCCTCTACCAGAGCCAATCGATAATATCTCACTGTATTCTTTTAGATCCTCTAATAAAATTTTTCTTTTAATAAATTTCGATTTTGATATTTCTTCAATAAGCCTCAAAGTGTTTCCATGATAATACCCAGTTTTGGGGATAAAAATTTTATCTCCTTTTACGAAAACTAAATTTGTGACCGCTCCTTCTGTAATTTCATTGTTTCTTAGTAATATAATTTCATTTTCAGAGTAATTTATTTCACTCATGAATTTTAATAATTTTTTGTAAAATAAGTTTTTATTTTTAAAGTCTCTTCTTTTGTATTTTTTTATAAATCCAATGACACTATCTTTAGTTGTTGTTCTCTTTCTAAACGATATTGATAATGTTGTTCCATTAGTTGCTATTCTCAACAAGTGATTGAAATTTTTGATTTTCTTTAAATCCTCTCCCACTAAACTTCTGATAATGTTTAAATCTATTTTGGTAGCAAATTTATAATCCCGACATGTTGTGTTAAAAGTTCTCAAATATTTATTTAAACCTATTAACCTTGGTGTTTTTCCAATTACAGGTATGGATGTAAAAACACCTTTTTGACCCCACAGTGGCTTAAATTGTGAGGAGTAATATGAATTATTTTTTATATTGAATGATTTTTCGAATAAATTGTTTGCCATTTGGAGTCAAAAACGAGTCTGGGTGAAATTGTAAACCACAAATATCATATTTATGACTTTCCAAACACATTGCAACATTAGTTTCTTCACATCTCATTGTAATATGCATTGAAGAGGAATTAAATGGCTCTTTTAGTTTTAAAGAATGGTATCTACCTACTTGATATAAAGCATTATTAGGAAATCTTAAACTTTTTGAATTCGTTCTAATATAAGTCTGATAACCATGAAATATTTTTTCTTGCTTAGAAATAGTTCCACCCTCTCCATTAGCAATAAGTTGAAAACCAAGACAAATACCAATTATTTTTTTCTTTGATTTATAATTATTATAAATATCAAGTGATACTGGGTAATCTGAGGGCTTCCCTGGTCCTGGAGAAAAAATAATGATGTCAGATTTTTTTATAAATTTTTCTTTAATGTCATAAAAATTTTTTACTTCTAAATTACCAAATCCTGACAACAAATGTGCAAGGTTATAAGTAAAGGAGTCTTCGTGGTCAATTAAAAGTAAGTTCATTTTAATAAATCCAATAACGATTTAGCTTTTAAGTAATTTTCATGGTATTCATTTTTTGCAGTACTATCTAAAATCACACCACTAGCAGCAAATACCTCATTATTTTTTTGAAAATTTAAAATAGATCTAATTATTATGTTAAAACTCATATCCTGTTTAGAGCGATAGTAACCAAAAGAACCAGTATAAATTCTTCTTGGTTCTTTCTCCTCTTTATTGAGTAATTTTAAAGTATTAATTTTTGGACAACCTATAACTGAGCCACCGGGCATCATCGCCTTAATCACTGCAGATAACCTTACATTATCAAGAAGCGTTCCTGAAATTTCAGAGACATTGTGGAAAATGTATTGGTATTTTTGAACAAATTTTAAATTTTGAATTTTCACAGTGTTTGCCTTAGTTATACGACTTAAATCATTTCTTTCTAAGTCAACAATCATATTATGTTCTTTGTCTTCTTTTTGATTATTTTCAAAAAACTTTCTAGCCTCTTTTGTTGATTTTACCTTATCTCTGCTTACTGTTCCTGCTATTGGGGAGGTGATGATTTTTTTTCCTTTTACCTTAAAAAGGTTTTCAGGAGAGCAACTAATTATATTAAAATCATCTGTTCTAACACAAAAAGACTCTGGACTAAGATTTTTCTTCATCAAATTGAAAAATAAATTCACTACATCTAAATCTTTTTTGTTCGAATATTTCTGAGCAATTTTAATTTGATAGGTTTCACCAGCCCTTATATTTTTTTTAAATTTATTAAAGATTTTTTCATATACTTGGACGTTTGGACTTACAGATATTTTATTGCTATTTGAAGAAGTAGTTTTATTAAAAGCTTTAAGGTCTTTTAGTAATTTTGATTTAGATTTGGTTATAATTTTAACTTGTTTATCTAAAATTATTTTAGTTTGTGGTCGAAAAAAAACTCCCTCTGGAAAAGATGAATTATCTTTATTTACTTTTAAATTAATATTCTTACAAAGTAATTCATAACCAAAGAAGCCAATATAACAATCATAGGGTTTATATGATTTAAATCGCTCTAATTTATTTAAAAACTTATCTAAATTACCTATATTTAAATTAACTTTTTCAGCAAAATCCGTATATATTTCGAAATTATTTTTATCTGAGTTTCTATAAATTATTAATTCTTTATCAGAATTTAATAAAACACTGAGTATTTCAGAATTATTCATAAGCAAATTTTAGTTATAAAGATTATTTATTCAACTGAAGCGATTGCTACAATTTCACATTCATTTATGAAAAATGCACCCTAACCAATGGGGTGCATCGGGCCTATTTGAAGCGACCAACCTTTAAAATATAAAAAATCTACTACTCGTCGTAATTTATTTTATTTAAAATATTAACAACAGCTTTTCGATTTTCAGCTATTTTTAATAAATCAATATTGTCAAACTTAGCGCCTCCTGCTAATTCATTAACACCATCTGATAATGGTACTTCGGGTGAAACAGGAAATTCATTATTGTCATTTGCGTATATGCCCTGGGCTTTTTGACTAACTAAGAAATCCAAAAGTTTTTCAGATTTTTCTCTAGAACTTTCTTTAAGTAAAGCTATACCAGAAATATTAACATGAGTTCCTCTATCCTTTTGGTTAGGAAAAACAATTGTTGCTTTCTCGAGCCATATCTTTTGTTCTTCATTATTGAGCATCTTGAAATAATAATAATGGTTGCCGATACTTAGATCACAAACCCCTGCATATATTGCTTTGACTTGGTCTCTGTCGTTACCCTGAGGTTTTCTAGCTAAATTTGCCTTTAAATTAATCAAATAATTCTCTAACCACTCCTCACCATGATGAGCCATCAAAGATGCAAACAATGAAACATTATATGGGTGAAAACCAGATCTTGTACATATTCTTCCTTTATATTTTTCAGATACTAAATCCTCATAAGTAATATCATTAAGACCTAAATCTTTATTCACGTATATAATCCTTGCTCTTTGAGTAAGGCCTATCCAATTATCACTTTGGAGATGAGAGGGCACAGCAGAAGAATTATTAATTTTAATTGAGGCTCCTGCTTCAGCTACATCAATTAATCTTGATATATCTGATGCTAAGAATACGTCAGCTACAGGCTTATCTTTTTCTAAAATAATTTTTTGAACTAAGCCTTTCTTGGAATATATCCATTCAACATCAATACCAGTTTGACTCTCAAATTCATTTAAAAGAGGTTCAATTAACATTGGTTGTCTTTCTGAGTAAATTTTTAATACATCATCCGCATGTGCACCACTAAAACCAATAAAGAAATTAATTACTAAAATCTTTATTAAAAAAGAAATTAAATTTTTCATATCATATTACTAATCTCAAATTGAAAAAATCTAAATACAAAAAAAAATGAATGTTACAAATGAATAAAAAAAAACTATTTCTGAAATGAACTACAGATTAAAAATTTACTTTTTTTTTAAATTTATAACTAGTGAATATTCTTCAAGAAGTGATAAGCAAGCTGGTATAGGAAGATCTTTGTGAAGCTCTTTGCAATCGTCATAATCATAGATACGGTTTTCTTCTTGATTATAAACATGTATATGATCGGTAGTATTAGTGTCGTAAAATGATTGTTTATCAACAACGATTTGTTTTAAATATCCTTTATCAACAAGGGTATTTAGATTTTCATAAAGAGTAGTCAGAGAAAAATAACTTCTATTGTCTTTTAGAATTTCATTAATTTGATTAATAGAAAAATGTTTATGATTGCCATCAAAAATTGACTTTAAAAGCACCACTCTCTGTTTGGTCTGTCTCCAGCCACAATTTTCTAAGACCACATCAATATCTTTTTTACAAGCGTTTGATAAGTTCATCAGAGTTAAACTATGTTAAATTTCATTATTTATCAATACTTTCAGGATAAAAATTAAAGACAAAATAGCACTATTAGATTGAAATGGGTTTTAAATAACTTTGTTTAGTTAGCTGTATCAAGGCTTACTCATGTTAGTGACATTCACTTTATTTTTTTTTTGAGAGTTCAATTGATACATAACATTTACTCTATCAATAAATGATATTGGATAATATTTTTCCTCGACGATTCTTTTTATTTTAAGATTACAAACTTTATTTTTAATTTTTCTCATAGGCATATAAAATGCCTATAAGAAAGATATGTAAATTAGTTTTTTTTTTGCCTTTAAGTTTCTATGACTATTTAAATTTTCTGAAACTTATTTCAAATTTTATTAGTGACAATCTTTAATTGAATTTGCAATTCCATTAATTAAATCACTATACATTGAAGGTCCAGCATCTATATAAGCTCCCAAAGGATCCATTACACCAGTAGAAATTTTCATATCATTCCCGATAGTTTCAATTATTTTTGGATTATATTGAGGTTCAGAAAAAATACATTTAATACCTTTGTCATTTATAACATCTTGTATATCTGCTATTTGTTTAGCTCCTGGTAAAACATCTGGATTTAAAGTCAATGCTCCAGCAGGAATTACTCCAAATCTATTCTCAAAATATTGGTAAGCATCATGAAATACAACATAACTAATATCCTTTGATAAGATTTTCTTATTACTATCAACTAGTTCATCTAAAGATTTGATTGTTGCATTTGCATTATCTTCATATTTGACTTTGTTATTCGGATCTAAATCTGAAAGCTCGTGAGCAATTTCTAAGACCATTTTTTTGGCATTAACAGGATCTAGCCAAATGTGGGCATCAAACTCACCGTGTGCATGTGCGTGTGCATCGTTGTGATCGTCATCGTGACCTTCATGTTCGTCTTCATGGCCATCATGATCATCATCGTGATCATCGTCCTTGTGACCATGATCATCCTCATCCTCATGGCCTTCATGTTCGTCTTCATGGCCATCATGATCATCATCGTGATCATCGTCCTTGTGACCATGATCATCCTCATCCTCATGGCCTTCATGTTCGTCTTCATGGCCATCATGATCATCAAAGATATTTTTTTCTCTAAATTTTAACTTTTCTATAGATGATAGCGCCATAAATGAAATAACTTGTGATTCCTCAGCAAGTGAGTCTAGAGGTTTTTCCATAAAAGCCTCTAAATCCTCACCAATCCAAAAAATAATATCAGCTTCTTCAATCATTTTTGCATGAGAAGGTTTAAAAACAAAAGTATGAGGATTATTTGTTCCTTCGATTATTAGAGAGGGTTCACCTATACCTTTCATAACACTCGACACCAATGAGTGGAGAGGCTTAATAGTAGTAACTACATTAACTTCTGCTTTAGCACTAAAACTGAAAAAAAATGAAACCAATATTATAAAAATTGATTTTTTAATAAAATTCATATTTATTACTCCTCTAAGTGTTATATTATTACATATGTAATAGTATAACGTTTCAAGTATGTCAATATATAAAAAATGAATAACAGTCTGGTTGAATTAAATAATTGTGGAATCTTTAGAAATCAAAAATGGTTAGTGAGGGGTGTTTCTTTAAAAGTCTCACAAGGAGAAATTGTAACACTAATCGGACCCAATGGGTCAGGTAAATCAACTACTGCTAAAATGTCTTTAGATATTTTGAAACCTGATGAAGGTACAAACACAATTAAAAAAGATATTAGAATTTCATATGTACCACAAAAAATTTCAATTGATTGGTCTTTACCCTTGAGGTCAATAGATTTTGTTAATTTAGTAACAAAACATAAAACTAGTGAAATAAATGATGCACTTGGAATTACTGGTATCCAACATCTGATTAATGAAGATGTAAGAAATTTATCAGGAGGTGAATTTCAACGATTACTCATGGCCCGTGCCATAGCTAAAGAACCCCATTTTCTTGTATTAGATGAACCTGTTCAAGGAGTAGACTATTCTGGAGAGATCGCTTTATACAAAACAATTCAAGAAATTGTAAAAAAAATTAATTGTGGCATTCTTTTGATATCACATAATTTACATGTCGTTATGTCTCAAACTGATTATGTTATTTGTCTTAATGGGCATGTTTGCTGTTCTGGTATTCCCAGTTCAGTTATAAAAGATCAAGAATACATTAAGCTATTTGGTAGTAATATTGATCCTACTTTATCGCTGTATAAGCATAATCATGATCATCATCATTTACCTGATGGAAGCATAAAAGAGGCGGATAAAAATAAATAATGTTTGATGATTTTATTATCAGAGCGTTTGTAGCAGGTATTGGTTTAGCATTAATTACAGGCCCACTTGGATGTTTTATTATTTGGAGGAGATTATCTTATTTTGGTGACACAATCGCCCACTCTGCATTGTTGGGTGTAGTTATCGCTTATGCAATGAATTTTAATCTGATCATTGCAGTTTTTGCTGTTTCTTGCTTTATTGCTTTGTCACTACTTTTCCTACAAAAACAAACCAATCTACCTGATGATGCATTACTAGGTCTTTTAGCACATTCAGTTTTAGCAATTGGTTTAGTTTTATTAGGTATACTTTCGTTTATAAGAATTGATCTTATGGGTCTTCTTTTTGGTGATATTTTATCAGTAAACATCACTGATGTTTTGTTCGTTTGGGTTGGTGGAAGCATTGTTTTGATAGTGTTAATACTAATTTGGAGGCCTCTATTTGCTGCAACTGTAAATTTAGAATTAGCTAAAGCAGAGGGCTTAAATGCTGATCTAGCTAATGCTATTTTTACAATTCTAATTGCCAGCGTAATAGCAATTTCAATTAAAATTGTTGGAATATTATTAATTACAGGTCTTCTGATAATACCTGCTGCTGCCTCTAGAAATTTATCATCTACCCCTATACAAATGGCAATAATTTCATCAGTGATAGGACTTGTTTCAGTTGTACTCGGATTACAAACTTCAATGATTTGGAATTCTCCGACAGGCCCAACTATACTAGCAATAGCCTTAGGTGTCTTTATTTTAACTCTGATACCTCTGAAAAAATTGCTAATTTCAAAAAAAAAAATAGAATTATCAGATTAAGATGAGTTCAACACATACACATTCTAAAAAAAGTCGAAGTTTAACCAAAAATCAAAGAATTGTTCTTGATCTCTTACAAAACAGTGGCGAGCCTTTAAAGGCATACTTTATATTAGACAGTCTGAAGAAAGAGGGTTTAAACTCACCTCTTCAAGTTTACAGAGCTTTAGATAAATTGGTTAAATTAGGAAAAATTCACAAAATTGAGAGTATTAACTCATTTATAATATGTAATAACTCAAACTGTGCGAGCAATACCGCTTTTACCATTTGCGAGAGATGTGGAAAGGTAAAAGAGATTAAAAATAAACATTTAAAGGATAGTGTCAGTGATCTGGTTAAGGATAATCAATTAGAAATTACAAGGTATAACCTTGAATTTTATGTTTTGTGTAAGTCTTGCAAAATAAATTAATCAAAAACTAATCTCTAAATAAATCCCTATTTTATTGCATTTTTGACTATTGACATAAATAAAGACCTATATATATTGACCGACTTATTATGTACGCAGTTCTTAAATCAGTTGGTAAGCAATTTAAAGTGTCTCCAGGAGATGTTTTAAAAATTGATAAAATAGAGGGTAACGTTGGTGATACCATATCTTTTAAAGATATCGTTGCAGTTGGAAATGGCGACAAGTTTGAACTTGGTTCTCCAGCTGTAAAAGGTGCAGAAGTATCTGCAAAATTACTGTACCAGACTAGAGGCGATAAGATTAGAGTTTTTAGAAAAAATAGAAGAAAACATTTTCAAAGAACTAAAGGTCATCGTCAATATATCTCTATATTAAAGGTCATGGCAATCAAGTCCGCCATTGGAGAAGAAAGCTTTAAAGAGCCAGCTAAGAAAGCTGCGCCAAAAGCAGAAACTCCAAAAAAAGTTGAAAAAAAGGCTGAAACTCCAAAAAAAACTGAAGTAAAAGCTACAGAAACAAAAAAAGTTGAAGCTAAAGCTGAAAAACCTAAAAAGGTTGAAGCTAAAGAAAAAAAGACTGTGAAAAAACAAACAACTGAGGTAAAAAAGTAGAAATATGGCAACAAAAAAAGCAGGTGGAAGTTCCAAAAACGGAAGAGACTCGGCTGGTAGAAGGCTTGGAGTTAAAAAGTTTGGTGGAGAACACGTAATTCCTGGAAACATTATTGTTCGTCAGCGCGGTACAAAATTTTACCCGGGCGAAAATGTTGGGATTGGAAAAGATCATACTCTTTTCTCCTTAGTTGAAGGCAAAGTTCTGTTTAAAAAATCTCGAAACAGACAGTTTGTTTGCGTTAACTAAACCCACTTAAAAAAAACTTCAAATTAAACTGTTATGGCATTTATAGATAAAGCAAAAATATATATTAAATCTGGAAATGGTGGGCACGGCGCTCTTAGTTTTCGAAGAGAAAAATTTGTAGAGTACGGAGGCCCTAATGGTGGAAATGGTGGAAAAGGTGGTGATGTTATTTTTCGAGGGAACAAAGGAATCAACACTCTCCAACGATATCGTTTTAACCAACATCATAATGCGCAAAATGGTATGGGTGGTGCTGGTCAATTAAAAACTGGCGCAAGCGGTAAAGATCTTATTTTAGACGTCCCTTGTGGAACTGAGATATACACCGAAGACATGAGTATTAAAATTCATGAGATTTTAAAAGATGATGAAACTTATCATTTTTTAAGAGGAGGTCAGGGAGGCAAAGGCAATGCTCACTTTAAAAGTTCTACTAATAGAGCACCTCGTAAGTTCCAACAAGGAGAAAAAGGACAAGAGTCAACTGTCAGATTAAAGCTGAAAATATTAGCTGATGTTGGTTTGGTGGGAATGCCAAATGCAGGTAAATCTTCAATTTTAAATTTTGTAACGAATGCTAAGTCAAAAGTTGCTGATTATGCCTTTACAACACTTCATCCACACATCGGAATGGTTCAAAAAGAAGATCTTGAATTTGTATTAGCAGATATACCTGGACTCATAAAACATGCTAGTGATGGGAAAGGACTAGGTCATGATTTCTTATCCCATGTTGAAAGGTGTAAAATTTTAATTCACGTCGTAGATATCACTGAAGAAGAACCTTTTGAAAATTATAAAGTTATTCGACAAGAACTTTTAAATTATGGAGGTAAAATAGAACAAAAAAAAGAAATTATTGCACTAAATAAGATTGAAATTGCTGATCAGAAAAGGGTTGAGGAAATTAAAAAAGAATTTGAGACTTTAAATCAAGAAGTTAAATTGATTTCAGCTGCAACGGGCCATCAATTAGATCAATTAACAAATTTATGTTTGGAATATTTACAAGATGAATAAAAAATTTTTAGAATTAGCTAAAAAATCAAAAGTTATTGTCATTAAAGTTGGCTCAAATATTTTAGTTAATGAAAAGCATGTGCTGAGGAAAAAATGGCTAAGCTCCCTAATTGCAGACGTGAAAGAACTTCAAAAGAGAGGTTCTAAGATAATCATTGTTTCATCTGGTGCAATCGCTTTAGGTAGGAATATACTCTCAAAAAAAAAGTTGACTAATTTGCATGAAAAGCAGGCTGCTGCATCAATAGGTCAAATACAACTCTCGCAACAATGGCAAAAAGCTTTTGCAAAATTAAATATTCAAAGTTCTCAGATTTTAATAACAGCTGAAGATTTAAACGAAAGAAGAAAATATTTGAACATCAGAAATACAATTTACTCTCTAATGGATTTAAATGTTGTTCCAATAATTAATGAAAATGATACTACCTCGACAGAAGAAATTCGTTTTGGAGATAATGATAAACTTTCTGCTATGATCGCAAATGCCCTGTCAGCTGAGTTATTAATTTTATTATCTGATGTGAATGGTCTGTATACTGCAAATCCTAAAAAATCATTGCAAGCTAAACTGATTACATCTGTTGAAGAGGTTGATCAACAAATAGAAAAATATATTGATAAAGATTTAAGTGAGTTTGGTTCTGGTGGGATGTTGGCAAAAATCAATGCTGCAAAACTGTGTATTCAATCTGGATCCACCATGATCATATCAAATGGTTTGGTGAATAATCCTTTGAGTAAGATTGATCCTCAATCTTCAACATGGTTTCACCCTTCCAAAAATATTCTGACAAGCCGCCAGCAATGGATTTGGAATAGACCAATACAAAAAGCAATTGTTCATATTGATGAAGGGGCCTCAAAAGCACTCAAGAAAAATTCAAGTCTGTTGGCAATCGGTGTAAAGTCAATCGATGGAAAGTTTTATCGTGGTGATACTGTTTCGATCCATTACAATAAAAAAGAGTTAGCTAGAGGCATGATTAATTATGATTTTCAAGAAATGGATAAAATAAAAGGTAAAAAATCATCAGAATTTAGTGAAATTCTAGGCTTTGTCCGAGAGGATGAGATTGTTCATAAAGATAACTTGGTGAGATCGAGATGAGTGACTATTTTCAAGAAATTTTAAACCATTCGAAGAGGGCATCGAGTGCCATGTCCAAACTATCTGCAGAGGATAGAAGTAGAATCTTAATGAATATTAGTGGTTTTCTATTGTCTAATAAAAATGAAATTCTAAAAGCTAATCAAGCAGATGTAGAGAGAGCAAAATCTAATAATGTTTCTGCACCTATGATTAATAGATTAGTTTTGACTTCAGAGAAAATAGATCAACTTTCTCGTGATGTTGAGAAAATAGCCCAAATGCAAGATCCCCTTGATCAAACTTTAGAAAGTTGGACCAATGCCACTAATGGGTTACAATTTACAAAAGTCTCAGTGCCTATTGGTGTGATTGGTATTATTTATGAGTCTCGACCTAATGTCACAATAGATGCTGCATGTCTTTGCCTTAGATCTGGAAATATTTCTATTCTTAGAGGGGGCTCTGAGTGTATCGAAACTAATAAAAAACTTTATGAGTGCATTCAAGATGCTTTAAAAGATTTAAATTTTGATACTCATCTTGTTTGTTTTATTCAAAGTACTGATCGTAGTTTTGTTGAAGAGTTGTTAAAAGCTGAAGGAGATGTAGATGTGATTATTCCTCGTGGGGGAAAATCGTTAATTGAAACAATATCTAAAAATTCAAAAGTTCCTACAATTAAACATTTGGAAGGTTTGTGTCATACTTTTTGGGATGAAGGATATGATAAAGATAAAGCCACTGAGGTCATCGCAAATGCCAAGCTGAGAAGACCAGAGATTTGTGGGGCAACAGAGACTTTACTTATACACTCTAATAATTCAGCAGAAGATATTTCATCAGTTTTAGATAATTTAAAATCACAAGGATGTGAAATTATTGGATGTAGTCGACTCAAAGATATTTATTCAATCGATCGAGATGCAACAGAAGAAGATTGGTCAACTGAATATCTAGATAAGAAAATTACAGTAAAACTAGTTGATAATGTTGAAGAATGTGTAGAGCATATAAACAAATATTCTAGTGGACATACCGAGAGCTGTTTAAGTAACAATCAACAATCTATAGAGTATTTCTTTCAAAACTGTAAAAGTGCCATTTTAATGAATAATGCTTCCACTCAATTTGCTGATGGTGGAGAATTCGGATTTGGAGCAGAAATAGGTATTTCTACTGACAAGCTTCATGTGAGAGGGCCAGTAGGAGCAAAACACCTAACAACATTTAAATATCAAGTAATAGGCAATCACACCACTAGGCCTTAATGGAATTCCGTAATAATTTTCAAGAATTAAAATCTCAGATCGAATATCTTAGCTCTTTGAACAAAGAGGATGTTACTCATATAATCAAATCTTCAATATATGAGTTAGAAAGTTTAAATTTTTTAAATGAAAAAGAATTAAATGAAATTAATAAAGTGACTCTTATAAGTGAGCCCTTTAATAACCTTTTCTTTAAATATAACAAAGAGCGTTTGATAAACAAAGGTGTAGTTTATATAGAGGAAGAAAACGATTTGCAATTTATTATATCTTTACTTTATTTTTTTAAACAAAGAGTGCCGATTTTATTTCATACAAGTTCAAAATTACAATTACAATTTATAGATATTCTAAATAAATTCCTCGAGAAAAATGGTGTCTCTAAAAAATTTTTGAGGAAAATAGATGAATAGAAAGATTGGACTGTATGGTGGATTTTTTAATCCCTTACACGAGGGACACGTTCATGTAATAGAAAGTTCAATAAAAAGTTTAAATCTGAAAAAACTATTTATCCTTCCCACTTATCAAAATCCTCTTAAAGCTAATCAAAATTTAAACTCAATAAATTCTCAATTATCAAATATCCGATCAAAAATTAAAGAGCCGTTAGTAAAAGTTTCTGACTTTGAACATCGTTATAAAATGAAATGTACCTATGATGTGTTGCAAAAAATTAAGACTAAATGTGACCTTAGCTCTTTTTATTTAATTATAGGGCTTGATCAGCTTGGTCATTTTCACAAATGGAAAGAATATGAGTGGATTTTAAAAAATATTAGTATTTGCGTTATTTATAGACCGAGATATGATGAATTTATTGAAAATTCAACAGTCCAAAAGCAATTCTCCCATTTATTTATGCCTAATTTAAATAGTTTTATTAACTGCTCTACTCCTTGTTTCCATATTCTTGATAATATAGGTGTAGAGATGTCATCTAGTGAGTT
The DNA here is from genome assembly GCA_902523135.1 of uncultured Alphaproteobacteria bacterium. GTDB lineage: Bacteria > Pseudomonadota > Alphaproteobacteria > HIMB59 > HIMB59 > HIMB59. The sequence continues at coordinate 103,469 of CABYYB010000001.1, forward strand.
ACGAAATTCTTAATCACGATAAAGACCCTTCTGTTAAAGCTATAGTCGACAGTCTTGAAGACAATAAGGCTAAGAATATCTCAGTTATTTCTCTCAAAGGAAAGGCAGAATTCGCTGAGTTCATGATCGTTGCATCCGGGCGATCAAATAAGCATGTTGACTCAGTTTCAGATAAGGTTTACCGATACCTTAAGAAAAATAAACTTTATTGCAATAAACCAGAAGGAAAGCCCCTTTGCGACTGGACGGTTATTGATGCTGGACATGTTTTAGTGCATATTTTTAGAAATGAAGTTAGAGAAATATACGATTTGGAAAAACTATGGTCTGAAGACTTCAACACGATCAATACTGCCTCTTAAAAAATCAAATATGCTCAAAATATTTTTCATTTTAATTTTAATCTTTAATGTGAATGTCAGTTTTTCTGATACTAAAGAAACCTATAAACAATTAAGTATTTTCAACGAAGTTTATAACCGAGTAAAAAATCAATATGTTGAAGAGGTAACTGATAAAGAGTTAATAGAAAAAGCTTTGAATGGGATGCTACAAGCTCTGGATCCTCATTCAAGTTTTATGAGTGAAGAAATTTATAAAGAAATGCAGATGGACACATCAGGTTCTTTTGGTGGATTAGGCATCGAAATCACGACAGATAAAGGTTTCATAAAAGTAGTCTCTCCAATTGACGATACCCCTGCCTATAAGGCTGGAATTTTAGCTGGAGATTATATAACGCATTTAGATGGCACATCAGTAGTCGATATGACTTTAAAGGAAGCAATTGATATTATGAAAGGTGAACCAGGGACCACTATAACTTTAACAATTTTTAGATCTTCCGAAGATCCATTCGATGTCGATATTAAAAGAGATATAATTAAAGTTGCATCTGTTAAACATCGTTTGATTAACGATGTAGGATACATAAGAATAATTCAATTTAATGAGCAAACAACAACAGGATTAAAAAAAAGTATAAAAGAACTTGAAGATGGTACTGATGCTCCAATTGGTTATGTTCTGGATTTAAGAAATAATCCAGGGGGATTATTAAATGAGTCTGTATCAGTTACAGATATGTTCCTTGATAAAGGAGAAATAGTTTCAATCAGAGGAAGAGAAAAGAAAGATGTTCAAGTTTACTCTGCTAAAAAAGGAGATCTAATTAATGGAAAACCATTGATTATATTAATCAATGAGGGCTCTGCTTCGGCATCTGAAATTGTTGCTGGTGCATTACAAGATCATGATAGAGCAGTAATTATGGGCATAAAGTCATTTGGAAAAGGTTCTGTGCAAACCATTATACCTATTGACAGCGGTGCAATCAGACTCACTATCGCAAAGTATTACACACCAAGTGGGGATTCAATACAAGCAGTTGGTATTGAGCCGGATGTTGTAGTGCCTAGAGCTGAACTAAATGTGATTGATAATAACTTTACGTTTAGAGAGTCAGATTATCGAGAAGCTTTAGATAATGAGACAAATGAAGAAAGTGAGGAGGAAGAGTCAACTGATGATATTCTTGAAAGAGATTATCAGCTATCTCGTGCCATTGATGCAGTCAAAACAATAGCTGTATTAAATTAATGAATATAAACCCCAAAGATTATCGACCAAATGTTGGTATGATGATTATTAACCAAAATAAAGAAATATTTGTTGGAAAAAGAATAGACCACCCTTCAGAATTTTGGCAAATGCCACAAGGTGGGATTGATCCCAAAGAAAAATCTGAAGTGGCTGCTCTTAGAGAAATGGAGGAAGAGGTTGGTATAAAAAAAAATAAAGTTAAATTAATCTCACAGAGCAAAGACTGGTATTACTATTCTTTACCTAAAGACTTATCAAAAACTCTTTGGAAAGGTAAATACAAAGGTCAGCGTCAAAAATGGTTCTTGTATGAATTTAAAGGCAGTGAGAAAGATATAAATATTGAAACATCTCACCCTGAATTTTCTGATTATAAATGGGTTAAATCAGATTTTTTGGTTCCCAACATAGTGCCTTTTAAAAAAGCAATTTACGAAAAATTATTAAAAGAATTTAAAGACTATTTATAAGGCGGATTATTTACCACTTGTTCAAACGTACCAAGAGCAGTTTCATTACCCTCTAGTTCTTGATAGGTTTTAGATTGTTGGTAGTTAGAGCTATTAACATCAGACAATGGCTCTATTTGATCAACTAAGACCTCACAAACCTTTTCTTTTAGCATAACCAAACCACCTGACACAAAGAAACTCTCATCGACTTTGTTTGAAGACATAATTGCCATTTGACCAGGTCGCAAAGAACTGATGAACGGAGAATGATTAGGCATTGCAGCAAAATCACCCTCTGCTCCTGGCAAAACTGCCATTTCAACTTCTTTTTCAAAAATCACTTTTTGAGGGGATACGACCTTCAAATTAATCATAACTATTTCGTTGCTTCCTCAGCCATTTTTTTAGCTTTTTCTAATGCTTCTTCAATTGTTCCAACCAAATAGAAAGCTGCTTCAGGAATGTGATCGTAGTCACCTTTGACCAATCCATCAAAACCTTTGATGGTATCCTCTAAAGAAACAAACTTACCTGGTGAGCCAGTAAACACCTCTGCAACATGGAAAGGTTGACTCAAGAAACGTTGAATTTTTCTAGCTCTTGATACAACGAGCTTATCTTCTTCAGATAATTCATCCATACCTAAGATTGCAATAATATCTTGTAAACTTTTGTAGGTTTGAAGAGTTTTTTGAACATCTCTTGCAACTTGATAATGCTTCTCACCCAGAGTTCTTGGCTCCAAGATTCTAGAAGTGGAGTCTAAAGGATCCACTGCAGGATAAATACCAAGCTCTGCAATTGATCTGTTTAACACAGTAGTTGCGTCTAAGTGAGAAAATGATGTTGCAGGTGCAGGGTCAGTTAAATCATCAGCAGGAACATAAATCGCTTGTACAGATGTTATTGATCCTTTGTTAGTAGTCGTAATTCTTTCCTGAAGTGCGCCCATATCTGTAGCCAAGGTAGGTTGATATCCCACAGCTGATGGAATACGTCCTAGTAAAGCCGAAACCTCTGATCCAGCTTGTGTAAACCGGAAGATGTTGTCAACAAAGAATAAGACGTCTTGATTTTCTTCATCTCTAAAATATTCAGCTTGTGTTAAACCTGATAAAGCAACTCTTGCTCTAGCTCCTGGAGGTTCATTCATTTGACCGTAAACTAGAGACACTTTTGAAGTATCGCCCTCAAGATTGATAACACCTGACTCAATCATTTCATGGTAAAGATCGTTCCCTTCACGAGTTCTTTCTCCCACTCCAGCAAAAACAGAGTATCCACCATGGGCTTTAGCTACATTGTTAATTAATTCCATGATTAAAACAGTTTTTCCAACACCAGCACCACCAAAAAGACCAATTTTTCCACCCTTAGAGTAGGGTGCTAAAAGATCGATAACTTTAATACCTGTAACAAGAACTTCGGTTTCGGTTGATTGATCAACAAAATCAGGAGCTGCTCTGTGAATAGGAAGAGATTTTTTTGATTCAATTGGACCTCGCTCGTCAATAGGTTCACCGATGATGTTCATAATTCGACCTAACGTTTCTGGTCCGACTGGCACAGAAATAGGATCACCATTGTCTTGAACTTCTTGGCCTCTTTGAAGACCCTCCGTTGCGTCCATAGCAATAGTTCGAACAGTATTTTCACCAAGGTGCTGCGCTACTTCTAAAATTAAATCTTGATCACCTACTTTTGTAGATAATGCATTTAAAATTGGGGGTAATTCTCCTTCAAAGGCGACGTCAACTACAGCCCCTAATACCTGTGTGACTTTTCCTGCCTTATTACTTGCCATTTGTTGCTCCTTTCCTAAACAGCTTCTGCTCCTGAAATAATTTCGATAAGTTCTTTTGTGATGAATGCTTGTCTTGTTCGGTTATATGTTAGCGTCAACCGATCAATCATGTCTCCCGCATTTCTTGTTGCGTTGTCCATGGAAGTCATTCTTGCTGCATGCTCAGACGCAGAGCTTTCAAGAACACTTCTATAAATTTGTGTTAAAAAATTTCTTGGAACCAGATACTCTAAAAGTTCATTTTTATCAGGTTCAAATTCAAAAATAGCATTATTGGCTTCACTCTCATCTTCACTAGTTTCCTCATTACTTAAAGGTATCAACGATTGGTATGTAGGCTCTTGTGAAATCGCAGAAACAAACTTATTAAATAGAATAGAAACTTCATCTATTTCATTATTTTCGAATAGTTCCATAATTTTATTTTTTATTTCCTCTGAAACCTGAATTTGTCTATCATTAGAATTTAAATCTTCAAAACTAGCCACGATATCTAAGTCTGTTTTTTTATAAAAACTAGATGCTTTTTTGCCAACAGTCATTATTTTGACAGACTTACCTTGTCCTTGTTGATCACTAATCCATTTTTTTGCATTTCTGAATAGATTTGAGTTAAAACCTCCGCATAGACCACGGTCAGAGGAGTTAATTATTAAAAGACTAATTTTTGAATTTTCTCTACCAGTTAAGATTTCTGGTAAATCAGAGCTATTTTTAGTATTTCCTGCCAAAGATGAAAGAATGAAACTTAAACTATCTGCATAGACTCTAGATGACTCAGCTAATTCTTGAGCTCGGCGCAGCTTACTCGCAGCAACCATCTTCATCGCAGATGTAATTTTTCGAGTGGATTTTACACTGGAAATTCTATTCTTTAATTCTTTTAAATTTGGCATTAACTATAATTAGCTGTAAATTTTTCTAAATAATCCTCGATTTTTTTATCAGACTCATCGCTAAAATTACCCGTGTTATTAATTTCGTCAAAAATATCTGAATGATCGGCACGAAGTCCTTCAAGAAACTTAACTTGAAAATCTGTGATTTTGGATATTTCAATTTTATCCAAGAAACCTCTAACACCAGAGTACAAACTTAAAACTTGATCAGCTACAGACATCGGAACGTATTGATCTTGTTTTAATAGTTCAGTTAGTCTTTCCCCTCTTGCAAGTAATTGTTTGGTAGAGGCGTCAAGGTCTGATGCAAATTGAGAGAAAGCGGCCATCTCACGATATTGAGCTAACTCTAACTTGATTTTACCAGCAACCTTTTTCATAGCTTTAGTTTGTGCTGCAGAACCCACACGACTCACAGATAAACCAACATTAATCGCTGGTCTAATACCTGAAAAAAACAATTCTGTCTCTAAGAAAATTTGACCATCTGTAATTGAAATCACATTAGTTGGAATAAAAGCAGATACATCACCAGCTTGAGTTTCAATAACAGGAAGTGCTGTTAAACTACCTCCACCATTTTCGTCATTCATTTTAGCTGCTCTTTCTAGAAGACGTGAGTGAAGATAAAAAACATCACCAGGAAACGCTTCTCGTCCTGGCGGTCTTCTTAGTAATAAAGACATTTGTCTATATGCAACAGCTTGTTTTGATAAGTCATCATAAACGATTAGGCCGTGCATTCCATTGTCACGGAAAAACTCACCCATAGAACAACCTGCATACGGAGCTAAAAATTGGAGTGGTGCTGGATCAGAAGCTGAAGCTGCAACAACGATGGTGTATTCCATAGCTCCATTTTCCTCAAGAGTTTTAACAACTTGAGCAACTGTTGATCTCTTTTGCCCAATAGCTACATAGATACAATATAATTTTTTTGATTCATCATCAGACTGGTTGATTTCTTTTTGATTAATTATGGTATCAATAGCAACAGCTGTTTTGCCAGTTTGTCTATCACCAATAATCAATTCACGTTGTCCTCGACCAATGGGGACTAGTGAGTCAAGGGCTTTGAGCCCTGTCTGCATTGGTTCGCTTACACTTTGTCTAGGAATAATACCAGGTGCTTTAACTTCTATTCTACTAGACTCACTACTTTGGATAGGACCTTTACCATCAATTGGATTTCCGAGAGCGTCGACAACTCTTCCTAACAAGCCTTTACCAACAGGTACCTCTACAATCTTTTGCGTTCTTTTAACAGTATCGCCTTCTTTAATACCTCTATCATCACCAAAAATAACAATACCAACATTGTCCTCTTCAAGGTTAAGTGCCATTCCTTGGACACCACCAGTAAATTCTACCATTTCACCTGCTTGGACATTGTCCAAACCATAAACTTGAGCAACTCCATCACCAACTTTTAGGACAGTTCCTACTTCTGAAATATCTGCTTGGCTTTCAAAGTTATTAATCTGATCTCTGATGATAGAAGAGATCTCCGATGCTTTTATTGACATTAAATGTCTCCTTTCACGTTGTTGGTAAATTTAGAAACTTGATTAAGAATACTAAGATCGATCATCTTTGATCCAATCACTACAGTCATTCCTCCTAGTAAAGAATTATTTACGTGGAACTCTAAATTAATTTTGGAACCATATTGGTTGTGTAATAAATCCTGAATACTATTTTTTATTTCATCATTAATGGCATGAGATGTTGTTACTTTAGCTTTTTGATATCCCCTTTTTTCAAAAAGAACATCCTGAAAATCAGATAAAACATTTTCAAATAAATTAAGTCTTTTATTTTTTTTAAGTGTGTTGACGAGGCCAGATAAAATTTTTTCAGATGGCAATCCTTGGATTATTTTTAATAGGATATTTGATTTTAATTCATTTTTGGTAAGAGGTGATTTTAAAAGTGAAGATAACTCTTGGCTGTCAGTCATGGTCTCAGATAAACTTTGAGCATCTTTTAGTAAGGCATCTAATTCTTCGTTTTTAACTGAGTCAAACAAGGCAGTGGAATACCTTTTAGATGCGATTTTATTGGTCATTTTGTATAGTTAACCTCAATTTTTTATCACATCACTAGACTAACCGGCATCATACAAATGACGCATCAAGCAATTGATAGTGGATCAATATCAATATTTAGAAAACGCCTGTATTTAGCGGGTATTTTTGACATCAAGATGTCTATTTTTTTTCTCAAAGCTTTATATGACCTCTCTTTAAAATAAAAATTCTCATGAAAGTGCCTCATTTTATAAGGAATCAATGAAGGAACAGGTCCTAAAATATCAAGTCTACTCTGTTTGGATATATCAAGAATTTCTTGGCAAGCCTCTCTTATTGCTGAGACATTAGGGTGGATTAATTGAATTTGAACAATTTTGTAAAATGGAGGAAGATTATTTTCTTCTCTTCTTTGAAGTTCTAATTTTATAAATTGATCTCTGCTTTGGTTCTTAAGAGAATTGTATATCGAATGCTTAGGATTATAAGTTTGAATTAAGACCTTACCCCTGTTACCCTCTCTTCCAGATCTTCCTGCTACTTGTTGCAAAAGTTGGTATGTTTTTTCCATAGCTCTGAAGTCAGGACTATACAGACTTGAGTCTGCATCAATAATATTTACTAATTTTAAATTTGGAAAATGAAAAGACTTACCAATTATTTGTGAGCCAATCAACAGACTAGTCTCTAAATTAAATACATTTTCAATGATCTCTTTTTTATTTTTTTTTGATTTTAGGGTGTCACTGGAAAATAATTGATTTGAATATCCTGGAAAAAGTCGTGTAACTTCCTCTTGAAGTCTTTCTAACCCTATACCAATCGATATGAATTTTTCAGATGAACACATTTTACATATTTGGTTAGGCTCAAAATAATTTGAACAATGATGACAAATGAGTCTATCAATTTTTTTGTGATAAACTAAATTTACTGCACAATTTTGACACTGTATTGGTGTATGACAACTTACGCATATTTTAGATGGAGCATAGCCGCGTCTATTAAGAAAAAATAAAACTTGTCCTTTTTGTTTTAAGATCTTATTAGTTTCATCAAATACTTGTTTTGATATCCAAGCCCTAGAGCTAGGTTTTGATTTATTCATGTCAACAATTTCAACTAATGGTAATTGAGTTTTATGAAATTGATTGGAAAGATGATGAATATGAAATTTTCTCTGATTAGAATTATGAAGGCTCTCTAATGATGGGGATGCACTTATCAATAGACATAAAGCTTTTGAACATTTTGCTTTATATATGGCCATATCTCTTGCTTGATATTTTGGGCCACCTTCTTGTTTATAAGATGAGTCGTGCTCTTCATCGCAAATAATTAATTTTAAATTCTTGAAAGGAAGTAAAACTGATGACCTTGCTCCAACTAAAACACATGGTTCACCCGATAAAAGAGATCTGATTATTCTAGCTTTTTGAATTTTTGATTGTTTGGAGTGCCAAATAAAGGGCCTACAACCAAAATATTTAAAAAATCTTCTAGACCATTCTTCAGTTAGAGCTATCTCTGGTAAAAGTATTAAAGATTGATTTCCTCTTACTAAATTTGACTCAACAGCTTTTAAATACAACTCTGTTTTACCCGAACCTGTAACACCATCTATAAGGTGAACTTGAAAATCATTATTTTTATTTATTTGAAGTGATTTAAAAATATTTTCTTGATCAGGGTTTAAAGAAATATTTTGCGCCATTCCATCAAAAATAAAACTATCTGTAGTTTGAGAAATTTTTTTTTCTTCTAATAATTTCTGCCAATCTTTTTTTGATAGATTGTATTTATCAATTAGATTTTTTTGAGTTTCATAAATTTTATTTTCAAAAAGATAATAATTTTTTAATTGTGTATTAGGAAATTGTTGTATTGCCATCTTCAAAACCATACCTAAATCTATGAAGCAGTGTATTGACACATACTTGTAAAAATCAATGTTTTCTGTGCAAACAGTAAATTGATAATAATTACTAATTGAAAGTACTTTTTTGAGATCGAATTTTAAATCTTTAATGTTTGTTTGAGATATAATAACACCTGCTGATTTTCTTTTTCTTAAAGGTATTTCAACAATAGAGCCTACATCGATAGAATGTGAGTATTTATAAGTCAGGCTATCATTTATTTGCCCTATTGGCATAACTTGGTAGTAATAATCCATTTTAAATTTTGATTCTAATTTATAATATAATGTAATGAATTTTATTGAACTGTTAGAACAGTTAAAAATAGATAAATCCTCAATACAAGACTTTGATAAATGGGCTACTTATTTAAAAGACATAAAAGGCCACTCGGAAAACACATATAGATCTTACTGCTTTGATGTATGTGATTTTTTAATTTTCTTTAAATTCTATAATGGAAATTCCGTATCTTTATCAAATTCAAAAGATTTAAATTTGCAGACATTTAGGGCTTGGTTGGCAGATCTCAGTGAGAATAGAAAATATAAAAATATTTATAAAAAACCATTGTCAGCAAGATCAAGGAGAAGAGCTATTAGTTCTATTAAAAATTTTTTTAAGTATTCATCTCTAAATAATGATTTATATAAAGTTGCTTATAGCGAGGTTCAATTATTAAAAAATCCAAAAATTCCAAGATCCCTTCCTAAACCTATAGCAGAGGGAGATATTGAGATTTTAATTGAAGAGTTAAAAAAAATATCAAAAAAAAGCTGGGTTCAAAAAAGAAATATAGCTTTGCTTTATCTTTTGTACGGATGTGGGCTACGAATAAATGAGGCGCTATCTATTACTAAAAACCATTTAATTGATAAAAGTTCTCTTACAATCTTGGGCAAAGGTAATAAAGAAAGATTAGTGCCAGTTCTTGATATTGTAGCTAATTCATTAGAAAATTATCTAAAAGAAATACCATATGATTTGCCAAGTGATGTTTCGATATTTATTGGCGATAGAGGTAATCCGCTTAAAGCCTCAGCTTTCCAAAGAGATTTGAAGAATGCCAGAGTTAATTTGGGGCTACCAAAAACAGCAACACCTCACTCATTAAGACATAGTTTTGCAACTCACCTATTAAAAAATGGTGGGGATTTAAGAATAATTCAAGAATTACTAGGACATAGTTCGTTATCTACAACTCAAATATACACTGAAGTAGATGACATAAGTTTAGAAAAAACTTATAAAGAAAAAAACCCTAGTAAATAAATTTAGATTTTACCTCTAACTATAAAATGAGGATTGATTATATCCTTCTTTGAATATTTCAACCTTTTACCTTTTAAGTCTTTTACAGTACCACCTGCTCCCTCTACAACTGCTTGTGCTGCTGCAGTGTCCCATTCAGAAGTAGGTCCTAGCCTAGGGTATAAATCTGCTAGTCCCTCTGCTATCATACAAAACTTTAAAGAACTTCCGGCTTGTAGAGTATCAAAGTTATTAAACTGAGATAAATAAGTTTCTGTCTCATTATTTAGATGACTTCTGCTCGTAACAATTTTTAATTTATCGGATGGTGATTGCACAGAAATAGATTTGATATTTTCATTTAATAACTTGTATGAACCTTTTTTAAGACCCCCAAAAAATAACGTCTTATCTTTCGGAATGTAAACAAACCCTTGGGTGGGATAATTGTTATTAATCAAAGCAATATTAATTGTAAATTCACCATTCTTATTGATAAATTCTTTAGTTCCATCCAAAGGATCAACTAACCAGTATTTTGGCTCATCAGTGAATTTTTGCTCTCCCTCCTCTGAAATTATGGGGTAAGCTGAAATAGATGATAATAAATCAGAAATGTGTTCATGTGATACTAAATCTGCTTCTGTTAATGGACTTTTATCATCTTTAAATTCAATACTTTGATCATAGTTATCATAAATATTAAGAATTTTTTGGGAACATAGCTCAAGATTTTCACTGATTTCATTGAAAAACTCAAATTGTCGTATTATGTAATTATTTGTCATTTTTTTGAAATTTTACTTTTTTTTATATACATTTAGATTATTTTTTGTATTTTTCCAATAATACGACAAATGGTCAATTATAATGAATCATACTTTATTTTTTAAAATTAACCCATCAATAAAATTTCCTGCTTGGGATAGCGATAGTCATTATAAATTCCTTTTTAGTAAAAAATTATTTAAAACAAAAAGATCTTATGAAAGGTGGTTGGAAAAAATATCAATTTTTCCAGAGAATTTAAATATAGAAAGTCTTTTAAACATACATTCAGGCCATATAAATAAATTAATTTATGAAGACTCCATAAGAAAATTTGAAAAACAAAGATCACTTATTTTGTTTATCCAATACGTTGAGGTAAATAATAATAAATTTTTATTTGCAAATGATAGACGTAATGGAAGACTATGGGTCAAAGTTAAATCAAATAAAATAAAAGATATTTCTGAGAGTTTAAAATATTTCTTAAAATTAAGAAAAAAAAATGTTGTAATTTTTCCAGACACTTATCTTCTTAAAATTTTTCTCGATCAAAAAATTGATGAAAATCAAATTAACAATAAATTAAAACTCTCAATTCATTTTCCTGAATATTTATTTTATACAAATAACCTCAAAATTAATAATACGAAACTACTCAATAAATTTAATTTACCTCCAAACAGTTATCTGTCAGATCTAGAAGCAGAAAGTATTCATATTATCAGAGAAGTAGTTAGCGAGACAAAAAATCCTGTCATGCTTTACTCAATAGGAAAAGATAGTTCAGTGATGTTAAGGCTTGCTCAAAAAGCTTTTTACCCTAGCCTTCCTCCATTTCCTCTACTACATGTTGATACTCGATGGAAGTTCCGAGAAATGTATTTATTTAGAAATTGGGTAAAAAAAAATAGTGGTATGAAGCTAATAACACATATTAACCCTGATGGTATTAAATCAAATATTAATCCCTTTGATCATGGCTCTGCTCTCCACACTGATATAATGAAAACTCAGAGTCTAAAACAAGCCTTGGACAAATATAAATACGATGCTGCTTTTGGTGGAGCAAGAAGGGATGAAGAGAAATCAAGAGCTAAAGAAAGGGTTATTTCATTCCGAAACCCCTCTCATCAATGGGATCCCAAAAATCAGCGTCCAGAGCTTTGGTCTCTATATAACTCTAAAGTCAATAAGGGTGAAAGCACAAGGGTTTTTCCATTATCTAATTGGACAGAATTAGATATTTGGCAATATATATACCAAGAACAAATACCAATAGTTCCCTTATATTTTGCAAAAGTTAGACCTGTAGTCGTGAGAGATGGAGTGATTATTATGGTCGATGATGATCGATTTAATATTCAATCTAACGAAAAAATTGAATTAAAAAGAATTAGGTTCAGAACACTTGGTTGTTATCCCTTAACTGGTGCTATTGAATCAAATGCAAATTCACTTGAAGACATTGTTCTTGAACTTCTTCAATCCAAAACATCTGAAAGACAAGGAAGAGCTATCGATACAGATTCAAGTAGCTCTATGGAAATCAAAAAAATTGATGGTTATTTTTAAATGTATAAAGCAGGTACAATTAGCAGATACTTAAAAAGTCAAGCCTCCCTTGATCTATTAAGGTTTATCACTTGTGGATCTGTTGATGATGGTAAAAGTACATTAATTGGGAGGATGCTTTATGAATCTCAAATGATATTTGATGATCAAGTTGCTTCATTAAAAAACGACTCAAAAAAATATGGAACACAAGGTGAGAATATAGATTTTGCATTACTGGTCGATGGTTTATCAGCTGAGAGGGAACAAGGTATTACTATAGATGTTGCATATCGATTTTTTTCAAGTAGCAAAAGAAAGTTTATTGTAGCAGATACACCAGGTCACGAGCAATATACTAGAAACATGGCGACTGGGGCCTCAACAGCTGAGTTAGCTATCTTACTTGTTGATGCCCGTAATGGCATACTTACACAAACTAAGAGACATTCTTTTATTGCATCTCTTCTTGGAATTAAAAATATTATCTTGGCAATTAATAAAATGGATTTAGTTAACTATGATAAAAATATTTACAAAAAAATAAGCTCTGAATACGAATTTTTCTCAAAAAAATTAAATTTTGAAAATATTCAAAGTATTCCTATATCAGCACTTAAGGGAGATAATATTCACAAAAAATCTAAATACATGAAATGGTACAATGATAAAACCCTATTTGACTATTTAGAAACTACAAAAACTAAAATACAAAGCTCAAACAGTTTTGTACTTCCTGTTCAAAGTGTCAATAGACCTAATTTGAATTTTAGAGGATATTCAGGAACCGTCGCTGAGGGAAAAATTAAAAAGGGTGATGAGTTAATTTCTCTTCCGTCAAATCGAAAAGTAAAAGTAAAAGATATTTTTGTAGGTGAAAGATCACTTAAAACTGCAAATTTAAAGCAAAGTGTTACACTTACCATAGACAAAGAGATAGATACCTCCAGGGGCGATATACTCTGCTCAAAAAACTCCACAATTGATATGGCTGACCAATTTAACATGAATGTTATTTGGATGTCAGAGGATAAGGGTTTTACTGGAAGAACTTATTTAGCGAAAATTCATAATATCTCAACCAGTATTAAAATTATGAACATAAAAAAAATATATGATGTAAATACGTTAGAATTTGCTGCTGGAAATGAACTTAAACTCAATGATGTTGCAGAAATTTCTATCTCATTTAATAAAGCTGTTCCCTTTTCGACTTTTAAAGAAAATAAAATTTTGGGATCTTTAATAATTATTGATCCAATTAATAATCAAACTATTGGAATGGGAATGATAAACTTTTCTCTGCGTAGATCACAAAATATTCAACTTCAAAACTTAACCATTAATAAGAATTTAAGAGAGAAGATAAACGGTCATAAAGGTCAAGTGCTGTGGATGACTGGTCTCTCGGGATCAGGAAAATCCACAATAGCTAATGAACTAGAAAAAATATTATACTCTCAAGGTAAAAAAACATACATTCTTGATGGAGACAATATTCGACACGGATTAAATAAAGATTTAGGTTTTACAGACAAAGATAGAGTTGAAAATATAAGGCGAGTTGCAGAGGTTGCAAAACTTATGTGTGACGCTGGACTAATTGTGATCATTGCTTTTATATCACCATTTAGATTAGAAAGAGAAATGGCACGATCACTTTTTGAAAAAAATGATTTTAAAGAAATTTATATTTCTACTCCTTTAAAAGTAGCTGAAAAAAGAGATCCAAAGGGTTTATATAAAAGGGCAAGACAAGGTAAAATACCAAATTTCACAGGGATAGACAGTATCTATGAAAAACCTATCAATCCTGACCTAGAAATTGATACCTCTAAAGTTTCTTTAAGTAAGGCTGTAAAAAAAATATTGAATATTATTAATTAAGTCGAATTTCCAATTGTTGAAATTTAGTCATATCAAAAACTATGTTTTCAAAAACAACATCTTCAAAATTTAAATCAGGGTTTAATGAAAACCCGAATGGTTCCAGAGGTTGACCTTTAAAATCTCTCGAAAATTCTCCATTTCCATCAGTATCTTGAAAGGCAAACAGGCCAATGTTGATATGTGGAAATGCTTTCAAATTAATCTGATTAAATTTGTTTATATCCTGCTCTACAACAATAAAAAGAGGTACGGAATTTTCCTCAAAATAATATTTCCTATCATACCCTAGAATGTGAATTGGGCTTGAAGCATCAACAAAACCTGTGATTTTTGCTGTGAGATGATCTGAATATGAGGTTTTTATTACAAAAAAAGCCTGAAAAATCAGGAAATAAATGATCAATTTAATACTAGCCAGATAGCTGTGCATAACTTTTGAAAGATTAATGTATTTTTACAAAAGTTGTACAAACAATTTAATTGGATTTAAAACAAAAGAACAAACTATAAAAAAAACTTGAAAAACATGGTTTTTTTTTTAATTAATTTGAAATGTCGTATCATCATTCTACAAATAAACTACATGCATAATGAATAACTGTGGATAACTCTGTTTAAAAGTATTAATTTATCCTTGGTTATGAAAAAAGGATACATCATTGTGAGAGTTTCAATTCACAAAAATGAATTATTTCAAAAATATCCTCCTTTATCAACTGAAGTGATGAAAAAATATGGGGGTAAATACATAATTAGAGGTGGAAAAACTGAAGTTTTTGAAGGGGAATGGCCTGTAGACAGAACTACAGTAGTAGAGTTTGAAAGTTTTGAAAGTGCTAAAAAATGTTATGAGTCTGTTGAATACTCAGAGGCTATGAAAATTAGGCAAAATAGTACAAAAAGTGACCTCATATTAATAGAGGGATATTAATTCTTTTTAAAAAATTGATCGGCTAATTTAAGTTTGTCTTTTTTCTTTTTCAATAAAATCTCTAAGTTTTTGATTTCTAATTTATGATTGCCAATCATCTCCTCAATTTCTTCAACACTCAAATCATCTAAATCAATTGTTTTTGTTTTTTTTGGCTCTTCTTCATCAAACATTTGTTCTATATCCTTCCTTTGTCCAAATAATTGGAAAAAAACTTTCATCTAACTCATCTGTTTCTAATTTTTTATATTTTTTATAAATTCTCGCAGTACCTCCTGTGTTTGTGGGATGAAATTTTGAGTCAGAGGGAACGCAATGAGCAACTATTGCCCTTCTATTACTGTTTGTATTATTAATACCTGACCCATGCCATGTGTATCCATGATGAAATGCTACTCCACCTGCTGGAACTTCAACATATTGAATTTGAATTTCTTTATTTAATTTTGACGCGTATTCATTTAACTCTTTTTTATAATCTCTTGGAGAATGAAATTGTCCCTTAGGAGGGCTCAATCCCCAAAGATGTGATCCTTTTACATATTCAAGTGTCCCTTTTTCTTTATCGACATTATCGATGGGCATCCAACATGTCATCATAGTTTGTGGAACAACCCAATCATCATACGCAGCATCTTGGTGATAAGCTAAAGTTTTACCTCCAGGTGGTTTCCATAAAACATTATCTTGTAAAAGTCTTGATCCACTCCAACCCATTAGTTCAGCACAAGCTTTTCCTAAAAATTCATTGCAAACTATTTCCTTTATTGAATTATCTGATTTCCATGCATTACAAATTTGTCTAGTAACATCTTTGGGTCCACTTTCAAACTTCCAATTCCACTCGTCAGGTTCAATACCTGTTTCAAAGTTTCCATTAAATAAACTATGAAATCTCTCATACAATCGCTCAAAATGGGTCGTATCAAGAAAACTCTCAATAATCAAAAAACCATTTTTCTGAAAATCTTTTTTTTGATCTTCATTTAAAGAAATTTCTATCATTTAAAAATTTTATTATCCTTTATGAAATATATTTTAGATTATCATTTAAATAAATTGACATTTTTGGTAGATTTCTGATAATCCAATAATGTCAAAAAAACTAATATTAATAATACTTTCTTCATTTTTTTTTATCACAAGTTGCGCAACTGTGAGCGAAAAAGCTAATGACGCTTACGATACTGTAGCGGGTGCCGTATCTAAAGGTTACAACAAAGTTAAAGATACAGTAACCGGCGGCGACGACGATTAAGTTTAGCGCTTTACAAGGCGTGTCCTTTGCTGAGCTCAAATTAATTTAATTTTATGAAATTTATATCTCTCCAACATATTTCAATTGAGGATCCGGGGACGTTTAAAGATTTTCTTATAGAAGATGGTCATAGTATAACAACTATCCAATTGGATGAGGGTGATAGTATTCCAAATAATTTACATGAATTTGACGCTATGCTTTGTATGGGTGGGCCTATGGATACATTTATGGAGGATCAATATCCATGGTTAGTAGCTGAAAAAAAAGCAATAGGTGAATATGTTTTAAACCTTAAGAAACCTTTTTTAGGGTTTTGCTTAGGATGTCAGCTTTTAGGTGAGGTATTAGGAGGAAAAGTAGTTGAGTCTAAACCACCTGAAATTGGCGTATTGGATATTAACATTGAAGCAAGTGCCAAAGAAGATCATATTTTTGATTTTCTTCCAAATAAAATAAAAGCATTGCAATGGCATTCTTATGAAGTGGTAGGTTTGGAGACTAACTCTAAAGTGAGAGTTATAGGTACCTCGCCCTCAACAAAATATCAAATATTTGGTTATGACAAGTATGCCTATGGAATTCAATTTCATTTAGAAATTCGAAAAACCACTGTTGATGATTGGGCTAAAGTTCCTGAATATAAAAATGCTCTCGAAAAATCACTCGGTGCTGATGCCTTACCTCAAATGAAAGATATGGTAGCTAAAGAAATTGATACTATGATGATGCAATGCAACCAAATGTATAAAAATTTCGTTAAACTAACTAATAATTAGTTTTTTATAAACTTAATTTAGATGCACAGAAGAAATTTTATAAAAAAGGTTATACTTTTTTCATTTTCCTTTGTAATTCTAAAGACAAAAATTATGGCAAACTCGCTCTTTAAACCTTTCAATCTAGTAGATGGGGTCTTTGTTAATAACTACGTTTCACATAAAAGTAGTTTCAAAGATTTTTGGAAATGGAGGAGGGAATCAAGTAAGCCAGAACCTATTTCGTTTCCTATTATTGAAAATGACCTTGAATATTTAAAATCTAATAAATCAAAAAAAACAATTACTTGGATTGGTCATTCAACTTTTTTAATACAAATTGATGGTGTAAATATATTAACTGACCCCCATTTTACAAAAAGAGCATCACCTCTGAGTTTTATGGGACCTGCAAGAACAACACCTCCTGGATTAAAAATTGAGGAATTGCCTTTTATTGACTTTGTTTTAATTTCTCATAACCACTACGATCATCTAGACTCAAAAACAATCCAACTTTTATTAAAAAAACAAAATGTAAATCAACCAAGATTTTTTGTGCCACTTAAATTGAGAGATATTTTATCAAAATTAGGTGCAAGAAATGTTATGGAACATGAATGGTGGCAAATGACACAGTTCAAAAATTTAGAAATTCATTCTGTCCCAGTACAACATTGGAGCAAAAGAACATTTAACGATACCAATAAAACACTTTGGTGTGGTTGGGTTGTTAAAGCAAATAATTTTAAGTATTTTTTTGTAGGTGATACTGGATATTCAAAAGATTTTAAGGATATTCAAAAAAAGTTTGGATCGTTTGACTTATCAACAATTCCCATAGGGGCATATGCTCCAAGATGGTTTATGAAAGACTCGCATTGTAACGTTGAAGAAGCAATTCAAATTCACAAAGATGTTAAATCTAAAAAATCTATAGCTATGCATTGGGGGACATTTCAATTAACAGATGAACCTATGGATGAACCTATAAAATTACTCCAAGAACTAACTAAGCAGTTAAAGATAAGCAAAGATGAGTTTTCTTATATGACTCACGGTCAAACAAAAAAAATTTAAGTAAAATAATTATAGGCCTGATATGACAGCGTAATTACAATTACTATTAATGCCCATATACTTAAATTACTCAAAAACTGTTTAAGGGAAGAGTTTGTATCTAAAAAATGAGGTCCAACTAAAATCAGTAGACATATAAAATAGATAATAGGCATTATGATTTCAGCAGACATTATTGATCTTTTTTTAGTTTATCTAAACTAATCTCCTCAGAAAATTGTTCATTTAACTTTTCAGCATTATTTCTGGTTTTTATCATATCATCCTTTTTTTCGTTCTGATTTACAACTACATCAACCAAAATTGCTATTAGAAGATTTAACATTGTAATAGCACAGACAATTATAAAACTAAAAAAATAAATCCATGCCCACCAATAAATATCTTGTAGAGGCAACATTACCTGTTCCCAAGATGATAATGTTAAAACTTGAAATAAAGTGATCATTGAAATCCCCACATCAGACCATCTCTCGGGTATGCTATTTGAAAAGACTATTGCTCCAATAGTTGCATAAATATAGAGAATTATGAAAAGAAGCAAACTTACATAAAAAACTCTTTTTAACGATCCAATCAAAGACTCAATGATTAATTTTAACTCAGGAATAATAGATATAACTCTCAAAACTCTAAATACTCTTAATAATCTCAAAAGAAGAAAACTGGAGTTGTTAGGTATTGGTATTAATGAGACCAAAACAATAAATGTGTCAAAAATATTCCAACCATTTTTAAAAAAATTTGATTTTTTCGGCTCTCCTATAAAACGAATTGAAATTTCTATTACAAAAAAAATAGTTATTAAATAATCAAGATATTTAATGAGCTCTCTTGAGAACTCTCCTAAATTGTAAGTATTTAAACCGATAGTAAATGCATTAAATATGATGATAAATAAAACTGAGTATTGAAATAACTTGCTTTCTCTGATTTTAAAAAAGGTATGTTTCATATTTTTTAAGAATTTATTATCCAAAAAAAGAGTATATAAATCAACCAATGGTTCTGTGGTGAAACGGATATCACACTTGACTACGGAAAACACACAGATTGACAGCTTTTACATTAACCTTGTAAATAATAGATTTTACATTGGAACATCTGTTCAAAACTATGATTAGAAAATAAAAATGCATCAAAAATGCATCATAAGTCTAATCTAATTTTTCGAAAATTTTTTTTGGGTAATCAGTGTCTGCAATTTTAAAATTTAATTTCCCGTTACTACCCTTGATTGTATATTGCTCTCTTTTTAATCTAGATGCGGACACCCATTCTACATCTTCATAATATTCATCTAATATTTGTTTAAGCTCCTCATACTCAATGCAAGCAATTCCATCTCGACCACAAATAAGTATAAGGTATATATTTTCTAATAAGTCACGCATAATCTTCATCTCTTCCTGGTGCTCTTTGGTAAAAGAAAATCTCCAGGGGCTTATTTTTTTGGTAGAGAATTTTAGATAGAGTCCCACTTTATCATTAATCATAAATGAATTATTTCCAGAAGTAGGGAATACATCTATTTTTATAGGTTTTCCTTTTCTTACTAATCTATTTAGAACAACTCCATTGAAAAATTCATATTCATTAAGAGGCATTTTTTAATTATATTAGATTATGGTTTTTAATCCAAATGATTACATAAACTTTGAGCAAGATAGATACGATAAATATTTACAATCTCTTAAATTCGATACAAGTTTTATTGAAAAAACAGTAACAAAATCAATCAATAATTTAGTAAATGAAGATTGTAAGTCCTTTGTTATATATGGAGAACCTCAAAGCGGTAAAACTTCAATGATGGTCGCTTTGACAGCAAAATTATTAGATGAAGGATATAGATTTATAATTGTATTGGTGCAAGACAATTTAACTCTTGAGCAACAAAATCTTAGACGATTTGAAGAGAGTGAAATTAATCCAAGCCCAAAATCATTTTACGACATTTTACAACCCGAAGTTAATATTAAAGAGGGAGAGTTTATAGTATTTTGCAAAAAAAATTCATCGAACCTCTTAAAACTTTTAAAAAGAACTGACAATATACCTAATAAAGTCATAATCGATGATGAAGCAGACTATGCCTCGCCAAATTCTAAAATTAATAGAGCTGACAAAGATGGAATAAAAGAACGAACAAGAATAAATGAACGAATTTATAAACTTTTAGGTAAAACTGGTGTTTTTATTGGTGTTACTGCAACCCCTGCTCGTTTAGATTTAAATAATACCTTTACTAATGAGCATCATATGTGGACATATTTTGAACCACACACTAATTACAAAGGACAAGATTTCTTTTTCCCATTAAAGCCAAAAGAAAATCCTCCAAAATATAATCTTCATTTCTTAAAAGAAGAGTCTTCTAATGAAGGTGGGGAGCTTAGAAATGCAATTTATAGATTTTTAGTTAATGCCAGCTTTGTTAATCTTTATATAAATGAGCCTCATTCGGGCAATTTGAAAAATTATATCATGCTCATACATACCAGTGTTAAAATGAGCGACCATAAAGAGGACAGAAAGGTTGCTGAAATTCTTTTTAGTGACCTTAAAAACAAAAAATCACAAAAATTTTTTAAGCATTTAAAAAAAATTCATGAAATAGCCTATAAAAAAACTAGAGATGACAAAAGAGCTAAAGAAATAACAAAATTTATTGCTAAAAATGGTGACAGAAATTTAATCGGGGTTCTTAATAGTGATAAAGACAATAAAACAGTAATAGACATAACTAAGTTTTCTGAAAAGCCGTCAACATTATTTACTATATCTATAGGTGGAAATGTAATCTCAAGAGGTGTTACTTTTGATAATTTATTAGGTATGTATTTTACACGGGGCGTAAAAACTCTAATGCAACAAGATACATATATCCAGAGAGCTAGAATGTTTGGAAATAGAGGTGAGGATATTCAACATTTTGAACTTACCATACCTGAACAACTTTATCAGCAATGGTGGACTTGTTTCTTTTTACATAGACTTTCATATCAATCTGCTATGGCTGGACAACATCCAGTATGGTTGGAAGGTGCAGGTACAAGAGCTGTTGCACCTTCAAGTGTGGATAGAGCTCATGTGAGAGTAGATAAAGGGACAATGAGTTTTGAAAAAGTGAAATATAATAAAATATTAGATGAAATTCTAAATACATCTGCGAGAATTAATGACAAAAGAAGACATCAAGACTTACTCTATAAAATTTCTGAGTGTATGCCTGATGATTTTGTTCCAAAGCATGTCTTAGATTTTATAGAGACAGAATCTCAAAATGAGGATTTTGCAGTAGCTATTCACAATACAGTAAATATAGAGAAATATGCAGACGCTGAATATGATACTATTTATCGTGCAAGAAGTTTTTTTGGTGCTAATGATTACAGCACCTACCCATTAGCAAGACATCACTTTAAAATTCTTAAAAATCAAAAAGGATACTGCAGAATGATTTATAATTTTAGACATGGGAAAGTATCTTTTTTAAAAAATAAAAGAATTAACGACTTAAGAGAAATAATTTAATTGTTTGAAAATTTTAGTAAACTTCTAAAAAAAGCTACTAATTTAAAAAAAGAAAAAAAATATCTTGATGCACTTGATGTGCTAAAAAAAGCGATTAATCAAGGCAAAGATGAAGTAACTATTTTACATAGACTAAGAGTTCCTGGGTATTTAACACTAGCTGGAAAGATTGATGAAGCTTGGAGAGAGACAGAAAAAATTCGTATTAATGTAAAAAATCAAAAAGTACCTTTTGAAATAATGGATGTTTATAATTCATTCTCAAGTATTAAAAAAGCAGAGGGTGACTTTGATAGTGCTCTTATTTACGGTTTAGTAGGATTAATTGAGGATGCAAACAGATTATACAAACTTTACGAGTATTACTTGGAAGAACACAAAGAACAGCAAAGAGAATTTGGAGAGGATTACCTTATTGACTGGGGTTATGCCAAAGATGAACATAGTGGAATGAAATATTTAGAAGAATTCGAAAATAGAAAAAAAGTAGATATTAAATGGCTTAAAATACACATTAATGAAAAAACATTAAAAAAGACCTCTTTCAAAAACAGAGAGGATAAACTGATAGATACATTCAAAAAAATTTCTAATAAATTACCACTAAAAGGTGATGAAAATTTAGTAGAGGATTTTTTTGAGTTATTAAAATAATTTAATGCATCATAAGTGCATCATAGGATTTATATTGATTATCTGTGTGTGTTGATTATGTTGAAAAACAAGGTGTATGGTTCTGTGGTGAAACGGATATCACACTTGACTACGGATCAAGAATTCAGGGTTCGAATCCTTGCAGAACCGCCATTTTAAATTTTTAAATTATCAATGAGTCTAATTTTGCCTTTAAAGATTGCATAAAAAAGTCTCGACTCAGAAACTTTGCCATTGAAACTTAGGTCCTCATTATTTCTAAATTCGAAGTAATCAAATTCTTCAATATCTTGTTCAACAATGAAATCTTTAGCTTTTTGGTTTGCAATTTCAATATCAAATGAATTTTCTAATGATTTTAAAAAATTTTCTACTTTTTGATGAAAAATAACAAAATCTTGTAATTGTTTTTTACTTAATTTTTCGTTTCTTGATGAATAAGCAATACCTTCTTCATTTCTTTTTGTTGGTACAGATACTAGATCCAAAGATTTATATTTTTCTTGAATAAATTTTTCAATTATCTTGAGTTGCTGAAAATCTTTTTCACCAAAATAAACCTTGTTACTTTTTACAATTGAAAAAAATTTATTTAGCACAGTGATTACACCATCAAAGTGTCCTTTTCTAAATTTATCGCAAAGAATATTATTAAAATTAGTATTTTTTAAAATAGTTTCATCTTTATTGAAAATTTCTTCTGCTGATGGTTCAAATAATAGATCTACGTCGTTGTCAGAGCAAAAATCGTAGTCAAGGCCCTTATTCCTAGGATAAGATTTAAAATCTTCTTTACTGTTAAATTGTTTTTCATTTACAAAAATACTTACAATAGTTTTGTGATTATCATTTTTTGATTTTTTTATCAGTTCTCCATGTCCCTTATGAAGGGCGCCCATAGTAGGAACAAAACCAATTGAGTATTTTCGATTTTGATAAGCAGTCAAATATAACTGTAAATTAGAAATGTCTTTAATTATCAACATAATTTGTTTTTATTTATTGACTTCATATCAATAATTGTTAAATGTAGGAACCAATTTTTTAGGTGTATTAGCAATGAAAAGAACATATCAACCAAGTCAATTAGTTAGAAAAAGAAGGCATGGATTCCGTTCTAGAATGTCAACTGTTGGTGGTCGTAAAGTCATTAATGCTAGAAGAGCTAAAGGTCGATCTAGACTGTCTGCTTAATTTTTGAGACTTCCTACACTAAAAAAACCTTCCCAATTTTCTCAAATCAGAAACAAAGGGAACTACTTTAAAAGTTCAAGTTTTAATGGCTATATTCTTCATGACGCAGATTTAGAAACTTTTCTAGTTGGTATTATAGCTAGTAAAAAGCTTGGCAATGCAGTTGAAAGAAATAGGGCTAAAAGAAGGGCTAGAGAGGCAATTCGCACATGCAGTCTTATTAATACATTAAATCAAGTCAAATTTGTAATAATACTCAAAAAAACAGTTTTGAAAGTACCTTTTATTGATTTAAAACAAGATATTGAAAAATTCTTATCTCATGAAAAATAATATAAAAAAGTTTTGGAAAATATCTTTTATTGCACCGATTAAATTTTATCAATTATTCATATCACCTATGTTACCAAAAACTTGTAGACATCTTCCAACATGCTCTGAATATACAATTGAGGCTATTCAAGAATTTGGTGTTTTAAAAGGAATAACAAGGGGAATAGTTAGAATTCTTAAATGTAATCCATTAGGATCATCTGGTTACGACCCAATAAAAAAATAATATGGAAAATCAAAAGAACTTATTCCTAGCTATTATTATTTCAATGGCAATTATTTTTGGTTTTCAATTACTGGTGCCTCAACCAGAGAGAACACCAGTCACTGAGGAACAAACAAATGATGAAAGTCTTGTTGATCTTAGTATTCAAAAATCTTCAACTACTGTTTTAGCTGATAGAGGGGAAGTAATAAATCAGACAGGAAGAGTGAACTTTGATAACACTAAAATTAAAGGCTCTATTAATTTAAATGGAGCAGTAATTGATGATCTAATCCTAGAAGAGTTCAGGGAAACCTTAGATCCAACATCTGACTTAATTGAATTTTTAAATCCTTTAGGATCTGATAATGCCTATTATTTAGATACAGGTTGGGTAAGCTCTGACAGTACAATTGAGTTACCAAAAAGTTCTAGTATTTGGATTGCTGATAAAAACACTATTGGTGTTAATGAACCTGTAAAACTGACTTGGACTAATGATCAGAACATCACTTTTGAAAAAATCATAACTCTAGATGAAAACTATTTATTTAGCGTTGATCAAAGGGTTATAAATAATTCAGGTCTTTCTTTTGACCTTTATCCTTACGGATTATCCAAAAGACAAGGAATTCCAGAAATGCAAAATTTCTTCATTCTTCACGAGGGCCCCTTGTCAATAACTGATGGTGTGCTGGAGGAATATGATTATGACGATTTAAAAGATGATAAAAAAATTAAACATTCTTCTGTTGGAGGGTGGATTGGGATGACAGATAAGTATTGGCAGACTGCAATAATCCCAAACCAAAACGAACCTGTTCAGCAGACATACAGTTACAGCTTTGTTGATAATATAGATAATTTCCAAACTGATATTGTTGGGGAAAGAATAGCTGTTTCAAATAATGCGAGTATATCTCATAATTTTAAAATTTTTGCAGGGCCAAAAATCGTAAATATTATTGATGAATATATGGAAGAATATGGGTTTGACGGTTTTGATCGCTCAGTTGACTTTGGTTGGTTTTATTTTTTAACAAAACCCATTTTTAATGTTTTAGAATTTATATACGGGTATGTAGGAAACTTTGGTTGGTCAATAATTCTGTTTACAGTTTTGATGAGAATATGTTTTTTTCCACTTGCTCAACAATCGTTTAAATCAATGGCAAAAATGAAAAAACTTGCTCCTGAGATGCAAAGACTTAAGGAACAATACGGAGATGATAGAGCTGGAATGCAAAAAGAAATGATGGCTTTATATAAAAGAGAAAAGGCAAATCCTATAGCTGGTTGTTTGCCAATACTTTTACAAATCCCAGTATTTTTTGCCTTGTACAAAGTTTTATTTGTAACTATTGAGATGAGACATGCTCCTTTTATAGGATGGGTACATGATCTCTCAGCGCCAGATCCCTTAGGGGCTCTTACTCTTTTTGGTTTTGTGGAATGGAACGTTCCAGGTATTTTGCAAATTCTAAATGTTGGAATTTGGCCAATCTTAATGGGTATTTCGATGTATATTCAATTTAAATTGAACCCAGCTCCGGTAGATAAAATGCAGGCCAAAATTTTTGGTTTATTACCAATAGTATTTACTTTCATTTTAGGTGGCTTCGCAGCAGGGCTAGTTATTTATTGGACAACTAACAATGTTTTATCAATGGCTCAACAATACATAATTCAAAGAAAAATTATGAAGAGTTAATGAGCCTTGTCTCAAATTATTTCAAAAAACAAACTAAGTTTTTACTAAGCGCTACACAACCTCGTCAATATCCTAATGTAAGTTTTCCTGAAATAGCTTTCATAGGTAGGTCAAATGTTGGAAAATCTAGTTTAATCAATGCAGTTTTTATGAAAAAACTGGCACATATTTCCAATACCCCCGGTAAAACAAGACAAATTAATTTTTTTAATCACGGGGACTCAATGATGGTTGTTGATCTTCCAGGGTATGGATTTGCAAAAATATCTCAAAAGGAGGCATTTCAGATATCAGATCTTGTCTCTCAATATTTAACATCACGTGAAAATTTAAAGAAAATATTTGTATTAATTGATAATTCATTGGGGCCAAAAAAAATAGACATAGAGATGATTGACTCGATGAAACAAATAAAACAAAAAATTATTATTTGCTATACAAAAAGTGACAAAAAAATAAAAGAAAATTCGGCTTTTTTAGACAATTTAAATACTGAATTTGAAAACTACATTGTAAGTTCAAAAACAAACGAAAACATATTTGAAATTCAAAAAAAAATTTTTGAATTTTTATAAATCTTCTTGGCTTTTATATAATAAACATTAGTTTACACGCTTATGAACAATATAACAAATTGGGTTTTTGACTTAGACAATACACTTTATAAAGCGGAGTGTGGTTTGTTTGATAAAGTACACATACTTATGGGCAAATTTATTGAGGAAAAGTTAAATTTAAATTCTGGAGATGCACAAGCTCTGAGGTCTAAATATTATCATCAATATGGAACAACACTCAGAGGTCTTATGATTGAACATCATGTGAATCCTAATGAATATTTGGACTACGTACATCAAATTAATTATGAAGTAGTTCAACCTAACACATCTCTGGCGGAAATATTAAAAAGCTTAAATGGAAAAAAGTATATTTTTACAAATGCTAACTTTGAACATGTGGAAAAAGTTTTAGAAAAACTTCATATGACTAATATTTTTGATGGATGTTTTGACATTTCTGAGAGTGATTACATGCCAAAACCTCACAAAGAAGTTTATGACTCATTCCAAAATAAATTCAATTTAGACAATAGTTCAACAGCTATGTTTGAGGATCTTCATATTAATTTGAGAGAGCCACATAAAATGGGTTGGCAAACAGTTTGGGTAACGAATAACCTTGAATACAACCTAAATAAAGATGTCAATCAACAAGAAGATATTCAAAAAATTATTGATGAAAAAGGCTACATATCACACGTTACTGATGATTTGGAAAATTTCTTAAAAAACGTGGTATAAAAGTATTATGAGCCATCAAGATATAATTGAAAAATTATGGGATCAAAGAGATCAGATTAATTTTATTGAGGATAATGAAGCAAAAAAAAATGTAGAGAGTGTTCTTAACTTATTGGATGAGGGAAAGCTTCGAGTATGTGAAAAAATAGAAAATGATTGGCATGTGAATCAATGGCTTAAAAAAGCAATTCTTTTGAGTTTTAGAATTCAAGATATGGAAATAATAACTGGCGGTCCAAGCGTTAAAGATGGATCTACTGCATGGTGGGATAAAGTTCCCTCAAAATTCCAAGATTGGAAATCAGAAAATTTTCAATCAGCTGGTTTTAGAGCTGTTCCTAACTGTGTTGTAAGGAGATCAGCATTTATTGCAAAAAGTGCAGTGCTTATGCCTTGCTTTGTTAACTTGGGTGCATATGTAGATGAGGGAACAATGGTTGATACTTGGGCTACTGTTGGATCTTGTGCTCAAGTAGGAAAAAACTGTCATATCTCAGGAGGAGCAGGTATAGGAGGGGTCTTAGAACCTTTGCAGGCAAATCCAGTTATAATAGAGGATAATTGTTTTATTGGTGCGAGGTCAGAAGTCGCCGAGGGTGTAATTGTTGGAGAGGGATCAGTATTATCCATGGGGGTATTTATTGGTGCTTCAACAAAAATTTATAATCGTGAGACTAAAGAAATTTATATGGGGAAAGTTCCTCCATATTCTGTAGTCGTTCCGGGTAGTCTTCCAAGTTCTAAAGGAGATGCATCATTGTACTGTGTTGTGATTGTGAAAACGGTTGATGAAAAAACTCGTTCAAAAACCTCCGTTAATGAATTATTAAGAGATTAAAATGTTAGACACAATAGAGCTATCAAAAAAATTAATATCTTTCGACTCCGTTACCCCGGCAAAACAAGATATTTTTGATTTCTTAATGGGAGTATTTGAAGAAAATGGTTTTACAACAAAACAACTAAACTTTGATGGAGATGGGAGTTACGAAGTAATTAATATCATGGCTACGTATGGTCCAATTAATACAAATGGAAAACATTTTAATTTTTTATGTCATGTTGATGTAGTGCCTCCTGGTAACTTAGAGGATTGGGACACTCCACCTTTTGAACCAACAATTAAAGATGGATATCTTTATGGTCGTGGATCAGAGGATATGAAAGGGTGTACGGCAGCTAGCATGGTAAGTGTCTTTAAATTCATTAAGGAAAATAAAGATTTTAATGGCACAATAAGTTTTATCATAACTGGGGATGAAGAAGCAGACTCCGTAAATGGTGTAAAGAAAGTCGTAAAATGGTTGAAAGAAAATAATATAAGAATAGACGGGTCAATAGCCACTGAGTCATCCTCTGAGAAAATAATCGGTGATCAGATCAAAGTTGGGAGAAAAGGAGCTGTGGATGTTCAAGTTGAAATTATTGGAAAGCAGGGGCATGCTGCGTATCCTCAGCTAGCTCAAAACCCTTTACATTGTTTGTCTAAGATTATCTCATTTTTTGATGATCAAAAACTTGATGATGGTACAGAATACTTTGAACCATCCACTCTGCAATTTACTCAGATCAATTTAAATAACAAGGCAAAGAATGTAATACCTGAAAAATTGATTACTGTTGGTGATATGCGCTTTAATGACAACTGGGATCAAGAAAAAATACAAAACTATTTTGATGAACACCTGACTAAGATTTGCTCTGAAAATAATTGTACATATAAATTGAAATTAACTTTTAGAGGTATGCCTTTCCAATCTTTCGATAATTCATTTACAAAACATTGTATTAAAGCAATCAAAGATGTTACGGGATTAGAAGCTAGCCAAGATACTGGAGGTGGAACATCAGATGCTAGATTTATGCAAGAGGTCTGTCCTGTCTTCGAATTTGGAACGATTAATAAAACCCTGCACAAAGTTAATGAGTGCGTTTCTATTGAAGATCTCAAAACGACTGAACAAATCTATTTCAAAACTTTAGAAAATTTTTTTGATAATTGAAACAAGGAGATTTAATTCCTGATATTACTTTAAGATCTGTTTCGGCAGATGGTACAAAAAATTTTGGATTACACGACAACTTCAAATTGAAAAGGGCAATGATAATTTGTGTCCCAGGGGCATTTACTTCAACATGTCACATACAACATCTTCCTCCATTTATTAAAGGTGCAAAAAAGTTAATGTCAGAAAAACAAATTGATCAAATTTGTTGCATGACCACTAACGATCCTTATGTGCTTGATTTGTGGAGAAAAGAGTTAGGTGAATCAGAAATTTTATTTTTATCAGATGGAAATAATGAATTTTTATTATCTTCTCAATTGATTAGAAATCATGAAAAAAGCTTTATGGGTCAAAGACTTATTCGTTCAATTATACTAATAAATAATCTTAAAGTTGAAAAATTAATTTGTGATAATCCAGGTGAGTTAAAAGAAACAAGCTATGAAGCTATTTTAAATAGAATTTAAATATTCTTTTATTTTTTTATTTGACTCAAAATTGTTAGCAAATACATAACTTTTTTTACTATATATTTTATACTTTTTGAAAATATCGATAATTGCTTTGACAAGTTGTTTGGGGTTATTTTCTTTTACAATTATACCATTGTTACCTATTGACTCTGGAGTTCCTGCACTATTACTGACTATGCAAGGTAATCCATAAGAAGCTGCTTCAACATTGGATATTCCAAAGCCCTCAATACTTTCGGGTGTGGTTATAGTAGGCATTATATGAACAAAGGAATTTTTATAAATTTTTTCACTTGAGACATCGTGGTGTATGAAATCTACCTGCCTTTGTAGTGAGAATTTCAAAACTAAATCCTTTAATCTTGATAATTCTGGTCCATCTCCAAGAATTGCATATTTAAGTATAATTTTATGTTCATTTCTTAGTATAGACATTGCTTCTAATACTAAATGGTGCCCCTTTCTGTATTCTAGTCTAGCTACAGTACATAAATCGTATTTTTTTTTATTATTTTTATTTTTAATAATTTTCTTTATAAAAGCTGGGTATATTATTTTATGATTAAATTTTTTTAAATTTTTGAAATTTTTAAATGTTTGATTTTTAGTAAATTGAGAATTGTAGATTATTAAATCTGCTTTATTAAAAGAATTTAAAATTCTCTGTTTATTTCTTAATTGTAATATTTCATTTCCGTGAGCTAAACAAATTTTCTTAATATCTGGAGTATTATTGAATAGCTCTAAAGATTTCCAAGTATCAAAAAAAATAATATCAATTTTATTTTTATTTAAAAAATTCTGAGCAAAACTTGATTTAATTCTTTTTCTAAGAAACTTGATTTGATCAAATCTGTAAATATCAAACTTACATTTATTGTCAAAATCTGAGGAAAAGAGTTTAGACCCATCAGAGAGAACTGTTACTTTATTTCGCCTGCTAAATGCATGTTGAGCTATATTTGTCATTACAGACTCAATACCACCTACTTTTGGAGCAAAACATTGTGTGTAAATAAGAATGTTAATAAGATATCTCCTTTAAAATCAAGCCTTTTGAAGGAACCGTTGGTCCTGCTAAGCTTCTATCCTTAGCTTCAATTAATTCACTTATCCAATTAGTATTTTTATTTTTTAATCCAACTTCTAATAAAGATCCAACCATTATTCTAATCTGTTGATAAAGAAAGGACTGTGCCTTGAATACAAAAATAATTTTATTACCTTTAATATCAATTGATGCCTCATCAATAGTTCTAAGCGGTTTGTTAGCTTGACAACCATGTGCTCTAAACGAAGAAAAATCATGTTTACCAATAAACAGTTTAATTGCATCTTGCATTGCCTCTAAATCTAAAGTTTGACGGATGTGTATACTAAAATCATCCTCAATAACTGACGGGGCTAGACTATTAAAAACTTGATAATTATAAATTTTATTTTTAGCAGTGAAACGAGCATTAAATTCATTATCGACACTTTCAACTTTAGTAATTCTTATCTTTTCAGTACCGAGGTGAAAATTAATTCCACTTAGAATTTGATAGTCATCGAATTTTTTTTCTAATTCAAAATTGGCACATTGTCCAATAGCGTGAACACCAGCATCTGTTCTTCCAGCACCTTGAATAGTTTTTTTTTCACCAGAGAATTTAAATATTGCTTTTTCTATTTCACCTTGCACAGTTTTTTCATTTTTTTGATATTGCCAACCACAATAAGGTAAACCATGATATTCAATTGTAAGTTTTATATTAGTCATTATCGATTATTGCATTTAATTGAAATTGATTATTCCCTAAAATAAATTCTTTAATGCTTAATGGTTTCTTTCCTTCAGCTTGAATTTCTAAAATATCTAGACTGTTATTTTTACATGCTATAGTGAGAGGTAAATTTATAATCTTGCCCTTTTCATCTTGTAAGTTAGATATTTTAGCTTTTAAAATTTTAAATCTCTGACCCTTATATTTAAACCACATTGCTGGTGATGGGTAAAAAGCTCTTACTTTTTTTTCAATTATACTTGCAGATAATCCCCAATCTACTTGTGTTTCAAATTTGTCTATTTTTTTTGCATAAGTAGATTGTGAATGATCTTGTTCTTTTAATTGGATTTGACCTAAAAAATATTTTTTTAATGTATTATATAACAATGAGCAAGAGTCATGACTGATTTGATCAATTAATTGTTTACCATCAGTTAAATCATTAATTTCTATATTCTGCTGGACTAAAATAGGACCTTCATCAATTTTATCGTTCATTTTTATAATAGTAATACCTGTCTCTTTATCATTATTTTCAATTGCTCTTTGAACAGGTGCTGCTCCTCTCCATCTTGGTAGAAGCGAGGCATGTATATTTATAAAACCATTTAAAGGAGTGTTTAACCAATTCAGTGGAACTATTTTCCCATAAGCAAAAAGGATTGCGACATCAGGCTTTAATGATTGAAATTCTTTCAAGGATGTATCATCAAGTATCTTGGGAGTAAAAACAGGTAGAAGTTGACTTTCTGCCCATTGTTGAACTGGTGTGTTATATTTTTTTTGTCCTCTAAATTTTTTTTTTGGCTCTTGTGTGTAAACCCCCACTATATCATACCCTCCAAGATAGAGGGTCTTAAGAGGAGGAAGAGAAAATTCTGGTGAGCCAAAATAAACTACACGTTTTTTTTTCATTTAAATTATTTCTTTTTCTTTTTTATACTTTCTCATCTTTCTGATAATCACGTCTCTTTTTAAACGACTTAAATGGTCAACGAATAAAATACCGTTTAAGTGATCCAATTCATGTTGTATTATCCTAGACTCAAAACCTGTAAATGTAGAAATTTTTTTTGAGTTGTCTTCATCAAGATACTCTATCTTAATTTTTTCAGGACGGTCTATTTCTGCAAAATGTTCTGGGAAAGATAAGCAACCCTCTTCATATGGAACTTTATTTTCATGTAATGATATAATTTTAGGATTTATCATTGTGATAGGTTTTTTTTCTTCATCTCTAGCGCCCGCATCAAGAACAAATATACGAATATTCAAACCTATCTGTGGAGCAGCTAAACCAACTCCATTCGCAGAATACATAATCTCATACATTTGTTTTATAAGTTCTCTATGATGATCGTCTACCTGAGGTATAGATACACTCTCTTTTTTTAATATGGGATCGGGAGCATAAATAAGCTTCAACATGGATTTTAATATAGTTTATACAGTTATCAGAGACAATAAATCAAACTTTTAGATGTTACTTCTGATTTAATTAGCTTAAGTTTTTACGCGACTCTAAAGCTGCCCCTAAGGTATTATCGTCTAGATAATGAATTTCGCTTCCTACAGGAACACCGTATGCGAGTTGTGTAATTTTAATATTTTGATTTTCTAGTTTATCCTTTATTACTAAGGCTGTAGTTTGTCCCTCAATTGTTGCGCTCAATGCTAAAATAATTTCTTGTACTTGATTATTTATAATTCTTTCTTTGAGTTTATTTAAATTTAAATCCTGTTCTGTAAAATTTTTTGAAGCTGATAAAAGACCTCCAATAACATGATAAAGACCTTTATGATATCCAGATCTTTCAAATGCCCATACATCAGCCATATCTTCAACGATGCATATTGTAGTTTTTGATCTATTTTCTGAAGAACAAATTTTACATGGAACAATCACATCTAATATTCCGCAGTTAGTACATTTTTTTACTACAGATGCCGTTTCCTTTATACTTTCTCCTAAGGGTAACATTAATTCTTGTTTATTTTTTATCAAATATAAAGCTATTCTTTGCGCAGAGCGTTGGCCTATTCCAGGTAACCTAGAAATTAAATTAATAAATTTTTGAAGTTCGTCTTGTGACAATTTAAAAAGGCATCTTCATTCCTGGGGGCAATGGTAACCCACCAGTTATTTTTTTCATTTCTTCAGCTGACATTTCCTCGACTTTTTCTTTGGCTTGATTGAGTGCGGCTTTGATTAAATCCTCCAATACCTCTTTTTCATCAGAAGATAACAGTGATGGATCTATATCAATTGATTGAACAATTTGTTTACCATTCATTGTAACTTTAACCATTCCTCCTCCTGATTCAGCCTCAACAGTTTTATTTTCAAGCTCCTTTTGCATCTCTTGCATTTTGGCTTGCATTTCTTGGACTTTTTTCATCATACCGCCCATATTACCCATCATTTCCATCACCTCTTTCTAATTCTTCAATATCTATAATCTTTGCATTAGGAAATTTAGCAAGAACTTTTTTAAATTCATCAGTCTTCATCTCCTGGTCAATTAATTCTTTTTTATAAAGAGACTTAATTGTCTCTAAAGTTGTTATTTCTTTTTTAAGTTTCATTTCGATTTTGTAATCATTTTCCAAATTTTTGTATAATTCTTCTCTTCCGTTAAAATTTTTATCAGAGACATTTAATCGTAATATTTTATTTTTCTCTGAAAAATCAATTATTTCAACATTTTCAATAATAATTCCTGCCATAAGAGGTGAGAAATTTTTTCCATAAAATTGAAAAAATTTCTGATGAATATCAATTTTTTCTTTTAGAGAAATTGGTGATACTTGTTTAACTTTGTTTTGAATTACTTGATCAATATTAGGAGAGGATTGAATTGTATTCTGATTTATTTCAGGCTTTTTTTTTTCTTCTAAGTCTGTTGATTGATTATCATTTAACAAGAAAGCACACCTAAGCATTACCATTTCTAGAGTTAGATGAGGTTGAGGTGAGATTTTAATTTCATCATAACCCTTCATTAAACTTTGCCAAAAAATATTTAACTTGCCACTATCGAATTGGATAACATACGATGCAAAATTTTTATCTTCTTCAGTTAAAAATTCATCCTTAAAAAGTTCTTGGTTTATTTTTAATTTGCATGACCAATTTATTATATTCATCATATCTTCAATAATTTTAGAGGTCTCTGAACCTCTTTGATACATATCGTCAAGCATAGAAATTAGCTTTGATAAATTATTATCTAATATACATTTTGATAATTCATACAAATCACCTTGCCTTGCAAAACCTAGCATATTAACAATTTCTTCAACTTGAATTTCTTTTTGTGATTTAAATACATTGGCTTGATCTAATATACTTAAGGAGTCCCTTACTGATCCATCACTAGCTTTAACTATTAAATTTAATGCCTCATTAGAAATTGTTATATCCTCTTTTTTAGCAATGCTTTTAAGAAAATCAGATAAAGTCTTCTTATCAACTCGTCTTAAGTCGAACCTTTGACATCTTGAGAGAATGGTAATAGGCACTTTAGAAATCTCAGTTGTTGCAAATATAAACTTCGAGTGAGGGGGTGGCTCTTCCAAAGTTTTAAGAAGGGCATTAAATGCACTTTTCGAAAGCATATGCACCTCATCGACTATATAGACTTTATATTTTCCTAGAACAGGATTATATTTTACATTTTCTATAATCTCTCTCGCATTTTCAACACTTGTATTTGATGCAGCATCAATTTCTATAACATCTGGGTGTCTATCTTCAGTGATGGCTTTTGCTTGTTCACAGTTGATTAAATCAGGATTATTATTTTTATCAAAAACTGTACAGTTCAACATTTTTGCAACAATTCTTGCTGTTGTTGTTTTGCCTACTCCGCGTATACCTGTAAAAATATATGCATTAGGGATTTTATTTTGCTGTATTGATTTTTGTATAGTCTCAACTAAATACTCTTGACCGATTAGATCTTGGAAATTTAAAGGTCTGTATTTTAATGCAAGAATATTTGATTGATGTTTCATAATGGACTTAAAGGAGAATTACACGACCCAACCCCTTATGTTACGGCTGCTTTCTTTCGAACCTGACCGGATTGGCATAAAAAGTTGCCCATGTAATTCTCAAATTATCTTATAACAGTATTAAATAGAAATATGAAGTTATTGTCTTAATCTATATGGAGATTTTTCAAAAACTCCTAATTTTCTAACCTTTGAACAATAATGATACATATCGTCAAGGGCAAATTTAGTGTTTTGTTGTTCAGGATGTCCTTCAATTTCACAATAAAATTGTGTAATTACGAAATCTGCTCCATAATTATAACTTTCGAGTTTGATCATATTTACATTATTAGTCGCAAATCCCCCCATTACTTTAAATAAAGATCCTGGTGTATTTTTAACTGAAAATAAAAAGGATGATATGTATGTTTTAGTTTCATCAAATTCTAAATTTTCATTTTTAGACATTATATAAAACCTTGTGATGTTGTTAACAGAGTTTGCGAAATTATCATCAATAACTTTTAAGCCATAGATTTTTCCCGCCAAACTTGAAGCAATAGCAGCTGTATCTATTATTTTCTCATCTTGGATTTTTTTTGCTGAACCTGCTGTATCAGCTCCGATCAAAATTTCTAAATCTAATTTTTGAATTTTATCGCTGCATTGTGCTAAGGCCTGTTCATGACTGATAATATTTTTGATATTTTCAATTTTACTGTCTGGATGAATTAAAAGCTTGTGTTCAACTTTTTGAAAGTGTTCAAAGTTAATATGCAAATTAGATTTTGGTATCAATCGATGAATATCAGCTACTCTGCCTGCAGCAGAGTTCTCAATGGGAATCATTGCATAATCAACATTTCCAATCTCGGCCTCGTTTAAAGCAATCTCAAATGTTTTACAAGGTAACGGTTCTGCCCCAGGAAAGAACTCTTGCACTGCAAGATGACTGTATGCTCCCTCGACTCCCTGAAAAGATATTTTTTTATTCATTTTTTATAAATTAATCGATTTACTCTATCTAAATCTTCTTGTGTATCAACTCCCAAAATCTCTTCTTTAATTACTGAAATTCCAATTTTATCTGTCTCAATAACTCGAAGTTGTTCGAGTTTCTCACTAAGCTCTCTTTGAGTAGGTGATAAAGAGATAAAATTTGACAAAAAATCTTTATGATACCCATAGATACCAATGTGATGAAAAATATTCTTATTAACTTTTTGTTTATCGTCTAATGTTCTAGAAAAATCTAAAGCACAATTATTTTCATCAATTAAGACTTTCACTTTAGAACTATTATAAGCTTCATTTAAGTTTACGAATGGACAAGCTAAAGTACTCATTTGAAACTTTAGGAGTCTCTCTTTTAATACATTAATGTGGTTATCTTTAATAAATGGCATGTCACCTTGGACATTAATTACATATTTAAAATTTATTGTATCCTCAAGTTTTTTTAATGCCTCTCCAATACGGTCACTACCTGATGGATGATTAGGATCTGTCATAACGTGCTTGAGATCCATCTTTTCGCAGTAATCTTTTACCTCTTGATCGCATATAGCTAAAATTACATTTTCTGTAAAATCTATTACACGATTATAAACGTGATGCAGCATTGGTAACTCACCAATTTTTGCAAATGGCTTATTTGGAAATCTAGATGCCTTTAATCTTATTGGTATTATAACTAGCGTATCATTCATTAATGCGACAAAAATCCGTTTTTAGTGGTATATTTTTAAACATAGACTTCTCTTTTTAATATGGAAACTAATAAAATTCTAGGTGCAATAATACTTGCCTTACTTCTTGCTGCTGTATTCTCAAAGGTTGCTGATATGGCGATACACCCCGAGTTTCCAGATGAACTTGCATACAAAATTGAAATACCTGAAGGTGGTGTCACAACCTCTGTAAGTGAAGATGTGGATATTTTTGCTGTTTTACCAGACATTACACCTATGCTGGCATCAGCTAGTATGGAAAATGGTGAAAAGATTTTTAAAAAATGTGCATCTTGCCATACTCATGTTAAAGGTGGTGAAAATAAAACAGGTCCTGCGATGTGGGGTATAGTCAATAGAGAAAAAGGATCATCAGAGGGCTTTGCGTATTCCGGAGCACTTGCAGCATTTGGTGGCGATTGGAATGTGGAAGAACTCAACAAATTCTTATTAAAACCAAAAAAATATATTGCTGGCACAAAAATGAACTACAACGGGATTAAAAAAGACCAAGATAGGGCTGATTTAATAAAGTGGTTAAGTTCTCTTAGCGATTAAAGTTTAATTAATTATTTTTTAGATTAACATAATTTTTAATGAGTTCGGTTTCACTAGATTCGAATAAATTCAAATCACTAATTGGTGCTTACTATGACAGAAGAATGTTACGTATTCTTTTGTTAGGCATCATAAGTGGATTTCCCTGGGTTCTTATTGCTAGCGCTTTGTCTTTGTGGCTTAAAGAAGAAGGGCTTAGCAGAAGCACAATCGGATGGGCTGGATTAATATTTGGTGTTTATGCATTTAATTTTTTGTGGGCACCAATAATTGATCGAATGAAATTACCTTTCTTAACAAATAAAATAGGACATCGAAAATCTATAATCCTTTTAATGCAAACTATAATTTTAATTTGCTTAATTATTTGGAGTGTACTCGAACCAACTCAAAATTTAGCTTTAATCATTGGTGTAGGTTTAGCTATTGCAATATCATCTGCTACGCAAGATATAACAATAGACGCCTTAAGAATTGAGCAAATTAAAAAAGAAGAATCAGCTAGTATGGCAGCAGGAGCTGCGATGGCAGTCGTTGGATGGTGGACTGGATTTAAATTAGGTGGTTATGTATGTTTGGAGATTGCTGAGAAGTTAGAAAACTCAGGAGTTGATCAATATTGGCAAGTAACTTTTATTTTTTTAATGGGTATAATAGTCTTATGTAATGTAGGTTTATCTTTTATTCCGGAATCAAATAAAGAGAGATTTCAAAATATTTTAAATACAGATGCATCTAATACGAATGTCGAAAGTGTTGTAAAGGCAAGTTATCTATTTATAGCAATTGGAGCATTATGTTTTTTAATTGGTCAATTCTTTGAAAAGATATGGTTTACGAATGGAGGTCTTACTTTTGTTGTAATTGGTGCAGTTTTTTTTATTTTTTCATTTTTTATAAAAAAATTTGGTGCTGAAAATCCTGTTTCTCAAACGTTCTATTACCTAAATAATGTTGTAGCAAATCCACTAAGTAGTTTTTTTAACAATAATGGAGTTAGAATTGGAATTGCTATCTTAGCTTTTGTTTTTTTATTTAAAATTGGCGAAGCTTTTTTGGGGAGGATGAGTTTAGTTTTTTATAAAGAAATCGGTTTTTCTAAAGGAGATATAGCTATCTATTCGAAGGCACTTGGTTGGATTACTACCATTGTTTTTACTCTTATTGGAGGGGCTATTGCAATGAGATCTGGTATAATTAAAACTCTAATTATTGCTGGAATTGCAATGTCAGCTACTAATATTCTATTTTCAGTTTTGGCATGGGTTGGACCTTCGAAAGTTCTATTCGCATTTGCAGTAATCATTGATGACCTCGCAGCAGCTTTTGCAACTGTTGCATTTGTAACATTTATATCACTTCTCGTTGATCGAAGCTTCACTGCTACACAATACGCTTTACTAGCCTCTGTTGGAACTGCGGGAAGGACTTTGTTAGCATCCTCCTCAGGTGCTATGGTTGATGGATTGGGCGGTGATTGGGGATTGTTCTTTATGATAACTGCAATCATGGTAATACCATCTTTGATATGTTTGATGCTAATTAAAAATAAAATTAATTTAGTTAAAAACTAAATAATTAATTATTTATTGAAGAATACAGTCTGTTGTAACCAGCTGTAAAACCTTTCAAAGAATAAGTTATGGTAGCCTCACGATTATCTAGAAATAAAGCCTTAATAGAAATTTGGTTTCCAGCTTTAAAAAAATTCACAAAATTTTCTCCAATTATCTCTGCTACAAAGCATGCACTTTGATTACAATAAGCATAATTAAGATCAATTGGATCATTTTCATCAATTTGTAATTTGATAGGACTTTTTAAATTGACCGCATGGGGGAATGCTATTTGCATTTGTGTTAATTTATCTGGATTTATAGTTATAGATAGATAACTAACGACTTCATTTGTGTTTGAGTCAAATACAAGCTCTCTTAAATCACATATTTTTTGATTTTGTTCAGAAACACAAGCATATTGCCAAGCCTCAAAGTTTTCTTGCTCCAAAATATGACTTTCTGCAAAAAGTGTGCTTATAAATAAAAAGAAAAAAAGATTTAATTTAGTTAAAAAAGAAAGCATTAATTTAATCTACATCAATCAGAGAAATTGTTAATTTTTTAATTTTATTTGGACAATCTCATTTTTAGATCCGATTCTTATTTTTGGACCCCATGTTGCTGATCCAGAGCTCACATATAAATAATTATTCATTCTTTTATAAAGCCCATAAATTTGAGGAAATTTTAGTTTTACAATAAAATTGAAAGGAAAGATCTGCCCATTATGTGTGTGGCCAGAAAGCATAAAATTAGCTTTAGCTGAAACTTTTTCCCAAATAGAGGGTTTATGAACAATCAACAGATTAAATAAGTCTTTTTGAAAAAGTTTTTCAAAATTAGAAACTTTTAATTTATCACTTATGTTATCTGAGAGTCCAATTAAATTAATTCCATTAATTTTTATAGACTCATTGTTTAGTGTTTGTATTCCAACACTATCAAGATCATCAAGATGTTTTTTTGAGTTTTTAATATAGTACTCATGGTTGCCAGTAACAAAGTAGATAGGTTTTTTAAGTTTTTTAAACTCTTTGAGATCTTCGATTTTAAAAGAACTACTATCAATTAAATCACCACCAATAATTAAAAAAGATGGATCTAGTTTAATGATTTCAGATACAATTTTTTTAAGTGAGGATGGATGATTTGAACCTATATGGACATCACTGATAAAAACAAATTTAAAACTCTTGTCTACCAGTTCTGAATTTAATATGAGATTTTTTATTTTAGTCTTTTTTGAATTAATATATCCGTAAATAATTGTAGGGATTTGAATGAAAAAGAAAAAAATTGCTAGCTTGTAACTACTTACAATCTTAAGATATTCAAAAGCAATTAGGGGTAATATTAAAAAAAAAGATACTGTGCCTATACCAAATCCCTCATAAACAAAAATTTTTATAAATTTATTTGTACTTTTTGACCTAAAATAATAAAGACAAAGTGAAAATACCAAAGTAGTGGTTATAAAGACCTCTAATAGTGAAGTTGGATTACCTAGCCAAGTAGATAAAACATCAAATGGAAATATAAAAATTAAATACGAAATAAAGTAAAGAGTGATGATAGATAACATTACCCTAACTTTCATTTTTGCTTTTATCGAAGTAAAAAAGAAGGAGACCCGCAAGTAAAACTATGAGTATTCCAAAATAATTATATATGGAGGGTAATTGACTAAAAATAATCCAGCCTAAAAATACACCATAAATAATTTGGAAATAACTTGTTAGACCAAATACTGCAGAAGGTAGTGCTCTAGAACCATAAATAACAGCGCTAACGCCAAGTCCAGCAAAGAGACCGCCTAAAAATGATAAAGACAGGTCATTATATGTCATTATTACAAACTGAAATTTCGTTGTAAAAAAAAAGATTACAACACTTACGGCCATGCTAAAAAAAGCTGCAGAATATGAAGATGTTAGATAATTATATTTACGCGTAATTAAGTGTGTAACTGCAATACAAAAGGCACCAATAAATACATACAAAACTCCTTGAATAGATAAAGTACTAGAGCCGAAGGGTTCTGCTGAAATCAATACTCCAAAAAAGCCCATCAGTATTGCCATCACTCTTATAATGTTTATATCA
Source organism: uncultured Alphaproteobacteria bacterium (assembly GCA_902523135.1). Taxonomy (GTDB): domain Bacteria; phylum Pseudomonadota; class Alphaproteobacteria; order HIMB59; family HIMB59; genus HIMB59. The sequence continues at coordinate 144,800 of CABYYB010000001.1, forward strand.
TCGCTCAAAAAAAAATGTGACATTACTAAAAGCATTAAAGGCGAAGTGAATAAAACAGGATAAACAATTGAAAGAGGTAAAAGTAGTACACCTTTTAAGACACAAAGAAATCCTATTGTATGCACTATGCCTCTTATAATCTGAAAAGTGTAATTTTGATTTTTATAAAATTTAAAGCCATGATTTTTAAATATGAAATAAGCTAAGGGTATTAAAGAAAACAATGCATTTAAGAATAATAATTGCAAAATAGGATATCTATCACCTAAAATTTTAATTACAGAGTCCATTGAAACTAGTAACACAAATCCAATTAAAGATACAAAAAAAGGTATTATAAAAACTCTGTTAATCATTTAAGGAAAATTAAGATCATTATTTTTTTAGAGAAACACACTTTAATTCATAGGACCAGTTTTTATCGAATTCTTTGTAAGATATTGAAAAATCTAAATCCAAATTACTATTAATTGATAGGATAGATATATAATCTTCAGTTTCATAATTAAAAATGAAATTGGGGTGATTTTCGATAAGCTCATATTTTTTTTCATCAAAACTACTATATATATAAATTTTATCTTTTAAGTTTTCCTCTTTTAATAAATCTAATTGCGTACCAGAAACTTTTTGCTTACAGTCAAAATACTTGAGTGCATTGATACTCTTGTCACAAATACAGGCTAGAGAAAATTTTTCTAATAAATCCGCATAACTTAAATTTGGCAGTAATATAAAGAAAATAATGATAAGATTTTTCATATTTGGTACTTATATATCATGATGAATAAACAATTAATTACTATTATCATTTTTTGTGGGATAGGGTTTGCAGTCATAAGAATTTTACTAGAGTCATTTTTTCCTGGTGGAATATAACTTTGAATGAAGATAATAGAAAAAAAATTTGAAATAAAGTTCAGTTAATCGGGGACGAAACTCAACCACTTTTGAAGCCCTCGCCTTTTCATCCAAAGGGTAGAAATGCATATGCACATATTGCTCTTAGCATTAAAGATAAGTATGGTTGCAGCTACAAAGATATTCCTGATGATCAATATGAAGTGGTCATTTTGTTTTTAGAAAATTTGAGAAAGAATCCTAACTAAATTTTCTTGATTTTTTTCTGATAAACTTTATTTGTAAATTGAAATTCATGCCTAGAACAAAAAGCTTAGCAGCGCTCATAGAACATTATGGCGAAGAAAGAATATATAATCCAAAGGCAAATAAAGTGCCTGCTATTTATAAAATATTAAATAAGCATATCTTTAATAATCGGCTCAAAAATCCAAAGATTACAATACGAAGAATGCATGGAGCTCTGGGTCTATTTGAATTTAATCCTTACGCTACAAAATTTTGTTACAAAATAACTATTCATAATAAATTTAAAAATTTTACAGAATTCGTAGAAATTCTTGGTCATGAAATGGTTCATTACTACCAAAAGCTAATTTTAAAACAGAATTCTGCCAAACATAATAAGGAATTCTATAGTTTCAAAAAAAAATTCAAAAAGTTAGGGCTTGATTTAAAAAGGGTATATAGATAATTTTATCTAAACGAAGACTCTAAATTTCCACCATCTACAGTTATTACACTTGCAGTCGACTTGTAGGACAAAGCCAAATGGTAAAATGCATCTGCTACATCAATTGCTTTAACTTCCTGTTTTAATAAATTACCAGACATGTATTGCTTAGTAGTTAAACCTCTTGCTTTAGATCTCTTTGTAATCATATCATCGGTCATTAAGCCACTTCTTATCCTGTCAGCATTCACTCCATTAAAACGAATTCCGTAATCGCTGTACTCCGTTACATATTGTTTCATTAAAAATAATAAAGCAGCTTTTGTTAAACCATAGGCAGCATAATTTTTTCCAGGATTTACGGCTTGTTTAGAGATATTAAATAAAACTACTCCACGGGTTTTTTGCCTTTTCATTATTTCAACTCCGTGTTTAACGAAATAGTGATGTGCAAAAAGATTCAAATCAAAACTTTTATCAAATTGCTGCTTTGTGAGTTTTTCCAAAGACTCAACAGTAGCAAACCCTGCATTAGAAATGAGGATATCTACACCGCCATAAACAGAGGATATTTGTTTAAATACATCCATAATTTTGTTTTCATTTGTAATATCACATTTTATATAACTCATCCCAGATATATCCTGTTTGATGTCTTTAGGGCTGATAATATCTATAATTATTACATCTGCTCCTTCTGCTTTAAATTTTTGTGCTGTAACATAACCGATACCCCCAAGGCCACCTGTAACAACTGCTACCTGTCCTTTAAGTTTTTGAGATGAATTTTTAATTTTTGCTAGCTCGAGGGGCCAATATTCCATTCTAAAAATTTCTTTTTCAGGTATTGACTTAAAATTTCCAAACTTTGCAGCTTGTAAAATTACTGAGAGAGAATTTAAACCTACATCCATTGCTATTTTGGCATCTTTAAATGTCGGCCCTGTGGAAAAAATGCCAATGCCTTTTACTAAAATTAATCTTGGATAGGGGTCTAACATTGAGGCGCTAGAGTTATATTTATGATTACGTTTAAAATATTTTTTATAATTTTCTTTAAAATTTTCTATGGAATGAATAATGATTTTTTCTAGATCATTAGATTTTTCTTTTGATAAATCGATAATTAATGGTTTCGATTTAATCCTTATAACATGATCGGGTGTTACCGGTCCTTCATTTGTAAATTTTTTTAAGTTAGGATGTGAAAATAATTCGTCAAAGAATTTTGGTTTGTTAAAATGCACAACCTTTCTTTCAAAATCATCACCACGTTTATTAGCTATTTGTTGCCTAATTAAATTTGAGACTTCTGAAATACTAATTTTTTTTTCAAAGTATTTGCTAACCCTAATACGCTTTGATTTTTTTGTGAGCTCTTTTTCAGCTTTTGTTATATATTTAATCATTCTTTCGTAACTTTCTTTTGCATTATTTGCAAAAGTGAAAATTCCATGATTTAAAAGAATTAATCCTTTTACATTTGGATTTTTATCAAATACCTCAGAAGCTTTTTTTGCTAATTCAAAACCAGGCATAATGTATGGAACGATACCCATTTCATCACCAAATACATGTTCACAAATTTTTTCTGGATTAGGTTGATCAATAAGTGAGAGAATTGCATTAGAGTGGGAGTGATCAACAAATTTGTGAGGGAGGAACGCGTGTAAAAGAGTTTCTACAGAGGCATTTGGGAAAGAAGTATCAAGCATATATTTACGCTGATAATTAACCATTTGAAAATCATCTAGCTCAATGAGTTTTCTCATACTAAGAAGATTTTTCATTTCTAAAGCCGGGAAACCATCCTCCTCAATATTACCCATATCTTTACCACTACCTTTTACATAAATAATTTCCTCATTTTTACCTAGAAGGGTATCTAATGATGATTTCACAGATGTGTTTCCTCCTCCGTGAAGAACAACGGTTGGATCATTTCCCAAAAGTTGTGTTGTATAAATGCGAAGTGCTAAGTCTTTAGGAACACCTCTTTTTGCATATTTTTTGATGTAAGATTTTGCTTCGTTTTCGTTATATTTACTTTTCATCTAACTAGTTAAATAAATTAATCTATTCTTTTGGATGATGAATGATCAAATAAATGTGCTTTTTCAATATTGATTGAAAGAGGAATGACATCACCATTTTTAATTGTGGTACGTCCACCATTTTGAACTACTCTAAATTCATTATCATCTAACATTGCTATTATATGAGTCTCTGAACCAGTTGTTTCAACTAAAACTACCTCTGCTTTTATATTTGAGCTTGGATCTATGCTCACGTCAGTAGGTCTTATGCCATAAACTACATTTTGATTATTTGATACATTTTTTTTTGAGTGAGGTAGGTCCTGTGACTTTAATTTAATACTACTCTTATCTGTTACAATTCCCTCAAGAAGATTAATTGCAGGAGTGCCAATAAAATCGGCAACAAATAAATTATTTGGTTTTTCATAAATTTCATTTGGAGTTGCTATTTGTTCAATAATACCATTGTTCATAATCACTATCTCGTCAGCCATAGTCATAGCCTCAATTTGATCATGAGTTACATAAATAGTGGTAGCATTTTGTTGATTATGTAATTTTCTAATTTCCAATCTCATATGAGCTCTTAATTTTGCATCAAGATTTGACAAGGGCTCATCGAACAAAAATACCTTTGGATCTCTTACTAATGCTCTGCCCATAGCTACCCTTTGCCTTTGTCCACCTGACAGTTCTTTTGGTGTTCTGTTTAAAAAATCTGTTAAATTTAATACAGAAGCCGCCCACTCAACTTTTTCTTTTATCTCTTGGCTAGCCATTTTTCTGATCTGTAAACTGAATGCAATATTATCAAAGACATTCATTTGAGGGTATAAAGCGTAGTTTTGAAAAACCATTGCTATATCTCTATCTCTTGGGTGGATGTTATTAATAATGTCTCCTCCTATTGAAATTTCCCCACTAGATATAGTTTCTAATCCAGCGGTCATTCTCAGTAAAGTAGTCTTTCCACACCCTGAAGGGCCAAGTAAAACAACAAATTTTTGATTACCAATATTTAGATTTATATCTTTAAGTACCTCTACAGAACCAAAGTTTTTTTTAATATTTATATATTCTACTTCAGACATTTATTAATCCATCTAGTTGATTGCTATCCCCGGCTAAATCAAGAATAGTGTATCGATCTCTTATGAACCTAGCATATCTTAGAGCATCTTTATAAAAATTACTATCAAGTTTAGCATCTTCGGGAGTTCTTAATGCGCCACACTCTCCCATAGAATTCCAAATAATGTCAAAGTCTAACATTTTCTCTCTTAGGGGTTGAACAAATTCGAGCCAGTTCTTGTGAAAAAAATTATTAATCATCTCTGCTCTCTTTTCATCGAATATTTTTGTCTTCATTGCATCATGAATTGTGTCCAACATTTGATGACCAAGTTTTTGAATGATTTCTTGCTCAGGTATTTGAGTTGGTTTTATTATTGGTGGTGTATCTTTATTTAGAATAGAATTTTGGATTTTTGAAATACTAATAGTTGCGATTCCCACTTGTTCTCCATGAGACGTTCCAGGATGGTTGTCTTTTGCAAACATATCTATGTAATGAGAAATGCCATGTTCACCCATACTTCCCACATGAGTTGTCTGTGTAAATGAAGTACCCAATCCCATTATTGCAGAGATACGTGTAAGTAAAGCAAGAGCTTCTATATCTCCTTTTGCAATTAATGAAGCGCTTTCAATCATATCTTTCTCATATAAAGCTAAAAGAGAATACGGTGCTGTTTGATAATCAGTCTTTAAAATTTTATGAGACATCAACCAATCAACCTGTGCAGTTGTTCGACAAATTACATCTGCAAAAGCAGCAGCAGTAAGTCTTTTGGGACACATACTGAGAACTTCCAAATCAAAGAAAACACCTTGTGCATAGTGCGCAACCAGTGATTTTTTGATCCCATCAAAAGATATTGAGGCTGTGCCTGTTGTGTAAGCATTCATAGGAGTGGTCGCAAAGACAGAGTATGATTTTTTTTCAAGAAAAGTTGCATACTTTATACTATCACTGACTGTTCCTGACCCAACTGCAATAACTCCATCGTAATTTTTTATTTTTTTTCTTAAAAATTCTACACCTTCAATACTTGAAGATGGGCTTTCCCATATATACTCATCTGCTTTTACTTTACCTTGAAGATTTTTATAAATTCTTGAACCAAGGGCTTTGTGTGTGAATTGATCACTTACAATAAGAAGATTTTGGTTTGGATGTAATTGAGAAATCAATGATGGCTCTTTACCATCTAAGCTTTTATCTATTTCAATTTTTTTAATTGGGATGCCGTATTTCCTTTTATCTTCAGGGTTAACCCATTTACCTGCAACTAAATCTTTTATTACACCATTATAATCAGTCATGATTTATATTTTTCAGTAAATTGAACAAGAGATTTATTAATTGATTTATTTGAGTCATAAACATTTTGGTAAATATTAATTAAATCTTGATATTTTGATTTGTTATCTGAGTTAGGTTCGATAAGACGGGTTTTTCCTGACATGTTTTCTGCGGACTCTTTTATGCTGCTATACCAACCTGCGCCATAAGCAGCTATCATACCAGCACCTAGTGAAGATGCTTCTACAGTGTCAGCAATGAGTACATTCTTTCCAGAGGCATCAGCCAACATTTGCACCCATGCAGGACTATTCGCCCCTCCTCCTATCGCAAGGTATTCTTTTACATTTATACCTGTTTCTTTTTCGATATTTTGAGTTCTAAAAACGGAGTCTAGGGTCAATCCTTCTAATATCGATCTATAAACATGATAGGGAGTGTGACTTATACTTAAACCAACTATAATCCCTCTTGCATATGAGTCCCAATAAGGATCCATTACTCCACCAGTGTATGGTTGTAAAATCAATCCATCACTTCCAATTGGTATTTTATTAATTTGTTCTTCTAAGTTTTTAAAAAAATTTGGATCTTTCCTATCACCATGAATAAATTGGTCGACATACCAGTTGACTAGCAGAGCTCCTGACAATAAAACATTTTCCATTATAAAACCTTCTCCGTGTGCAGCAATTTCTGTTCTCCAATTTTTTGAAATTTTATAGTCCTTTGACCAAACCCCCGAAACGACAGCTGTTCCAAGGTTGATATATGCTCTATCTGATTTTGTACAATTTGTGCCAAGACCAGCGAGTTGCCCATCACCCCCTGCAGCAAATATACTTAAACCCTCTTTTAAACCAGTTTGTTGAGATGCATCCTTTGAAACTTTACCTATGCGGGTTCCTGGTTTGAAAGATTTAGGGAGTCTTGATTCATCAATATTCAAATGTTCCAATATATCTTTAGACCAACATTTATTGACAACATCAAACATTCCATGAGGATCCGAACTAATCCAACCGGTGTTAAATTCCCCTGATAATCTATGAACTAAAAAAGCTTGAACATCTGCAAAACAAGCAACTTCATCAAATATTTTTTTTTCATTTTTCTTTAGCCAATAAACTCTATAAAGACATGGACATGGATCTTTTGGGCGTCCTGTAATTTTGTGGATTTGGCCTTCACCCATTATAGAATTCAACTCTTCTACTTCCTCTACAGATCTTTTGTCCATCCAAACTGTGGCTGGGTAAACTGCTTTCCCTGACTTATCTAATTTTGCTAAAGTCTCACGTTGATTGGATATGGCTATTCCCTCAACTTTAGTTATATCTATTTTTTTAGCTAATTCACTGCATGATACGCAAAAAGCTTTCCACCAATCCTCAACATCCTGTTCAAATTTTTCAAGGCTTGGGTTGTTTAAAGGAATATCACATCTGCCCTCAGCGATCGCATTGCCTTTATCATCCCATGCAATTGCTTTTGTTGATTGTGTAGAACTGTCGACGCCAATAACTAGACGTGTCATTTAGTAATCTTGTTTTGTAGGAGTCACTACCACTTCTTGCATGATAACATTTTGTGGCATTTCATATGCAAAAAGTATCATTTTTGCAACATAGTCTGGGGATATTCTTCCTCCAATTCTTTCGATATTTTTTTTATAAGCTTCTAAAGTGTTAGGGTCGGTAATTCCATTTAAAACTTCTGCTTCAATATTTCCAGGTGACATTACTATCACTCTAACATTATGTGGTGACAGATAACCTCTAATACTCTCTGATATTGCATGGACAAAAAATTTTGTCCCACAATAGACTGTATGATCTTCATAAATTTTTCTTCCTGCTATTGAACTCATATTAACTATAGTGCCACCCTTTCGGGCTTTCATGTCACCCATTACAGCATAAATTCCATTCATTACACCTTTCGTGTTAACATCAATCATTTCATCCCATTCAGATGGATCTTGAGTTCCAATTTCTGCAAGTCTGGCCACACCAGCATTGTTAAAAATCATGTCAGTTGGTCCATACTCTTTTTCAGCCTCACGTATAGCAGCTATAAGTTCTTCTCTATCTCGAACATCTACTTTTCTACACATTGAGTTTTCTAATTTAAACGACTCCATTATATCTAATCTTCTTGCTATCAATAAAGTAGGGTACCCTGCTTTTGAAAATGCTTTTGCAGTAGCGGCACCTATACCGCTGCTTGCACCAGTTATAACTGCTAAAGGTTTTTTCATATTTTTACCTAACACATTATAACTAGGGTGGTTAAACCACCCTAGTTAATTTTTTTAATTAAACCCCAACAGTTTTGTTGAAGTTTTTAGCAATAGTGTCTAAACACTCTTTCGCTGAACCATACTCACCGGCCCAGTATCTTCCTAATTCTATAGGTATCATGTTACTAGACATATCTGCCCACTCAGGTAGGTCTGGTTCTGATCCCATGTCATTGAAGATTGCATCTCTAACAACATCAAGGTGGCGGGTTGTACCGTTACCACTTCTGTTATTAGCTTTGATACGCTCATCATCATAGACAGCTGATCTAGTTGGACCAGTACCACCACCAAGTGCAGTGATGTAGACTTGTGTTTCATAGCTAGTTGCCCATTGAGCAAATAACCAAGCTGCATCTTTATTTTTTGAATATTTAGAGACAGCTAGTGAAGATCCACCTTGGTGTGCAACACCTGGAATTTCACCATAACCACAATCATTTGTTGATCTTAAAGGACTTGCTGGAGCTGGGCAGGCTGCTGCCATCATTTTTCCTTGAACAGCAGACTCATCTGAGTCCCACCATGGGAAGAATTCACCCCATGAGATTGTTTGAGCAGAACCACCTTGAAGGATATCCTGTCCTTGACCATCCCATGTCCAACTTGTAACGCCCGAAGGCATGTACTCTTTAAGTTTAGTCCAGTAATCCATACCAGCAAGGCCATTTGCATCATTACCAGCAAAGCTTCCATCAGGATTGGTAATTGAACCACCAAATGCCCATGCGAACATTGTCCAGTCACACTCTAAGCTGTAGTGTCCTGATTTCATCTGACCGTTGGTACCATATATTGGTCTTCCGTCAGGATTTAAATGACCGAGTTTTGCTGCCTGTATTACTTGAGCATTACTCATGTACTGATCAAATGTTGTTGGAACACTTAGTCCAAGCTCTTTGTAAACATCATCTCTGTACATCATAATAAAGACAGGAATGTCATAAGGAACACCAACCATAGTGCCGTCGTACATGGAAATACCATCCACGAGAGGTCCTAAGAAGTCGTCAAAGTTATAATTAGGCATTGCCAAGTCAGGCTTTGCTGCATAAAGTTCTCGAGGGTCTTCTGCATCACCCCTGAAAGCTGCCATCCAACTCTGATCTAGATAATAAGTATCATAAGTTCCTAATCCTGAGGCAACGTCTAAAGTTAGTTTCTGTAAAACTTGCTCTAGAGGTAGAACCTCGATGTTAACCTTAATCCCTGTAACTTCCTCGAAGAAAGGTTTTAAAGTTGAGTTAATTGCATTGGATGGAGGAGTTGACTCAGTAGCCAAAGAAACTGTTTGGCCTCTGAAAGGAGATGATACATCTCTTAACCAATCCATCATGTCCCCTCTCCATTCAATGTGAGAACCTGCATGAGCTTGAGGTATAAACTTCCTACTCATAGTTCCCATTGTGCCCAAGCAACCAGCGCCTAGTCCAAGCATTCCGGCATTTTTAAGAAAATCTCTTCTCTTCATACTACCGTTAACATACTTGCCTACGACATTTGCAAGGTGCATTTTTCTATACATATCGCGCATATGAATATCCCTCCGATATAAAATTTTTGCATAATCATCCATGCTAAGCAAGAAGCTTGGTATAGTTATGCACACATTAATAATTTATTATGTTGACTTCCTCTTATTATCTTTTGGTTGATTTAGAATATTTAATAAGAAAATAAAGGTATTTTAAAATAAACTCTTTTAAATTTAAGTGTATAGTCTCACTATGGCCGCGCAAAAGTCTTATTCTTTGCCAAGTTTTATGAATTCTGACAGTTCTCTGCCTTGGCTTTTGCCATTGATCACTATGCTGATTGTATTTGCAATTATTCCTTTCTTTTACAATATTTACCTAAGCTTTCATGAGTTTGTCCCAGCTAAAAGGGCTCTTCTTTTTGTAGGATGGGATAACTGGATAAGACTATTCACTGATGGAGTATTCTGGGGATCCTTAAAAGTGTCTTTATATTACACATTTATGTGTTTATTAATTCAACTAGTTTTGGGCATGGGAATTGCTCTACTTATTGACTCCGATGATCCTGGATTTGGAATTATAAGATCAATTTTAACTCTCACTTTAGTAATACCTCCAGCAATTGCTGGTATGATTTTCTTAATAATGGAGGATGCTAATTATGGTTTAATACCATGGCTCTTAAAATCAGTTGGGCTTATAGGTCCTGAAGATACAATTTTAGCAGATCCAACACTAGCCCTGTGGGGTGTAATGATTGTTGATATTTGGCAATGGACTCCCTTTATGGTTTTAATCTTAGTTGCTGGTTTAAGATCCCTTCCAAGTGAACCTTTTGAGTCAGCTGTCATAGATGGTGCAAGACCTTTTCAAGTTTTTAGAAGATTAACACTACCAATGCTTCACAAAGTTATTGCAGTAGCAATTTTGATAAGAGGTATAGATCTATGGAGGATGGTAGATTATGTATTTGTTTTAACATCAGGTGGGCCAGGCACAGCCACTTACACTTTAAGTTTATATTCGTGGCAAAGGTTTACTTTTGTTCAATGGGGTTACGGAGCAACGATTAGTTTATTTTCTTTAATTGTAATTTTAATAGTTGGAAATGCATTTATTCATTTCGCAAAAGTAAAATGGTGAGGAATTGAATAAAGTATTTAAACAAGTATTAGGTTGGTTTATTGCTGCGATATTTTTCTTTCCTATATATTTCTGGATTACCGTATCTATTAAAAAGGATAAAGATATTTTTGCTCTACCACCGAAATTATTTGATTTTGAAGTATCATTCGCTGCTTATGAAGAGGTGTTTGGTATTTCTCGCTTTCTCTATGTAGAGGATATGGGTGCTGTCCGACCTGGCGGTGGAGATTTTTATATGATGCCAAATCTTGTGGATAGTATCATTATTGCTTTAGGCTCTACAGGTATAGCAATGCTTATATCTATACTAGCAGCGTATTCTCTCTCAAGATTACCTATAAAGGGTCAACAGCATTTTATGGGATGGATTTTATCAACAAGAATGATGCCCCCAGTTGCAGTAGCAATACCAATGTTTTTTATTTACAAAAATATAGGCTTAATGGATACGCATCTAGGTATTATTATTATTCACGCGTTAATGAATCTCCCACTTGCTGTTTTACTAATGAAAAGCTTTTTTGATGACATTCCAAAGGACATAGATGAAGCTGCGTTACTAGATGGGGCTACGAGATTTTTTGTATTTTGGAGATTAGTAGTGCCTCTGGCCATAGGTGGAATAGCGGCAACTGCTGTGCTTTGTTTTATATTTAGTTGGACAGAATTTATTTTTGTTCTTATGCTTACACAAACGGGACTAAAAACAATTCCTGTGGTTTCCACATCATTTGTTACTTCTACTGGAACTGCGTGGGATAATATGGCAGCATTAGGCACAGCCGCAATTATACCAGCCTTCATTTTTATACTTTTAGTTCAAAGACATTTAGTCAGAGGATTGACTTTAGGTTCAGTAAAACAATAAGGTAGTTTGATTAGAAAAATTCTAGCATTCTCTATTGCTTTAATTTTTATATTTCCAATATTTTTTCTAATTACATCCTCTTTTAAAAATAATATTGATCTTTTTTCATTGCCCCCAAAATTATTTCTATTTGATATTGACTTTTCAGCGTATGAGAGAGTTTTTGGTTTTTCAAAATTACTAAAATTTGACCCTTCTTACGGTGAGCTATATTTAACATCAAGGATATTAGATAGTTTAATTGTAGGAATTGGTTCATCATCTCTAACATTGTTAATTGGAATTTATGCTGGTTACTATATTTCTAGAGCTCATTTCAAATATAAAAATTTTTTAATCATGTCAATTCTTAGTGCGAGGATGATGCCATTAATATCAATTGCCATTCCACTATATTTTGTTTACGAAAAAATTAATCTCCTTGATACATATGTTGGTTTAATATTAATTCATACATTTATAAATCTACCTTTGGCAGTTCTTTTATTAAAAAGTTTTTTTGACGAAGTGCCAAAACAAATCGATGAAAATGCTTTTATAGATGGTGCGAGTAAAATTAAAATTCTACATGAATTAATTATACCGTGTGCAAAAGGTGGAATAGCTGTCACATTTATATTATCTATAATATTCAGTTGGACAGAATTTATTTGCGCATTAATGATTGGACAAATGAAAATTAAGACTATCCCGATACAAGCGTCTATAATGAAAACTATACCCAGTTGGGATATGATGGCTGCTTTTACAACAATTTCAATAGTCCCAGTATTTATTATGATTTTAATGGTTAGAAAACACTTTGTCAGGGGGTTGACTCTAGGAACTGTTAAAGAATAGTTTCTTAATACTTTATGAATTTCAAAGAAATGAAAAAAGTTTCATTCTTTATCCTTACCTTGAAAAGATTTTAAAATTTTATTAAATAAAACTATTGTAATTTTAAACTAATACTAGCTATCTAACTGATTAATTTTATCAACTTTTTTTCCAGATCTCTCAGACTGAAAATTATTTTTCAACCAAATATCTGTATACATAATTGCATTGGGAGCACCTGTAATCAAAGCACCAAAGGTAATAATTTGAGCATTGTTACTTGCAATAGATCTCTCTGCGGTGTATGCATCGTTCACACAAACCGCCCTCACACCTGAAAATTTATTAGCGACAATAGCCATTCCAGCACCAGTTCCACAAACTAGAATTCCCCTTTCAAATTCACTATCTTGTACCTTTTTAGCTAATGTTTTACCAACGTCTGGATAATCTACTTGTGAGTCATCAGTGACCCCTACATCCATGACTTCAATACCTTTAGACTCTAGATGCTCTTTAATTTCATCTTTAAGATTTTTTCCTAAATGGTCTGCACCAATAACAATTTTTTTGAGCATAACTAATTATATATTTAAATTATTCCAAGGTATATGCAGTTTTTCGTTTTGACAGATACATCTCACTAAACTCCCCAAAATTGGAAGTTTATTTTGTTTTACCAGTTTGTTAAAAAGATGGTCTAATTCTCTAATGGTTTGTGCTCCTTCGACAGTTTCATCTTTTAATTCCTTAGACATGATATCCTCATATGTTCTGTTCTTTGCTAATAAATTACCTAAAAGACCGTTTCTTCCAGTTCCTGAAGTAACATGTAAGTCTCCAATCCCAGATAGCCCAAATACTGTTTCTTGAAGACCACCTATTAATTTTACAAAATGGCTCATCTCATTAACACAGTGTGAAAATAATGCGGACTCAGGATTAAAGATTTTTTCTTCATTGGAGAAATACGTTTGTGAATAACCAACAGCAATTGCGTATATGTTCTTAAGAGCTGCGCAAAGCTCTGAGCCTAATAAGTCAGTCTGTACATTTACTACATAATAATCATTTTTGAATATATTGGATAAATTCTTAGCAATATCTAGATCAGGATTTACAAAACATATATTTGTTAAATTTCTTTTTGCTAGCTCAACTGCCTTACAAGGACCAGTAACCGCGGTTAAGGTGAAATCTTGATTAATTTGTTTTTTAATTTTATTTGGGAAAATATCTAACTCTTCTTTTTCGTTAATGTACAGACCCTTGGTAACTATAAGGAAGTGTTTATTCGTAACATTAAAATTTTTAATGAAGTTAATGAACCAATCGACACCTGATGAACTAATTCCAATAACAATGACATCAGATGTATTAATGTCCTCTTGAGACATTTCATTAAATCTTATTGCTGACGTATTTGTTAATTTAATACCGAGTTTTGGGTGAGAAGAGTATTTATTAATTGAATTAATTATGTCCTCATCAAAATTAGTTCCAACGAGTTTTGCTTCGTGACCATTTGAAACTGCTGGAACAGTAATTGCTGTTCCCATAACGCCTGCACCTATAGATAATATCTTTGACATTACGAAATAAATTGGCCTCCATTAACCTCTAATATTTGTCCAGTTATATAGCCACTCATTGTCTGTGAGGATAAAAAAATTATTGGCCCCACGCAGTCCTCTGCTGAGCCAAGTCTTTTCATTGGTATTTTTAATCTCGTTGCTTCTAATTTTTCTGGTGAAGAATATTGTTCATGAAACTTTGTGGTAATTGTGCCAGGTGAAATAGCATTTATTCTTATGTTGTAGGGTGATAATTCTGAAACAAGCGATCTAGTAATTCCTGAAACAAAAGCTTTAGACGCAGCATATACACTTGAACCCACACTACCTCCTGTTCGCGCACTGATAGTTGATACATTAATAATATTTCCATAATTTTGTTTTTTGAAAATTGTACACGCACTTTTTGTTGCAAAATATGCAGATTTGGCATTAAGATCAAATATTTTTAAAAAATCTTTTTCACTGATTGTTTCTAATTGATATCTTCCTACCATTGTTCCAGCATTATTAACTAAAATATCTAGACCATTTAAATAATTTATAGCATTGTTCATAAAGTTATCTACTTGAGATAAATCTGTAAAATCAGATTTGAATATTTTAAAATTTTGGCTTTGAGATTTAGCTTTTATTCTAGCTTCAAGATCATTAATTGATTGGTTACCATGAAAAATTACATTAGCTCCCAAGTTTAAAAATTCAACGCCTGTCTCAAAACCTATGCCTGTACTTGAACCCGTAACAATAATCTTTTTGTTTTTGAATTCACTAAAATCAAATGTCATTTAAGTCTATCCATTATATAGTCTGGCTTTCCAGTGATTTGAAAATCCGATCTTATATTATCAATTATATCGTTCGTTGGTATGTTTTGCATAAATTCTTCTTTATGAATTCCAGAGGTGATCAGTAATGAGTCTATACCAAAGCTATTGGCGCCTGCAATATCATTAAATAAAGAGTCCCCTATCATCAAAGTTTTTGATTTATTACTATTGGATAGCTCTTGAACATAATGAAAGATTTCAATATTTGGTTTACCAATTATAAATGCCTGCCCTCCCATTTTTTTGTACTTAACTGCAAGATCTCCTGTTGAGGGATGAATATTTTCTCCAGAAACACCGAGAATATCAGGATTTGAGCACACTAAGGGTAACTTCATTTCTATAGCTCTCATATAAATTTCATCAATTAAATCAGTTTTTTTTAGACCAGTGGTAGAGGTTAATAAAAGAAAATTAGCATTTTCTATAGAACTCGTCTTTTCAAATGTTGTGTTTTGCAATAAGGGGTAATCTGTTGCAACCACAAAATATTTATTTCCAATATTTTCAAAGGGGCTCCTTTTAGATTTTAGATATTCTAAGCACACATCTCCTGATGTAATTAAATGAGATTTTAAAATATTTTTTGCACCCATTTTTATCAAACGATCAGTATTATCTGAAGATTTTTTTCCTGAATTACTAATTATATAAATTTTTTTATTTTGTGATTGTAAATTTGAAAAAACTTGTTCTGCTTCATTAAAAATATTTATTCCATCATGAACAACTCCCCATTGATCAAAATAATAAGTATCGTAATATTCTGAAATTTCTTCAAGAGATAATAATTTTTTTACCATTTAAAAAATATTACCCATTGCTAAAAGAGCAGATCCAAAAGAAGCATCATTTGATAAAGGCTTATTTAGTTTAACACCTAGAATTTTTTTTCTAATTTCATTCCATTTTAAATTTTTTCCTCCACCTCCTATTGTGAAAATAGTTTTAGGATATTTACCACCTATCTCTAATATCTTTTCGTAACTCAATTTTTCAACATTAGTTATACCCTCAAGTACAGCCTGAAAAAATTTTATTTCAGAATCAGGACGAGGTTCTAAGATTGGTAGTTTGTTAGGGTCGTTAAAAGGAAATCTCTCACCTTTTTGTGCCAGAGGATAGTAATTTAAATTCAGTAGATTATTTGGATCTATATCTTTTGATAATTCCTCTATTCTATCTGAAAATAGTTCTTTCAGAATTTTTCCTCCAACATTGGAAGCTCCTCCGGCTAACCAATTTTCGCCCAAACGATGACTGTAGATACCAAATTCCTTATTATAAATTGGCTTATTAGAGATAGCTTTTACTACCAGAGTTGTGCCAATTGAAGAAACTGCTTCTCCTATATTTTTGGCTCCAGTAGCTAAAAATGCTGCTATGCTATCCGTAGTGCCTGCTATAACCTTGGTTTTGTTATTAAATCCTAAATCAATAAGTTCAGAGTTTCTTAATTCACCTATAGACTGTCCTGGTATTTTTATATTTGGTAAGCTACTCATTTCAATAGGTAACTGATCAAACCATTTTGGCCAAGATCTTTCGACACAATCATAACCTAGTTTAAGAGCATTATTTTCGTCTGAATAGGTATAATCATTAATTAGTTTACAAGCTATCCAATCTGCTTGATGAAGTATTCTATATTTTTCTTTTTTAAGTTTATTAATTAATGATAACGCCCTTACTAATGCATTAGTAGAGGTGGATACAATTGGATGGTTATCAGATATACTCTCAACTAACTTAGACTCTTTTACAGCTGAAGCATCATTGTACATTAATGCATCATCTAAAGGGATACCAAGATGGTCGGTTATAAGTACTGTACCTGATGTTCCATCGATTGATAATCTTTCAATTTTATTTAATTCTATTTTAGTTTTTAAAAATGTAAGATTTTTAATTAACGCACTCCACCATAAGCTTGGATTTTGATAAACTAATGATCCCTTACTAATTGGGCTGTCAATAGAAACTGAAAAATTAATTAATTCTTTTTTATTCTTATCAATAATAGAAGATCTGACACCAGTCGTTCCAAAGTCAATCCCCAGAAAAAGTGACATTAGTTTATAGATTGGCGATATATCTCAATATCCCAATTCAATAATTCACTCTCTTGATGACTTGATAGAAATTTAAAAGACTTTGATAAATCAATTCTTAGCAGAACTTCCAAAAAACAGTCGATCATTTCTTTTGCAGCTGAAATAGCTAGAGTGTTTTCAAAAAGACCTTTGTTTTTTATAATTAAATAGGGTGGAAGATTAATATTCTTTCTTTTTAGATTTTGAATAAATTCATTTGCTTCTTTCACCTCTGAAAATGTAGGTATGCCAGGGCCTAAGAAAATTACATGATCTGGATAAAATGATTTAGAGAAAAGTGAGAATAATTTTTCATTTTGTGTTGAGAATAATTTATATTTATCGGTATTTTTATGAATATAACCACCGATATTTGTAATTTTCTCTAAATAATCGAGGCCTAATTTTTCATTTCTAATTAAATCTAATTTTTCATGAATTTTTAAAAGCAATTTATAGGTATCCTCAATATCATCACCTGCAACTATCAATCCATGATTTTCGAGAACCAATATGTTAGTTGAGGGTAAAATTAGTTTTTTTATTTCCATTGTTAAAGTAAAACCAGGTCGACAGTATGGAACAAAAATAAAGTCTTCATCGAGGTATTTTCTTAAATCAGACTCACTACTTTGTGAAATTGCATTTGCAATTGTTGTAGTAGAATGAACATGTAAAACATATTTACGGTTAATTAATGCATGAAATGAAGTTTCAGATGAAGGATGTAAATTATTTTTAGATATTATGTCATCTATAAAATTATCTTCTTTTCCATTATTTATTTTTTCAGAAATAGAATTTAAATCAACTTCAACAAAAATATCTTTATCTAAAGAATTGATTAACCAAGTTCCAGATGCTTTAATTAGCATTCTCCCATCAGACTTAATTGAAGTATTCCCACCTGCGGCTTGAACTAAATGACTATTTGAGCCAAGTTTAAAAGAAATATCTTTAAAAGATTTTAATTCTTCCTGAGGAAATGAAGAATTAGTATTTACCATACATTTTAATAGCCTCAATTATTTTTTTCATATGTTTCTTTTCGACCAATTGAGGCTTACCATTTATTTTTGCAATAGTAATTTGCTTACATAAAATTTCAAATTCTTCAGTTAAAAACATTGCTTCGTCTAAATTTTTACCACACGTAATTGTACCATGATTTGCTAATAAACATGCTTTCCTTCCTTTAAGAGCTTTTAAGGCTGCGTCTGATAATTCTTGTGATCCTGGTAATGCAAAAGTAGAACATTTAATTGTGTCACCACCTAAAAAAGCAATCATATAGTGATAGGCTTTTATATCCTTTCCTAGTATCGACATTCCTGTACCATAAGCAGGATGATTGTGTACAACTGCATCAAATTCTTTTCTTCCTTTTAATATGTCAAAGTGAAATCTCCACTCACTTGAAGGCTTCCATATTCCATGAGATTTGGTTTTAGAGTCTACAAAAACTATATCTTTAGCTTTCATGCCTTCATAGGAAATGCCAGATGGTGTTATAAGCATCCCATCTTTCCATCTTACGCTAATGTTGCCCGCTTTACCTTGATTTAAGCCTTTTTTTTCCATTAAAAGGCAAGCTTCTATTATCTGTTTTCTTATTTTTATTTCATTTTTTGTCATTTAACAGATCCTATTCACGAGTTTTTTTCCATCAATATAGTTTCGAACATCTTTTGCTATAACTTCAGCTGCGTAATATGCTGTTTTTACAGAAGCGCCAGCTATATGAGGTGTAATAGTAACATTATTTAAATTTTTAAAAATATGATTTTCTGGTAAAGGTTCCTCGTAAAAAGTATCTAAGGCAGCACCCTTGAGCTTTCCATTAGATAGTGCATCATGAAGTGCTTTATAATCTAACAATGGTCCCCTAGCAGTGTTAATTAAATAACTATTTTTTTTCATGAGGGAAATTTCTTTCTTCCCTATAAGATTAACTGTTTCTTTTGTGACTCTTGCATGAATAGATACTACATCTGAAATCTCTAATAAGTTTTCTAAAGATACTTTTTTTATACCGTCAGCGATATCTTCATTGTTTAATTCTACATATGGATCAGAAAAAACAATTTTACATCCAAATGGAACTAATAAATTTTTTACTAATTTTCCTATATGACTATATCCAATGAGGCCTATAGTTAACTCACTTAATTCTCTACCAGTTTTATCTAGGCGATATAAATCTCCTCTCCATTCTCCCTGCATTAATGTGGTGTGTCCTAAAGTGATTAATCTTGTTTGTGCTAATATTTTTGCAACTGTAAACTCTGCTACAGCAGAAGCATTTCTTCCAGGAGCATTTGCAACAATAATTGATTTTTTTTGGCAAGCATCTATATCAATGTTAACCGGCCCACCTCTTGAAACACCAATGTATTTTAGATTTTTAACATTATCTAAAATTGACTCACTGACTGGTGCAAGATCAGTTACTAATATTTCACTATCTTCAATAAAATTTATTACGTCTTCTTCATTTCCGAGATATTCTTTAATTTTACTAAAATTTCCCTCTCCATAATCATTATGAAAAGGCGTGTCAGGCCAGTTAACATCTTTTAATTTAAAATTATGATCATTTCCAATTTGATTTATAAGTGCTGATTTAAATATCCCAGATGTAACAAAACTGTCTCCGTAAATACTAATTTTCATTTATTTTGTTTTGAAAATTATAATTTGAATTCCAAAATTCACTCATATTTTCATATCCCTTCTTATACACAGAAAATGCTTTTTCATAAATAATTGATAATTTTTCATCAAATTTTTCAACATTTTTTAGATATTGGTTTACCCATTTGTCATTAAGATCCTCGTATGACTTGGCCTCGTTTAAAGCAATCATTCCTACCATACATGCACCAGCAGCACCTTGTTCACTGTTTTCAATAACCTGAGTATCTAATTGATTAACCGAACCAACAATTTTTCTTACTAGAGAACTATTACTTGCGCCACCAGTTAACCTAAGAAGTTCGAGCTCAGCTCCAAACTCCGAATAACAATCTTTGCACGCATAAGCTAATGACTCATACAAAGCCCTTACTAAGTCATAAACTTTGGTAGTTGTATTAAGACCTAAAAATTGCGCTCTAGCCTTAACATTTACAAATGGCCCTCTTTCTCCATTAGGGGAGATAAATGGATGATAAAATATTTTTGCAGGATCAGCCAACGATGCATTTTTTTCAAATAGCTCAAGAATATTTTTTTTTTCAAGGTCACTTCCATTAATATCTTTAAAAAAAGAATTAAAAATTTCTATTAGCCAATCGGTGTTTAATGATGCAACCATATTTGAAACCATTTTTGCATTTGCAGGAGAGCCTGCTAAAGAACAAGTGTATCCAAGTTGTTTCTTAAAATTAGGTTTCTTATTTTCAAAATCTGTAAAAATATGAATTCCAGCTGTACCTAGAATTGTACAACCTATTTTTTTTTTCTTATCAACGAAACCACTTCCTATACCTGAGCATACAACATCTACAGGTGCCAGCACTATTGGCAATCCTTCATTTAAAGATATTATTTTTGCTGATTGACTAGAGAGTTTTCCAACATAATCGGTGCTATCAACAGGTTCAGGTAATTTTTCTTTCATTTGCTTAAAATTGAAAATTTCAAATACTTCATTCTTGTATTTTCTTTCAATTGGTGACCCCCATGTCATAAAAGACTCACTAATATCTGTAACTAGTTCACCAGTAAGCTTATAAAATATCCAATCTTTACATCTGATAACTTTGTCAATTTTATTAAATCTCTCAGGTTCGTTTTTAAAGATATGAAACATTTGACCACTTTGCATAGAGGGGTTCAGACCCGTATGAGTGATTTCAGTAATTTTAGGGCCTATTTCAGAGTTTCTCCAGTTATCAATAATATCTCCCGATCTGCCATCTAGCCAAAGTGCTGCGTCTCCGACAGGAGCGCCTTCTTTATCTATTGGCCAGGATCCATCACCTTGACCAGTTATACAAATAGCTTCTAATTTTTCAGACAAACGATCAATCTTGTTATTCAACAATTTAAATGCTTCAATGACTTTATTCCAAGTTTCTTCAAGATTTTGCTCTGCCTTACCACCTTCTCTATAATAAACCTTATTTTCGACTGATGCAGAGTCGATGTACTTTCCATATTTATCAAAAGCTACAAATTTAATTAATGATGTGCCCGCATCTAATCCTACAATTATTTCTTTGGACATTATAATCCGTTAAGAATTACTTCCTCAGTTTCAAGATTAAAAATATTTATGGACTCTAGGGGAAAATTTAATTTTACATCAGAGCTTGGTTCAAAATTCCTGTCTGCAACTCCAATGATAGAAGAGCCATTAATTTCAATACCAATATGAACTTGGTCACCTAACCAATGATATGAAGAACTGCTTGCCTTGCCATCAAAGTTAGAATCTTTTTGATTGAAGAAAATTTTATGAGGTCTAATGCCTAATGTAATTAATTGATCGTTTGCTAATTTGTTTAAATTTTCTTTTTGTATACTTTCATTACTAAAATTAATTGAGAATGTTTTTTCATTTTTTTCATTTAATATTTCAAATTTTAATGTGTTATTAGATTTGTTAATTTTTGCTCTTAAAATATTCATTGGTGGTTCTCCAATAAAAGAAGCTACAAATACATTTGATGGTTTTGCACTTATTTCATATGGTGATGCTAATTGTTTTAAATCGCCATTTTCCATGACTGCAATTTTATCAGCTAAAGCAACAGCTTCGGTTTGATCATGTGTAACAAAAATAACTGTCTTGTTATTATGTTGGATATAGTCTTTTACTCTAGCTCTTAGAACAGCTCTTAGTTGTGGCTCAAGTTGAGACATTGGCTCATCTAGTAATAATGCGTCAGAGTCTCTGACAAGTGCCCTAGCTAGACTAACTCTTTGTTGTTGACCTCCAGAGATAGATGGCGGATATCTTTCCAAAATATCAGTGATTTCAAGCAATTCTGCTACTTCCATTACTTTTGATTCAACTTTATCTTTTGATATCTTTTCTCTCATTAAGCTAAAAGCGATATTATCCTTAACTGTTAATGGGGGGTAAAGAGCATATCCCTCAAATGCCATAGCCACATTTCTATCAGCAGGTTTTAAGTCATTTACAATTCTTTCACCTATTTTGATCTGACCAGAAGTTGCAGTTTCAAATCCAGCAATCATTCTTAATGTTGTTGTTTTTCCACAGCCTGATGATCCGAGCAGAGCTAGAATTTCTCCATCCTCTAATAATAAATTAAAGTCATTTACGGCTTTGACATCTTTTCCAATTTTTGAGACAAAAATTTTATTTAATTTTTCTAATGTTACTTTTGCCAACTACTCTAAATTCCTTTTTGTTTCTATGTCAAAAAAATGTGATTTTTCCTCTATAAAAGAAATATACATTTTTTTGTTTTCATCAATTAAATGTGACTCCTCTTCTGTCGTTGAACATAAAAGCTCCAAGCCATTTTTCAATCTGACTAAAAATACTATCCTCAAATTTAAAGGGGTCTTTGTTCTGAACTCCACTTCTATAGAATTTTCTGAGTGATCGTTCGATAAGACTATATCTTCTGGACGTATGCCAACAATACATTTACCATCTTGGATTTTAGTATTTCTCTTTAAATTAAAAATTTCACCATTTACATCGACTTCGACAAAACCATCTTGCTTTTTAATAGTTGCATCAAAATTGTTAATTGTAGGGTCTCCAAAAAGCTTTGCGGTAGTTAATGAAGAAGGGTTTTGATATATATTTTTTGGAGAGTCAATATCATTAAATTTACCGTCATATAAAACTGCTATTCTATCCCCCAAAGCCATAGCTTCTCTGAAGTCTTGAGTAATGTAAATTACAGTCGTATTAAATTCTTTTAAAACCTTTGGCAGTTCAAGTCTCATTTCAAATCTAATTTTAGCATCAACATTCCTTAGCGGATCGTCTAACAAAACTACAGATGGCTTGTCCACCAAACTTCTTGCAAGCGATGTTCTCTGTTTTTGACCATTAGATAATTCTTTTGGAAATTGATTAAGGACATGCCCTATTTTTAAAAGATTGGCGATTTCATTGACTTTTTCATGAATTTCATTTTCTGGCATATTTTTGTTTTTTGCCCTTAATGGGCTAGCAATATTTTCGTATGCCTTCATATGGGGGTATAAAGCAAAATTTTGAAATGCCATGGATACATCTCTTTCTTCAGGGTGAAGTTCATTAATGATTTGATTATCCATTTTTATTTCACCACTGTCTGCCATCATAATTCCAGATAAAAGTCTTAATAAGACAGTTTTGCCTGATCCAGACGGGCCAAAAACTACAAAAAATTCTCCTTTTTCAATCTTAGCATTTAAATTAGAAATTATTTTATCGTCTTTAAAACTTTTGGATAAATTATCTAAATCTAAATAAGACATCCTTATCCTTTAATGGCGCCTAGACTTAATCCTTGTACAAGATATTTTTGAATAAATAATGCTAAAATTAAAGTCGGTAAAACTGAAACAACAATACCACACGCAATTAAACCATAAGGTATCGCGCTGGCAGTAATAAATGCTAACGCTCCAACAGTGACTGGTTGAATCTGACTTGAGCCAAGTATAAGCGCAAATACAAAATTATTCCAAGCATATATGAAACATAATAAGGATGCGGCTGCTATTCCAGGTTTAGCTAATGGTATTGAAATTTTCCAAAAAGATTGAAACCAAGAGTGACCGTCTAATCTATAAGCGTATTCGATATCTGGGCTTATGTCCTCAAAGTAGCCTCTAACTATCCATAATAAAAGAGGAAGTGTTATTAATTGATATACCCATATTAAAGCAAAGTAGCTGTCGTATAATCCTATTTCTGAAAAATATAGATTTAGTGGGAGAATAATTAGTAACGCTGGAGCAAATCTAAAACTTAGAAGTGTGAAAGCTATGTCTTCGCCTCCCTTAAACTTATATCTAGCAAAAGCATATGCAGCCGGAACCCCTAGAAGTAATGTTACTGAAACCGAACCAACTGAGAGTATTGCACTATTAATTAAATTTTGTTTGAAATAAACATACATTGTAGCAAACCCCTCAATTGCAATTTCACCCTCCCATAGACCTATATAATTTTTAAAAGTGGGTTCATAAAATAAAACTGGCACTTTTCTTAAAATTTCATCATTAGTCATAAAAGACATGTTAAAAATCCAGGCTATTGGGAATAGAAAAAACATAATTATAGCCACGTAAGCGAAAAATTTAAGAATGCTCCATACATTAATACTCATTGAAGCAGCTCCCCTTTAGTTTTAATTTTTAACTTATGCCATTGTTGGACAAAAACATGACATAAGAAATAACAAATTGCCCATAAAACAACCATCATCGCAGCAGCTTTTCCAATATTAGTGTATTGGAAAGTTTGAAGGTATGCTGAAACTTGAAAAACCATACTACTTTCACCTGGCCCACCTTGAGAAAGAGCATAAATAATGTCAAATTGTTGTATGCTCTCTAATAATCTAAATAGTGAGGCAGTAAGGATAAAGGGAAACAACATCGGAAGGGTAATCCTAAAAAATTTATAATACTCTGGTACACCGTCAAGTTCGGCAGCTTCAAAAGGTTGCCTTGGAAGTGATCTTAAACCCGCTAAAAGTAAAATCATTATAAATGGTGTAAATACCCATACATCTACCAT
Source organism: uncultured Alphaproteobacteria bacterium (assembly GCA_902523135.1). Lineage (GTDB taxonomy): Bacteria > Pseudomonadota > Alphaproteobacteria > HIMB59 > HIMB59 > HIMB59. The sequence goes on from CABYYB010000001.1 coordinate 169,571, forward strand.
GATCAAAGTAAATAAAACTGTATCTGGGTGACTAGCCCAGGTGAAATCCTCTAATCCCAAAAATGATAAAATATAATTAACAACACCAAAATTAGGATTAATTAAAAGTCTCCAAATTAAAGATGCAAGAGCTGGTGCTATCATTAGTGGTAGAACTAATAAAACACCCAAAACATTATTAAGCCAAGTACGTTTAGCTAAAAGTAAAGCTATTCCAAGTCCAAGTAAAAGTTCAATAATTATTGTAAAAAATGTATAGGTGAGTGAGACTCTTATTGTGTTCCAAAAAGAAGGATCCGTAAATATATTTACATAATTATCAAACCAAATAAAACCCTTCATATGAGGCATTTTCAAATTGTATCTTTGAAGTGAATAGTAAACTGCAGTAAAAAAAGGAATTAATATACCAACACATACAAGCAAAGCAGGTAAAGTAAGTACATAGGGAAAAAGTTTACGGTTAATTTTCATCTTAAAGATCTACACCGCTTTATCGAGATAAAACGGTGTAGAAAACAAGGAGGTTGTTAAGCTAGACCAACATCTTTCATCATTCTGTCAATCTTAGATGCTAATTTATCAAGTGTTTCATCAACATTTGATCCTGTTTGCATCTCTTGAAGTGCTGCAGCCCATTCTGTTGTTGTTTCAAAGAATAAAGGCTGAGCTGTGAAGTGGATTTTTGATCCATCTATTGAGCTGTTATATTGCTCCATGTAACCAGGAGATGTTCCACGAATTTTATCGTCAAAATCACCTGAGGCCCAAACAGACTCTCTCACAGGGTTCACTTGGTTATGTTTAACACCACCAGCCATTGCATTTTCTGGTCCATTACACCATTGCATCCAGTACCAAGCAGCATCCTTCTTTTTAGAGAAGTTGCTCATAGCTAGAGACCAGATCCAAACGTTAGGTGTTGGAGCACTTGCACTTGGATTAGGTGTGAAACCATGGAAACCAAAGTTTCCAGCTTCTTTATTTTCTGGATTTCCGTTGAAGAAGTAGCCTAAAATATCAGCATCGAAAATCATAGCTGAAGCTCCAGCTCCAATATCATTTCCTACTTCATACCATGTGTAACCAGACCAGTTTGCAGGTCCAGATGATGATATCATTTTTACCCATTGTTTATGGAAGTCTTTAGACGCTTGAGAGTTCATAGCAGCTTTTAATTTTCCACCATTATTCTCAAAATCTACCAGTCCATAGTTAGCATATGCTGACATAAATCCTGGGTGGATTGTTGCCCAACTTCTACTTCCTCTGGTTCCGATACCATAAGACCATTCATTTGATCCAGCATTTTTTGTGAAATATTCTGCTTGATCTGTCATTTCAACAAGATCTCCTGGAGGCTTCATACCCGCCTTTTCAAAATATCTCATGTTATAAGTAACACTGTTTAACTCAAAACCCCAAGGCATACACCACTGTTTGGATCCTGCTGCACCTGGCACATCACCAGCCACACCACTCCAAGAGCAAGCATCTCTTAAATTACCTACTACATCATTCCAGTTGTAACTTGGATTTGTTTTATTTGAGTCCTGAATAAAGTCATTTAAATCTGCACACCATCCTGCAGGACCATAAGTCCAAGTCATGTAAGCACCTGTCATAAATGCATCGTACTCTGATGACTTTGATGATAAAGCAGCTGTTACTTTGTCAAAATAAACATCTTCTGCAAAAATGTCATATTCAACATTCATGCCTGTTAGAGCTTTGAAGTTGTCAAGTTCCGCAATCATGGAATCCATGTACGGATGTTTATTCATTAAAAGTTTTATTGTAGTGCCACTGTGTTTCTTCCAATCAAAATCTTGGGCAGCTAAAGCACTAGTTACTTGCATTCCCATTAACTTGGTTAATGCAGCAAATCCAATACCATATTTTCCAGCTTTGATTAGGAGATCACGTCTAGACATTTTTCCCTTAAGGAAAGTATCAATAGCACTCTTCATCTTCGAATGAGACATATTATATTCCTCCTATTATTTATAAGATTAGCATTAAACATATTAAAGACAACGAGATTTATGTTATTTTAATAGTGATGTTCAAAAAAAAGGTCATAATTTTCAGCGTAAATGAGTAAGTATTTGGGATTTATCAACAATCTTCTTTCAGGAGATTATGTCAGTCCTTTTTCCAAAAAAAATATATCTCTACCTATAGATGAGATAGTCATAGAGAGATCTATTGAAAATATAAAATTCAAATTTACCAAAAACTTATTAAATAAAAAAAACTTAGTTATATCTGGAGAGAGCTCGTTCAAAGCTTTTGGTGAGAAAGTGTTAAAATCACTAAGGAGTAACAATTTAGATTTTGACCTTAATATTTTAAAAAAATATGAGTCTAGCCAAACATTTGCCACTAATTTATCTTTATCATCAAAAGGATATGAAAATATTATTGTAATTGGATCTGGATCTTTAATTGATTTATGTAAATTTGTTTCTTTTAGAAATAACCAAAACTTAATAGTTTTTTGTAGCTCCCTTACAGCTGCAGCAACTACAAGTACTGTTTCTTTAACTAATAATGGTGTTAAAGAAACAATAAAATCTAAAATTGCTCAATCAATTATAATTGACTTAGACAATCTAAGAATGACGCCCTTTCGTCTGTTAAGAAGTGCATTGGGTGATGTTCTCTGCCGAAGCACTTGTCAAATTGATTGGCTTACTTCTCATTTGTTTTTAAACACGGAGTATGATGAAACGCCATTCGCACTGCAATATGAAGATGAGAGATTGCTTTTAGATAATTCATATAAAATTTTAGAAGGCGACTATGATACACTTGCGGCACTATCTAGAATGACTTTACTAAATGGCATTGCGGCTATCATAATTGGTTCAACTCATGCTGGAAGTATGGGAGAACATTTAATTAGTCATTATATAGATATGTTTATGGGTGAAAAACATCCTGGAACACTTCATGGAGAGCAAGTTGCTGTAACAACACTTTTATTATCAAAAATTCAAAATCAGATTATTAATTTTTCAGATACGTTGGTATTTAAAAAATTAAATATAACTGATAATAATTTCCGAGAATTATTTGGAGATAAAATTTTTAATCAAATGTATAAGCAATTTAAAAAAAAATATTTTGATGGTGAGAAATTAGATAATCTAAATAATTTGCTGGAAAAAAAGTGGCCAGAACAAAAAGCAATTCTTAAAAAGCACCTTTTACCAACAGAAAGCATTGAAAAAGCTTTGAAAAATTGTGGTGCGCCTACAAACAATGTTGAGTTAAGAATACCAAATAATTTTTACAATCTTGCAATAAAGAATTCTTTTCTTTTAAGAGATAGGTTTTCATATTTAGATGTTGCTCATTATACAAATACCTTAAGTGACTACTTTATAAAAGATTGAAATATTGATCGATTTGTCAATAAATTTTTCAACTATTTTGATTAAAATGAACAAAAAAAGATAAAAAATTTTAAAAGATTATTTTTTTTCCTTTAAGGTTAAGAAGCTTTGCAAGATTTATTAATTATTGGTGGTGGGATTAATGGAGTAGGAATCGCAAGAGATGCGTCCGGAAGGGGTTTAAAAGTTACATTAATTGAAAAAGGAGATCTGGCTTCAAAAACTTCATCTTGGTCCACAAAATTAATACATGGTGGAATAAGATACTTAGAAAATTATGAATTTAGATTAGTACGAGAGTCTTTAAAAGAGCGTGAGGTGATTAGAAGAATAGCACCCCATATTACCAAACCGATAAGATTTGTTTTACCCCATGTGCCAAGTTTACGCCCTACATGGTTGATACGTTTAGGACTAATGCTATACGATTGGATGGGAGGTTTTATATCCTTTCCAAAATCAAAGGTGGTAAACTTAGGTACTGATTATAATGAAAACCCTATTAAATCTAATTTCATAACTGGCTATGAATACTCAGACTTATTTGTTGATGATGCTAGGTTGGTTCTCTTAAATGCTCAAGATGCCATAAGCAGAGGTGCTAAAATTTGCACTAATTCAAAAGTCCAAAAAGTTGTTAGAAAAAAAAATTATTGGGAAGTTTTTTTAAGTAATGGCGAGGTGTTGCAATCAAAAGTTATTATAAATGCTTCAGGTCCCTATGTTTTAGATGTGCTAAAAAATATTATTGGAATTGAATCTAAAAAGAAAATACGCCATGTGCAAGGGAGTCATATTATAACAGAGAAACTATATGTTGGTGAACAGGCTTATATACTACAGTTAAGTGATAAACGAATAATATTTTTAATACCCTATTTGGATAAATTTACATTAATTGGAACAACAGATCATGAAGTTAAAACTTACGACAATCCTGAGATAACTGATATTGAAAAAAATTATCTTATTAAATCCGTTAATAAATTTATTAAAAAAGAAATTACTGAAGATGATATTATTTGGACTTATTCAGGTGTTAGGCCCTTGGTTGAAGACTTAAACGAAAATGCTTCGAAGATTACAAGAGACTATACATTTGAGATAGATGATAACGGTGCTCCGATACTTACAATTTTTGGTGGGAAACTTACTACTTACAGAAAATTATCAGAACATGCTTTAAAGAAAATTTCAAAATATATTAAGATTACTAATAAATCTTGGACTGGAAATGAGATATTACCTGGCGCAAAAGAGATTATAGATAAAAATTTTTTAATACCTGAAAAACTCTTAAAAAGATTGATGAAAACATATGGAGATAAAATAATTAAATTAAACCAATATTATAAGAGTTTTATGGATGGTGGGGAGCATATTTTTGAGGATCTTTATGAGTTCGAAATTAAATATCTCGTTCAAGAGGAAATGGCTAAAACTCCAGAAGATATTCTCTTTAGGAGGACTAAATTAGGAATAAAATTTCCAAAGGAAAAATTGGCAATTTTAGAAAATATTTTAAAAAAATATTTATAGAATCTTAATGTATAGTGCTTCAAATAAATGAGAAAATACATTCTTTCAATTGATCAAGGGACTACCTCAACTAGGTCTATAGTTTTCAATAATAAATTTGAAATAGTTTCATTTGATCAGATAGAGTTAAAACAATATTTTCCTAAAGATGGCTGCGTTGAACATGACCCTAAAGAGATTTTTGAAACAGTCCTAAAAACATCTAAAAATGCTATAAAAAAATCCAACATTAAACCAACAGATATATCTGCAATTGGTATAACAAATCAGAGAGAGACGACAGTGCTTTGGGACAAAGAGACAGGAGAACCTGTTTACAAAGCAATAGTATGGCAAGATCGAAGAACAGTAAATTACTGTAAAGAATTACAAAAAAAAGGTTATACAAAAAAAATTCAAAAAATTACTGGATTAGTGATTGACTCATATTTTTCAGCAACCAAAATAAAATGGATTATTGACAATATAGAATCCTCTAAGAAACTTTTAAAAGAAAATAGGCTTTTATTTGGGACAATTGATACTTGGATTCTTTGGAAGTTAACTGAAGGCAGGTCACACTATACTGAGGCTACTAATGCATCTAGGACAATGCTGTATGATATAACTAAAAATTCATGGTCTAAAAGCTTATTAAAAATATTTAATATACCAGCATCGATTTTACCCGTGGTTAAAGATAGTGTAGATGAATTTGGCTACACTAAGATTTTTGGCTCAAAAATTAAAATTGGGGGGGTTGCTGGAGATCAACAAGCAGCAACTATAGGACAGGCATGCTTTGAGCCAGGCTCTATAAAATCAACATATGGTACTGGCTGTTTTATGATTATGAATATAGGAAAAAATATAAAGATATCTAAGAATAATTTGTTAACAACAATTGCCTACCGTATCGAAGGAAAAACTACATACGCTCTTGAGGGTTCAATTTTTATTGCGGGTGCAGCGATACAATGGCTTCGAGATTCATTAAAAGTGATTAGTAGTACAGAAGAAACCGAGGATTTATATAAAAGTAATGACAAATCTCAACAAATTTACTTTGTGCCTGCATTTGTAGGTCTAGGTGCGCCTTATTGGGACGGCGAGGCTAGGGGAGCAATTTTTGGAATGACAAGAAATACTGGTGTTTCAGAACTTGTAAAATCAGCAATAGATAGTGTTGCTTATCAAACAAAAGACTTGATTATTTCTATGGAAAAAGACAGTGGAATAAAAATCAATAAAATTAAGGTTGATGGTGGAATGGTAAAAAATGAACAGTTTCTTCAATTTCTCTCAAATATCTTATTATCAGAATGTGATCGTCCTAAGATTACAGAAACCACTTCATTAGGTGCAGCGTATTTAGCTGGACTATCTAGTGGGATGCTTGGAAGCACTAAGGAAATTTCCAAAAAATGGCAAAGTCAAAAATTATTCAAACCAAAGTTACACAAAAAAGAAGTAAAATATCTTTACCAGGGTTGGTTAAAGGCAGTTAATAAAATAATTGTAAAAAATAATAGAAAATAAAAAAAATTTTGATATTTATGTTATATGCGCATAAATATTGAGATTGGTGATATAGAAGCATTTATAGAATTAACCGAAACTAATTCATTTGCCAAAGCTGCAAATAATTTGAATTTGTCTCAACCTGCTCTTTCAAGAAGAATTCAAAAATTAGAACATGAATTAGGCACTACTTTATTTGACAGAACTACAAGAAAAGTTCAATTGTCTTATTCTGGTAGAAACTTCTATGACCGTGCCAGAGGAATTATAGAAGCTGTAAAAACAGCAACAAAAACCCTTAACGAAAAATACAGTTTCCCCTCGATTATTAAAATTGGAGTAGTTCACTCAGCTCTAAGAAATATATTATTTTCGTCTTTAAAAAAATTCAAAGAAATTGAACCAAGATGCAAGGTTCAAATTATTGAAAGGTCATCCAATAATGTTGTTGATAGTGTTTTAGGGGGTGAGTGTGATTTTGGTATTAATTTTACTGGCAAACAAGAACCTGGAATAAATTTTGAGAATTTATTTGTAGAAGATTACGTAGTTGTCTTTCCTAAAGGAGATAAATTAGAAAAAAAGAGAAAAATAAAAATATCTGAAATCAAAGGTAGGAACTTTATTTCAATTTGGAAAGGCTCTGGAAGTAGAATTTACATTGAAAATGCGCTTGCCCTACAAGATGAAGATATAGATTGGGCCTACGAGGTGAGACATATACCAACAGCGTTGAATATGGTTGAACAAGGACTTGGCATAACTTTAGCCCCTAAGTTGGCTATTTCTAAAGATTATTCCTCTTTATCTTACAGACCTTTAATTGATCCGTCTGTAACAAGAACAATAGGTTTGATAAAAAGATCTGGAAGGGATCTTAGTTATGACTCGCAAAAGTTATATGATCTTTTAAAAGAGAGATTTAAAAGATAATTAATTAGCATAATGCATAAATAAATTTACTAATTAATGTTAATAATAAAACTATGTTGTCAGTAGATAGTTTTAATACTCTAGATCAATTTTCAAATAATGGAAAACAATACTATTTCTTTAATTTATCAAAATTAGAAGATAGTTTTCCCAAAATAAAAAACCTACCTAAATCCAAAAAAATACTTATTGAAAATTTGTTGAGATTAGAAGATGGAAAAGATGTTAATAAAGATCTAATTGAAAATGTATTAGAAAATCCTGAAAAAAAACACGAAATATTTTTTCTTCCATCAAGAGTATTAATGCAAGACTTCACTGGAGTTCCTGCAGTTGCAGATTTAGCAGCTATGCGTGATGCTGTTTCAAAAAATGGAGGAGATCCATCAAAAGTTAATCCTATGTCGCAAGTTGATTTAGTTATAGATCATTCTGTAATGGTTGATTATTTTGCAAGCCCAAATGCTTTCCAAAAAAATGTGGATATGGAATTTGGAAGAAATGCAGAGAGGTATGAATTTCTGAAATGGGGGCAACAAGCTTTTAAAAATTTTAGAGTTATTCCTCCTGGCACGGGAATATGTCATCAAGTTAATTTAGAATATTTGGCACAAGTGGTTTGGAGCAGAGAAATTAATGAAAAAAATTTCTTATACCCTGACACTTTAGTTGGAACTGATAGCCATACAACAATGGTAAATGCTCTAGGAGTTCTAGGTTGGGGAGTAGGAGGGATTGAAGCTGAAGCTGCTATGCTTGGTCAATCTGTTTCTATGCTGCTTCCTGAAGTTATTGGTTTTGAAGTATTAGGAAAAATGAAAGAAGGTGTTACAGCAACAGATTTAGTTTTAACAATTGTTCAAATGCTACGAGAAAAAGGAGTTGTTGGAAAATTTGTAGAGTTTTATGGCGATGGCTTAAAAAATTTATCACTCGCTGACAGAGCAACTATTGCCAATATGGCTCCAGAATATGGAGCAACTTGTGGTTTTTTTGCAGTTGATGAAGAAACTATCAAATACTTGAAGTTGACATCTAGAGACTCCGATTTGATAAATACTGTTGAAAAATATAACAGAATTCAAGGTTTGTGGGCCGATGACACATGTAATTATAATGATACCGTTCATTTACAACTAGAAAATGTTCAAGCATCATTAGCAGGGCCAAAAAGACCTCAAGATAGAATTAATTTAGAAAAAGTGAATTTAAACTTTAAAGAATTTTCAAAAAACAAACCCGTTGAAAAAGAAATTAAAAATCACAATTATAAAATGCGAGATGGTAACGTAGTAATTGCTGCTATTACTTCATGTACTAATACCTCTAATCCAGATGTTTTAGTTGCAGCAGGATTAGTCGCAAAAAAGGCTTGTGAATTAGGTCTACAAGTAAAACCTTGGGTTAAGACTTCTTTAGCACCTGGTTCAAAAGTTGTTACTGATTATTTGGATAAATCGGGTTTGAATAAATATTTAGACCAACTTGGTTTTCATCTAGTTGGTTATGGATGCACTACGTGTATAGGAAACTCAGGGCCACTTGATAAAGATATTGCCGAGTGTATCTCAAAAAATGATTTAACGGTTGCTTCAGTACTTTCAGGTAATAGAAATTTTGAAGGCAGAGTTAATCCACACGTTAAAGCTAATTATCTTGCCTCACCACCTTTAGTTGTAGCATATGCTTTAGCAGGGTCTGTACTTATTAATTTAACAAGTGATCCCATTGGTATTGACACAAATGGTAATGAAGTATTTTTAAAAGACATTTGGCCAAGCAATAGCGAAATCCGAAATGCTGTTGAAAAAAATGTATCGCCTGAAATGTTTAAAAAACAATACTCTAATGCTTTAGATGGGCCAAAAGAATGGCAAAAAATTAATTCCTCTACGGGAGACCTGTATAATTGGAATTCTTCATCAACTTACGTACAGAAACCTCCGTTTTTTGATAATCAATCAAATGATGATAAAGAGATTAAGCCAATTGAGAATGCAAGACCTTTATTACTTCTAGGCAATAGTGTTACTACAGATCACATTTCACCTGCAGGGGCTATTAAAGTTGATAGTCCTGCTGGCAACTACTTCATGGAACGGCAAATACGTCAAAATGATTTTAATTCATATGGTGCTAGAAGGGGCAATCATGAAGTAATGGTAAGGGGTACTTTTGCCAATATAAGAATTAAAAACCAACTACTATCAAACGTTGAGGGCGGATACTCAATTTTAGAACCTGATAAGAAAAAAATGAGTGTTTATGATGTTGCTATGGAGTATGCAAAAAGGTCTGAAAATGTTGTAGTTTTTGCAGGAGAAGAATACGGAACTGGATCATCGCGTGATTGGGCTGCAAAAGGTACGAAGTTATTAGGTATTAAGGCAGTTATTGCTGAAAGTTTTGAAAGAATACACCGATCAAATTTGGTTGGAATGGGAGTTCTGCCTATACAACTTAAAAGTCACACAATAAATGATTTAAATATTCAATCGTCAGATCTGATAAATATAAAACTTACTAAAGACCTGAAGCCTTTACAAGAATTAGAAGTCTTTATTCAAAATGATATGAGGAATGTAAAAATAGATTGTATTTTAAGAATTGATACTATCAATGAGCTACAATATTATAAAGCGAACGGCATATTAAATTTTGTTTTAAAAAATATTCTAAAAAATTAAGTAATTTTTGGATTTTCTAACAGTTCTTTCAGCCTAACTAAAAAAGTTACCGCTTGCTTACCATCTATTAATCTGTGGTCATAACTTAATGCAATATACATCATTGGTTTTATAACAATCTTTTTTTTTACAGCGATAGGTCGATCAATAATTGAGTGCATACCTAATATAGCACTTTGAGGAGGGTTGATAATTGGGGTGCTCATCATAGAGCCATATATTCCTCCATTTGTAATTGAGAATGTTCCTCCTGATAAATCACTCATGGAAAGTTTATTTGAATTTGCTTTCTCAGATAATTCAATAATATACTTTTCAATTTCTGCATTTGATAAATCTCCAGCATTTCTAATTATTGGAACAACAAGCCCCTTTTCAGATCCAATTGCAATACCTATATCAAAGTAGTTTTTATAAATTATTTTATCTTCGTGAATTTCTGAATTAATCTCTGGTATTTCTTTTAAAACTTCTGTGCAGGCTTTAACAAAAAAAGACATAATGCCAAGTTTCACACCATGTTTTTTTTGAAAACTTGTTTGTTCTTTTTTTCTAAGAGACATAATTGCTGACATATCGACTTCGTTAAATGTTGTGAGAATGGCGGCTGTATTTTGAGCTTCTTTTAACCTTCTGGCAATTGTTTGCCTTAATTTTGACATTGGGATAGTTTTTTCATCTAACGTAGAGTCATCTTTGTCGAAGTTTGGAAGATCAACTACTTTAGCTGGAGTTTTTGTTTGATCTTCGCTAACTTTAGAGACATTAGATGGGTCAATTGTTTGTTTTTCTTCATTTATTTCTTCAATTTGACTTGTTTCTGGTTTGGGCTTTTGATCAGTGGTCGTATTTTCTGATATTTCAGCAATAGATTGACCAACATTCACAGTAGATCCCTCTGGGGTTATTATCTTTGTTAATTTTCCAGAGGTTTGAGCAGGAATTTCAATTGTGATTTTCTCTGTTTCAATTTCAGCTAAATTATCGCCAGACTCAAAGCTATCTCCTTCTTTTATCAACCAAGATGTAAGCGTGCCTTCAATGATCGACTCTCCAAGCTCAGGTACTGTTATGTTTTTCATTACTCTTTCGGTAAGTTTTTAAATTTCATAAAACTGACACCACTTCTTTCTTTTATAACACGTTTTAGTGATGATTTAAGAGCTAATTCTTTTATTAGTTGCTGATTAGTACTATGTCTTTTTGATATACCTGTAGCAGGAGCTGCTGCAGGGCGTCTTCCAACATAATGAACTTTTTTGATTAAATTATTTTTTACTAAAACATGTCTAATACGACTTTTAACAAAACTCCATGCTCCCATATTTTTTGGCTCCTCTTGAACCCATAAAATCTCACTTTCTTTATGTTTTAATATAACATCTCCTATGGCATCAAATGGAAATGGATAAATTTGCTCAATACGAACTATTTTTACATCTTTAACATTATTCTTTGTTCTAAAATCATCTAATTCATAAAATATTTTTCCAGAGCAGAAAATTATCCTTTTTGGGTTTTTGATTTCATCTTCAATAAGGCGATGAAAAGATGAGCGTCCAGTAAATTCACTAATAGATGATACATTTTTTGGGTGGCGCAGTGTGGATTTAGGGGTAAATACTATTAGTGGTTTTCTAAAATTTCTATGTATTTGCCTTCTCAAAGCATGAAAGTAGCTCGCAGGAGTGGTGCAGTTTACAATCTGAACGTTATCTTCTGCTGCCATTTGAAGAAATCTTTCTATTCTTGCACTGGAGTGTTCAGGACCCATACCCTCATGACCATGAGGTAATAACATGACTAATCCACTCATTTGCATCCATTTTCTCTCACTTGAAGCAATAAACTGGTCAATAATAATTTGGGCACCGTTGGCAAAATCTCCAAATTGGGCCTCCCATAAAACCAAAGTATTTGGGTCTGCTAACGAGTACCCATATTCAAAACCTAGGACACCTAATTCAGAGAGAAAACTATCAATTACTTCAAACTGTTTTTGATTTTTAGCAATGTGATTGAGTGGAATATATCTCTCTTCTGATTTTTGATCATAAAAAACTGAGTGTCTCTGACTAAAAGTTCCCCTTCCAGAATCTTGACCTGCAAGCCTCACTCTATATCCTTCCTTTAACAATGCTCCAAATGCTAAAGCCTCAGCAAAAGACCAGTCAATATTCTTTCCTGATTTTATTGAAGTTAATCGAGATTTATTAAACTTTTCTAATTTTGGATGAAGATTAAATCCTTTAGGTATTTGTGAAATTTTTGTGCCAATTTCCTTTAAGGATTTTTCTGATTCAGCTGTTCTACCTCTTCTAAGTGGATCTTTTGGTGCAAGACTTAATCCACTCCATTGTCCACCCATCCAAGATTTTGTTTTTAATTTATAGTTTTTAGCTTTTTCAAATTTCTTCTCGAGATCAGACCATATTCTGTCTTTGATGAAGTCTACCTGTTTTGTATTTACTACTTCTTGGCTTATAAGTTTATCTGCATAAATACTAGCAACTGTTTTTTTCTTTTTTATAGTTTGATACATCAATGGTTGAGTGAAAGAGGGCTCATCACCCTCGTTATGTCCATGTTTTCTGTAACAAAACATATCGACAAGTGTATCTTTTTTGAATGTGTTTCTAAATTCTGTTGCGGCTCTTGAGGCTAAAACAACAGCCTCTGGGTCATCTCCATTTACATGAAATATTGGGGATTGAACAATTTTTCCTATCTCTGAAGAGTAAGGCGCAGATCGGCTATATTGAGGACTAGTTGTAAATCCAATTTGATTATTAATAATAAAGTGAATTAATCCGCCAATTCTGTAGCCATTTAATTGTGACATAGTAAAGGTTTCAGCAACAATACCTTGTCCAGCAATTGCTGCGTCTCCATGAATTAGTAGGCCTGAAACTTTTGTATTATTTTTGTCTTGAATGATTGTTTGTTTAGCTCTTATTTTGCCGGCTACAACTGGATTTACCGCTTCTAAGTGAGAGGGATTAGCTGCCATACTCACATGAATAATCTTACCTCCAAAACTTCTATCAGAGCTTGCACCTAAATGATATTTAACATCACCAGAGCCCTGATCACTGAGGGCATTCTCGCCTCCATGGATAAATTCTCCAAAAATTTGAACATGAGGTTTTTTTACTATGTTAGCTAATATATTTAGTCTTCCTCTGTGGGCGCATGCAAAGGAAAAATCTTCTACACCATACTCTGAGGATCTTTTTAAAATCTGTTCAAGCGCTGGTATTGTAGACTCAGCTCCTTCAAGTCCAAATCTTTTGGTGCCTCTGTACTTTGTATCTAGAAACTTTTCAAAATATTCTGCTGTAATTAATCTCTCCAAAATTGTCCTTTTACCCTTAGAGGTTAATTGCATGTCTTTTTTTTCTTCTATTCTATCCTTCAGCCATTTGTATTCTTCAGCGGACTGAATATGTTTGTATTCAATTGCCAAGGTGCCAGAATAGATGCTTTGAAGTTTTTCAAAAACTTCACGTACAGTAGCTTTCTGAAATCCTAAATATCCAAATAGAAAAATTTTTCGATCATAGTCTTTTTTTTGAAACCCGTAATACTCGGGATCTAAACCTGATGGATTGTTCTTTGCCATTAAACCTAAAGGGTCAAGATCAGCTATAAGGTGCCCTATCTCTCTGTAAGCTCTTATCATCATAACAAGTCGAAGAGAGTCAGTAATTGCCTGATCAAGGGAAATCTGATTAAAATCAATGTCTCTTGAGGTCTCTGACCAATTTATTTTTTGATAGTCAGCTAGTATAGAGATTTCCTCAGGAGCGAGAGCTTTAAAGAATTCATGCCAGCTCTTATCAACAAGACTTGGGTCTTTTATATAATCTCTATATATCGCTATTACTTGAGAGGCATTATTGGTTGTGAGAAATGAATTATAAGATCTCATTAATAGGTTTATGTATACGCCTATCTAATAAAGATGTCATTTGATTTTTGATCATAAAAGCTTATCAACAGCTGATACTAAACCCTGCACAGATTTGACAGATTTTTTTAACATTAGTTTCTCTTTGGCTGTAAGTTTTACCTCAATAATTTTTTCAATTCCTTTATTTCCAATAATTGTAGGTACTCCCATATACATATTTTTAAGGCCATATTGCCCATTGATATAAGCAGCACATGGTAGAAGTTTTTTTTGATTTAATAAAAAAGCCTCTGCCATCTGAATTGCCGAACTAGCAGGTGCGTAGAAAGCTGATCCATTTTTTAATAACTTCACGATTTCACCACCGCCCATTCTTGTTCGATCGACTATTTTTTCAATTTTTGAATAAGGGAATTTTTTAAGCTTTATAAAATCGGTTAAAGGGACACCTCCTATTGTTGTGTAATTAATTAGAGGCACCATGTCATCTCCATGGCCTCCTAATACAAATGTTTCAACATCATTCACTGATACCTTCAAAGCATCTGATAAGAAGTATTTCATTCGGGAGGAGTCCAATACTCCCGCCATGCCCACACACATGTTTTTGGGTAGTTTGGAATATTTCTGGAGAACGTATACCATCGCATCTAGTGGGTTTGTAATACAAATAACAAATGCTTTAGGAGCATATTTTTTTATATCTAGTGCAATTTTTTTTATTATTTTTCCATTGATCTCAAGTAAATCATCTCTACTCATTCCAGGTTTACGGGGTAAGCCAGCAGTTATGATGATAACGTCAGATCCCTTCATTTTTGAAAAATCATTGGTACCCTCTATTGACCCAGTGAAACCTTCGACTGCTGATGATTGACTAAGGTCTAAAGCTTTTCCTTGAGGCATCCCGGTAACAACATCAATAAGTGTTATATTACCGAGTTTTTTTAAAGCTAATAAATGTGCGAGTGTGCCTCCAATATTTCCAGCACCAATTAATGAGATTTTATTCACTTATTATCCATTTTGGATATTTCATGTTTTATTTCAGCTATCGCTTTAGCTGGATTTAATCCTTTCGGACAAGAGTTCGTGCAATTCATAATCGAATGACATCTATATAGTTTAAAACTATCATCTAATTCATTCAACCTTTCTTTTTTTTCTTCATCTCTACTATCTTGTATCCAGCGATTTGCTTGAAGCAATACAGCTGGTCCCAAATATTTATCCTCGTTCCACCAATAACTAGGACAAGAAGTGCTACATGAGAAACACATAACACATTCCCATTTACCATCTAACTTATCTCTGTCTTCGACTGACTGTAAGTTTTCACGTTTATTATTTGGGGACTTTTTATTTAACCATGGTTTTATAGATTTAAATTGTTCAAATGCTTTTTTTAAATCAACCACTAGATCTTTTAAAACCTTCATATGAGGAAGAGGATAAATATTTATTTCATCCGAACACTCTTCTATATGTTTTTGACATGCAAGTGTATTTACTCCATCTATGTTCATTGCACATGATCCACAAACACCCTCTCTACAAGATTTCCTAAAAGTTAAACTTGGATCAACTTCAGCTTTTATTTTATTTAATATATCTAAAACCATTGTTCCTGCTTTAGCTACATCAATTTCAAATCGATCGATTTGAGGAGGGGTATTTTCATCACCAGACCACCTATAAACATTTATAATTCGGATATCATGATTTTGCTGTGATTGCTCGTCAATAAGATCGACATTAGAATAAGATTTTCCTTTAACTGGTACTGAGTTTTTTGGAAGAGTAAGTTGTACCATTTAATAAACCCTTACTTGTGGTTGGATGACAGAGATTTGATTACTCAGTGTAGTCATTCTCACTGGTCTATGGGTAACTTTATAATCAGTGACATCCCCCCAAAAAAGAGTGTGTTTTAACCAATTTTCATCATCTCTGTCTGGGAAGTCCTCTCTAGCGTGAGCACCTCTACTTTCAGTTCTTTGCTCAGCAGAAACACCAACACTTCCAGCAACCTGCATTAAATTATGTAGTTCTAAAGCTTCAACTAAATCTGTATTAAAAACATCAGACTGATCTTTAACTTTAATATGTTTTAAATCTTGTGACATCGAGGCTAATTCATCATTGCCTAATTTCAAAGTTTCACTTTCTCTGTAAACACCAAATCTTTTTTGAACAGTCTTTTGCATCCTCTCTCTTAGTTCACCGACTGAAACATCTCCTTTGTTACTTTTAATGGACTCTAATCTCTCTATGATAGAATTTGTTTGCGACACAGACGGGGTTCTCAATGACTCTTTGGTATCAATAACTTGGCCGGCCTGAATTGCTGCACCCCTTCCAAAAACTACGAGCTCAGCTAAAGCATTCGTTCCAAGTCGATTAGCTCCATGAACTGAAGCGCATGCAGCTTCACCAATAGCCATTAGTCCCTCACAGACTTCTTCTGTATTAGAGTCACTTGGTTTCAAAACCTCTGCTTTAAAGTTTGTAGGAATTCCGCCCATACAATAATGAACAGTTGGAATTACTGGGATTGGCTCTTTTGAAATATCTCTTCCACAAAAGGCTTTAACTGACTCAGAAATACCAGGTAATCTTTTTGCAAGCATATCAGCATCAAGATGTTCCAAATGAAGATTTATATAATCTTTGTTAGGTCCGCATCCTCTACCTGCGCTAATCTCTTTGCTTATGAATCTTGATATGACATCTCTAGCAGCAAGATCTTTTGCGTTCGGGGCATATTCTAACATAAACCTTGTGCCTTCGTTGTTCTTAAGAATACCTCCTTCACCTCTAGCTGCTTCTGAAATTAAAACACCCACACCATATATTCCTGTTGGATGGAATTGAATAAACTCCATATCAGATAGAGGAAGACCGGCTCTAAGCGCTATGCCTGCTCCATCACCAGTACAAATATGGGCACTTGTTGAGGATTGAAAAATTCTTCCATAACCCCCAGTTGCGAGAATTGTCATTTTTGCAATAAAACGATGCAATGATCCGTCCTCTATACTAATTGCTAAAAGACCACAAATTGTATCATTGTCATCTTTTAGTAAGTCTATAGCGAAATATTCGTTATAAAAATCAACGTCATTTTTGAGGCTTTGTTGATACAGAGTATGGAGTAATGCGTGGCCGGTCCTGTCAGCTGCAGCGCAAGCTCGGCTTGCTGGCTCGCCTTTACCATTTTTTGTCATATGGCCACCAAAAGGTCTTTGATAAATCTTACCATCATCTGTTCTTGAAAATGGCATACCATAATGTTCAAGCTCAACAATTGAGTCGACTGCATTTGAGCATAAATATTCAATACTGTCTTGATCACCCAGCCAGTCTGAGCCTTTTACAGTGTCAAACATATGCCACTGCCAGCTGTCCTCACCCATATTAGCTAAGGCAGCTCCAATTCCACCTTGAGCAGCAACAGTATGACTTCTTGTAGGGTAAACTTTTGAGACACATGCAGTTTTAAGGCCTTGTTCAGAACACCCCAAAGCTGCTCTCAAGCCCGCTCCACCAGCACCTAATACAACTACATCTAATTTATGATCTGTATAATTCATATTAAAAAAATAACACCGGTAAAAAGAGGAGAGAGGAAATACCAATAATTCCATCTGTTATTAAAGAATAAAGTTTCATTTTATTTAATTGAAAATAATCCTCATAAACTTTGCCCAGTTGAATTCTAATATGGAGCATTGATATGATAAAAAAAATTAATAATAAAATTTTATTAGTGGAAGTAGATAATGAGATAACGAGAGAATTTACATCGGAGTAAGAACTTAAAAAAAATAAAATAAACCAATAGCTAATAGGAATTACCGCTAGATATAAAATTCTTTCTATTTTCCACTTTTGAGAAGCTTTCATTAAAATATCATCCAAGTAAAAATCAAAGTCATTATAATATTTGCTACTAGAATGAGATATGTCACTAAGTAGACATTTTTAAGATCCATTCCAATTGAAAATGACCATAAGAAATATTTAAAACCGTTTAACAAATGATGATTAAAGATAAAAAACCAAAAGACAAATATTAGCTTTATAGGTAGCAAGTTTATCAACAATGTTAATACTTGATTAAGTTGAGGAAGGAAATTTAAGCTTCCTAACCAAATTGCAAAAAAAGGCAAAGAAAAAGCAAATGCAATTACTCCTATCCTGCTGGAGATAGAAAATACCATTGTTAAAAAAGGTCTATATATTTGCAAATGTGGTGATATTGGAGCCATAGAAAGGCAATATATTTAAAAATGTCTTATAGTAAAAAACTATTATTTTATTAATTCATGCGTTACATGAATAAATTAAGGCTGTGGAAAAAATGTTAATCAAATTACCCATTCATTGAAATTAAGGTTCTGAAAATGCCCTATATTCAATTAAAATCCAATCAGGTCGTGAACATTTTTGTTTAAATGTGCCGAATCTCACCCCGCATGAGAAAGCTTTATTCATATAAAGTTGGCACCACGACCTATCAATATACTCTCTTTAATATGTTAATTGTCTATATATAATCTGCTGCTATGTCTGCTTTGGCACAATTATCCAAATTTATTGATCGATTTAACACAATCATAGGATATCTATGTGCTTTTTTTGTTTTCTCTATGGTCATAGTTGTATTCACTGTTGTCGTCTTAAGATATGGGTTCAATATTGGTTTTATATGGATGCAAGAAGTTTATGTTTGGCTTCATAGTTTTGTTTTTATGTTGGGTGCTGGTTTTACTTATTTAGCTAATGAACATGTCAGAATAGACGTCTTTTACCGAGAGGCATCAAAAAAATATAAAGCTACTGTAGATCTATTTGGAAATATTTTTTTACTTCTACCTTTTTTATATATTATTTGGAATTACAGCTATCCCTTTGTATATAGATCTTTTTTAATGGGAGAGGTTTCCAGAGAAGCGGGCGGTATGCCTGCTTTATATATTTTAAAAAGTGCAATTCTATGGTTTTGTTTAGTTTTATTTCTTCAATTAGTCTCTAATGTAATTAAATCAATACTAACACTTTCAAACTATCAATTGTCTGATAATAAATCATGATTAGTCCTGAAATTTTAGCAATTGTAATGTTTGTAACAACATTGGGGTTATTACTTTTCGGTTTTCCCGTTGCTTTTACACTCGCTGGAACAGCTCTTCTGTTTGGATTTTTAGGAGATGCTCTGGAAATATTTAATTTCAGAATGCTAGGATTTTTTCCTCAACGCATTTTTGGAACAATGATTAATGAGCCCCTTGTGGCTGTGCCCCTATTCATTTTTATGGGAATAATGTTAGAAAAAACAAAAATTGCAGCCGGACTATTACATTCAATTGGAGAACTTTTTGGGACTACTAAAGGAGGTCTTGGAATAGGAGTTGTAATAGTGGGTATGTTGTTAGCTGCATCAACAGGCATTGTTGGTGCAACAGTTGTTACAATGGGAATGTTATCTTTACCCTCAATGATGAAAGCTGGCTATGATCAAAAAATAGCCACAGGCACAATTTGTGCCGCTGGCACATTAGGACAAATAATACCTCCCTCAATTGTTTTAGTTTTACTGGCAACAATTTTACAAGGCGCAAATGAAGAAGCAGCGATGTTAGTTGGTAATTTAGCCCCAGATCCGGTTACAGCAATTGATTTATTTGCTGGTGCTATTCTACCTGGATTGATGTTAGTAGTCTTATTTATAATTTTTATTTTCATATACGCTAGAATAAACCCATTAAGTTGTCCACCTGTTGAAACTACCAAGTCAAGAACTGAGATATACATTGAATCTGCTAAATCAGTTGTGCCTCCCATAACTCTTATTGTGCTAGTTTTAGGCTCAATTTTATTTGGAATAGCTACCCCCACAGAGTCTGCATCAGTAGGGGCTGTTGGAGCTGCGATAATTGCACTGTTAAAGGGTGAATTAAATTTCAAGAACATTAAAGAGACAGCTTTAGGAACTGTAAAACTTAGTTCATTTGTATTTGTAATTTTAATTGGTGCCTCAATGTTTTCTCTTGTGTTTCGTGGTTTTGGTGGTGATGAAATGATAGAGCATTTTCTTGGAACTCTACCTGGTGGGCTTTACGCAGCACTAATTTTAGTAATGATAGTAATTTTTCTATTAGGTTTTTTCCTAGACTATATCGAAATAATTTTTGTCATCGTTCCATTAGTTGGTCCAATATTAATTGCAAACGGAGCAGACCCCTTATGGTTAGGTATTCTTATTTCACTGAATTTACAGACTAGTTTTTTAACACCTCCTTTTGGATTTTCTTTATTTTTTTTAAGAGGAGTGGCCCCAAGTAGTATTAAAACTAGAA
This sequence comes from uncultured Alphaproteobacteria bacterium, assembly GCA_902523135.1. Classification (GTDB taxonomy): domain Bacteria; phylum Pseudomonadota; class Alphaproteobacteria; order HIMB59; family HIMB59; genus HIMB59. Next base: position 189,906 of record CABYYB010000001.1, read on the forward strand.
ACATGTACAGAGGCGTAATTCCCTTCATAGGAATTCAGGTATTAGCTATATTAATTGTTGGTTTTTATCCTGAAATAGCAACCTGGTTGCCAAATAAAATGTTCTGATAGATAGATCATCCCCGAATAGGTATCGGGGATGATTTTAATTTTATATTTATGCTGATGGATAAGTAAATGGGAGACTTCTTACTCTCATGTACTCTTTTTCAGATGTATTTGTCCATCTCAGAATTGATGATCTAAATTCAACAATATGTGAGAAAAGAGCCTGAGAAACAGGGTCTTCCGCTGCTATTGAGCTACAAACCTCTCCTGCTCTTTGACCCAATGCATTCATAACTGGATCTGGTAATTGTCTCATTTGAACACCATGCTCATTAATAAGTTTTTGATACGAACTATCGTTTGCAGCTTGGAACATAGATAGAACTTCCATGTTAACTGCCTTAGTTGCGATTGTGACTAGCTCTTTAGTTGCGTCATCAAGTTTTTCCCACTCAAACATATCTATTGAACAATCTAAGATAGTTGCTGGCTCATGCCATCCTGGGTTATAGTAATACTTAGCTGCTTGGTGTAATCCTTTACCTAAGTCAGCAGCAGGACCAATCCATTCTGTTGCATCAATCGCACCTGAGGCAAGTGATGGAAGCACATCCGCTCCAGCCAAAAGAACTGTATTAGCGCCAAAAGATTTTAATACCTCTCCACCAAGACCAGGCATTCTGATTTTTAGACCTTCAAAGTCTGCAAGTGAATTAATTTCTTTATTAAACCAACCACCCATCTGGTTTCCAGTATTACCCATTGGAAGAAATTTTACACCGATAGCATTATAAGCTTTGTCTGCTGCTTCAATTCCTCCACCATAGTAACACCATGCATTTTGTTCTTGAGCCGTTAAACCAAAAGGTAAAGCTGCAGAAAAAGATGGAGCCATACTAATGTTTGTCCAATAATAACCTGCACCATAAGCCATTTGAGCGGCTCCAGATCTTACTGCGTCCAATGACTCAAGTGGTGGTACTAATTCGCCACCATGATAAACAGTAATTTTTAGTTTATCAGAAGCATTGTTAACGTAACTTGCAAATCTATCTATTGCTTTACCAAGACCTCCTGCTTTACCAAAAGCAGAACATGCAATCCATTCCATGTGTCCACCTGATATTGCTGGTGCTGGAAATGAAGAAACTGCTGCGGCGCCCAGTGCTGCAGCACCTGCACCTTTAAGGAAATTTCTTCTTTTCATGGTCTTATTGTTAGTCTTCTTTTTTGCCATAAATATTCCCCTCCTAATATTAGAAATAATTAATTATTTTTTATTAGCTATCATTATACCAACAATCACAGATAAAATTCCAGCGTAATGATAACTCTGTAATGTTTCTTGGAAGACTAAATATGCAAGAATTCCACCAAAAATGGGCATTAAGTGGAGAAAAGGGCCTGATTTATTTGGGCCAATCAAAGCTACACCAGTATTCCAACAAATATATGACAAGATGCTAGGAAAAGTTCCGGTATAGCCAATTACTAATAAGGTTTTGTGGTCAAATACTATGAAATTGTTTTGAATTATAACGTCATATAAATAAACAGGTAAGAGTAAGATTACTGTAAAGACAAATGATAAATATAAAAAACTAAATCCTGAAACACCTGTTTCATTTTTTTTTAGAAATATTGAATACAATGCCCAAGATATAACAGCAAGTAGAATGAATAAATCTCCAGAGTAAAATTTTGAATCAAATATATTTTGATAGTTACCTTTTGTTATAACATAGCTAACACCAATAAGAGATAAAATGACACCTAACATTTGAAACAAGTTTGTTTGATTTTTATAAATCAATTTGTTTAAAAGGATTATCAACATGGGGGTTGTCGAAATAACTAATAAAGAATTAATAACAGTTGTCGCTGTTAGACCAATATAAGTTAATGTGTTAAATAGTGTCGGACCAGTTAAAATAATCAAAAAAACCATTCCTGGTTGTTTTTTTAAAAGGGGTAAGTCAACTAAAGCATTTTTTAGACAAAAGGGAGTTAAAATAATTAAAGCTATTACCCACCTATAAAAAGATAACGATAAGGGTGATACTAAATCCTCGACTGAAGATAATCTTCCTACTATAAAATTGCCTGACCAAAATAAGGAGGCAAAACATAAAAATATCGCTGCTTTAAGAGAAACACTCACTAAGATTTTTTATTTTAAATTTTCAATAGCAATTGCTAGACCTTGACCACCGCCAATACACATACTTGCAACACCAAACTTTTGTTTTGTTCTTCTAAGTTGATGAGACAAGGTAGTAATAATTCTTGCACCTGAACAGCCAATGGGGTGTCCTAATGCAATAGCGCCCCCAACAATATTTAATTTACTTGGATCAATCTTTAAAGATCTTTGGACAGCAACTGAAGTTGCAGCAAACGCCTCATTGACCTCAACCAAATTAAAATAGTTAATATTTACACTCATTTTCTTCATTAATTTCTGTATAGCTGTAATTGGAGTAACACCCATATAATCGGGATTACCAGCTGAGGACGCCCAAGATAGTACTTTTGCTATTGGTTTAATTTTGTTTGAAGTTACATATTTTTCAGAAGCTAAAGCCAAAAAACTAGCACCATCATTTAATGAAGAAGCATTTCCAGCAGTAACTGTTCCAGATTTTTTAAAAACAGCTTTTAATTGGGTTAATTTTGGCAAAGTCGTGTCTTTTCGAACTTCATCTTTAAGAGGTGTTTTTGTCAATTCGTTTTTGAAGTAATTATTTTTAATTGCCTTATAAGTTTTTAGATAAGACTGATAAGCAAATTGATCTTGGTCTTGTCTTGTAACATTATATTTTCTTGAAACGTTTTCAGCTGTTATGCCCATATGTTCTTTTGAAAAAGCATCTGTTAGGCCATCGTTAACTAGAGTGTCTATAAAGATATTATTTCCTAATTTTTTTTCTCCGGTTCTACTCAGATAAGCGTGGCGTGCCCTGGACATACTTTCTTGACCGCCAACAATTAATAAATTTGACTCTCCGGAATAAATTTTAGATGAACCATCTATTGTAGCTCTCATACCACTTCCACAAACTTGATTTACTACATAACCAAAGGATGTCTGTTGCATTCCAGAGCCTAATGCAACTTGCCTTGCTGTATTCATTCCTAGTCCACTAGTTAATACTTGTCCTAAAATTAGCCCCTCAATTTCTTTTGTATTGATTGTTTTATTTCTATTAAATAATTCTTTGAGACAAGTGGTTCCTAATTCTACTGACTCAGTTTTTTTGTAATTACCTAAATAAGCACCTATTGGTGTTCTAACTGCATCGATTATAAAAACATCACTCATTAATATTTATCTTTCTGTATTCAATTACTGACTCAGGATTTGCCAATGATCCCAAGTTCTGCACTTTATCATTATTGATAATTTTTTTGACAAGTATTTCAGAATTTTTACCACTTTTTGTTCTTGGAATATCTTTAACTATAAATATTTTCCAAGGAACATGCCTTGGACTAAGCGATGTCTTGAGGTGTTTTTTCAATATTGTATTAAAATCAACATTAATTTTTGTGTTTAACAATTTCAAAAAAAGGACAATTTTTTCATCATTTTTAGTCAAATAACCTGTTGCCAAACAGTCCTCGATCCAATGAAATTTTTGTAAGCAACTGTATATTTCACCTGTTCCTATTCTGACACCGCCTGGATTTAAAGTAGCATCTGATCTTCCAAAGATTACATAACCTCCATTTTTGGTTTTTTTCACATAATCTCCATGAGACCATATGTTTGGAAATTTTTTAAAGTATGCGGATTTATACTTATCATTCAATCTGTCATTCCAAAAGTAGATAGGCTTAGAGGGGAAAGGGGTCTTGCAAACTAGCTCTCCTGTCTTTTTGGTTGGCTTGCCATTATCATTGAAAACATCAATATCCATGCCCAAACCCGGTCCTTGAATTTCACCTGAATAGACTGGTAAAGTTGGTATTCCTAACATAAAACACGAAACTATGTCTGTACCGCCACTCACCGAATGTATAAAAGATTTTGAATTTAAACTTTTATTAATAAACTTAAATGTGTCTGGGCTTAGAGGAGAGCCAGTTGATATAAAACAATTAATTTTTTTTAAAATATCTTTTTTATTTGATTTATAATTATTCTGGATAGTTTCATAAACTTTTGCTCCCGCACCTAGCATTGTTGAATTAGTATCTTTTGTAATATTGATAACTCGATATATATTTGGATAAAATGGGGAGCCATCATAAAGAACGATTGAGGAACCCAGTAGTAAGTTTGAAACCGTCCAGTTCCACATCATCCACCCGCAAGTAGTTAAGAAAAGCATTTTATCTTCAGATTTAACATTTGTATGTAATGCTAGTTCTTTTAAATGTTGAAGGAGTGAGCCTCCGTGGCCGTGCGTAATACACTTTGGGAGCCCTGTCGTTCCACTAGAAAATAAAACATATAGCGGATGATTAAAACTCAATGATATATTTTTATTTGGTTTTGAATATTTTTTTTGATTGTAAATTTTTTTTAATTCAGAAGTGTTATTCTTTGAAGGATAGCTGGTTTTTAAAATTATTGGATTATTTAATTTTGCTTTTAATGTTCTTAGTTTTTTTGAATATTGAAATTTCTTGCCGTTATAAAAATAATAGTCAGCAACAATTAAAAGCTTAGGCTTAAGCTGGGAAAATCTGTCAATCACTGCTTGTGTTCCAAAGTCAGCAGAACAAGAGGACCAAACTGCACCAATTTTTGCAGCAGAAAGGAAACTTATAACTGTGTCAGGTATATTTGGCAGATATCCAACAATTACATCACCTTTTTTAATGCCTTTGTCCCTAAAGAAATTGCTCAAAGCATTAATTCTTTTATTTAAATCTTTATAAATAATTTTTTCACTGAATTTGTTTTCTCCAATAAATTCAATGGCCAAATCTGATGAATTATTTTTAGAAATTAAATTGTAATAATTAAGATTACTATTATCAAAGAAAATTGAATTCCAAAAAGATTTTTTTTTATAAGCTTTAAAAAATCTTTTCCTCTCAAGATCGATATTAAAATACTCAACTATAGACTCCCAAAACTTATCAGGATTTTTATTAGTCCATAACCAAAGCTTATTATAATTTAAAAATTTCTTAGAAAATTTTTGCTCTAAATTTTTCTGAAATTTATAAAGGTTAGTAGTTTTAATAAATTTTCTACTTGGCTCAAATAACTTATCCATCTTTGTTTTTCATTAATCTTTGAAGATCATCTGGTATCTTACTTGGAGCCCCTTGAGAGTTGACACAAACCATCAAAATCTTTGATTTAAAAATAATATTATTTTTTTTATAAATATTTTGCTCGAGCTCAAATGAAGCTTTTTTAAGAGACAAAATTTTGCTTTTAACAGTTAATTGATCCTCTAGTTTGCATGACTGAATATAATCACATTCAATCTTTTTGACTAAAAAAAGCCGGTCATGATCTTTCAATAGAGTATTAAGTGTAAATCCCAATTCATTGATGATTTCAGTGCGCGCTCTTTCAATAAATTTCAAATAATTAGCGTAATATACAACCCCACCAGAGTCTGTGTCTTCATAATATATTTTTAAGTTGTATTGGAACATTAAGTTGTGAGACCCAAATACAATATATAAGTTATTACAATTATAACTATTCCAAAAATTAAATATCTATAATCATTCACAAGTTTATTTTACTTTTCGAATTTATGTTTGAAATAATTTTCTTATTTCTTCTTTTGTAGGTTTACAAATACCTTTCTCTGTTATTAGAGATGTTACATATTTTGCAGGGGTTATATCAAACGCAAGATTTAAAGCTTTACTTTTTTTTGGATATATTAATATCTTGCTTATATTACTCTGATCATCAATTCCCATAATATGAGATAATTCTTCAGGGCTTCTCTCTTCTATTGGAATATCTTTTGAGTATTCCAAACTCAAATCTATTGTTGAACATGGTAACGCAACAAAAAATGGTATTTTATTATCATATGCAGCTAATGCTTTTAGATAAGTACCAACTTTATTGCATACATCTCCATTTGATAATGTTCTATCGCTTCCTACTAGACACATATCAACTTTACCTCTTTGCATTAGAAGCCCGCCTGTATTATCTGAAATAATAGTGTTTGGAATAGACTCCTCGTTAAGTTCAAAGGAAGTTAAATTTGCCCCTTGGTTTCTTGGTCTAGTTTCATCAACCCAAACATGAATTGGTATGCCCTGATTATAAGCCATATAAATTGGTGATGTTGCAGTGCCCCAGTCAATAGTCGCTAACCAACCTGCATTGCAATGGGTTAAAATATTTACAGTTTTTTTTGTTCTATCGTATATCGACTTTATTAAATTTAAACCATTAATCCCGATATTTTTACATGACTCTAAGTCTTCTTCACAAATAGTTTCTGCTTCTTTGAGTGCAATGTCTAAAATTTCCTTATTATCATTTTGAATTTTTTTCATCATTCTATCTACTGCCCATTTAAGGTTGACAGCTGTTGGTCTAGATTGAATCAAATCTTGCGATTTTTTTTTTAAATATTCACGATCATTATTTTCTCTTATGGCCAGTACTAAGCCATAAGCAGCAGTTGCACCAATTAGAGGCGCACCTCTAACTTCCATATTTTTAATTGCATTAATTGCATCTTGAGAACTGTTTAATTCTTTTATTTCAAGCTGATGAGGTAATTTGGTTTGGTCAATAATTTTAATTGTTCCATTTTCATTCCATATTGTCTTGTATTGTTTGCCCTCAATTCTCATTATCAAGAACTCTTCCAGCAATTATCCTAAGTTTATTTATAGTTTCTTTAGTTCTCTTTTCAGGTGAAGTGATAATAGCATTATCTAAACATACATTTGTAGGGTCATTGGGATCAATGTGTTGTTCATAATTTTCAATTAAATTCTTAATCATAATCTTCGCTTTTTCAGCATTCTCTGACAAAACTTTAATAATTTGTGCAACATCTACATTGTCATGTTCATGATGCCAACAATCAAAATCAGTAACCATTGAAACTGATGCATATCTAATTTCAGCCTCTCTTGATAATTTTGCCTCTGGCATATTAGTCATACCAATTACATCTGCTTTCCAACTTCTATATAAATTTGACTCAGCGTATGTAGAAAATTGAGGCCCCTCTATCACAACATAAGTTCCGTTTCTTTGATACTCTATGTTTGATTTTTTTATTGCCTCCTCACAAGCATTCATTAAACCATTGGAGGTTGGATTAGCCATGGAGACGTGAGCGACAATTTCATCATCGAAAAAAGTTTTTTTTCTGGAATAAGTTTTGTCAATATATTGATCAACTATAACAAATTTACCAGGAGAAAGTTCTTCTTTTAATGATCCAACAGCAGATATTGAAACAATATCAGTTACACCTAATTTTTTGAGAGCAGCTATATTTGCTTGAAAATTTATTTTACTTGGTGAAATGTAATGGCCTTTTCCATGCCTAGGTAAAAAATAAACTTCTTTGTCTTTGTAATAAGTTTTTAAAATTTGATCAGAGGGTTCGCCCCATGGGGTTTCTATTTTTAATAAATCTCTATCATAAAATTCCTCTACATCATAAAGACCGCTGCCACCAATTATCGCTAATTTATTCATTATTTAATTTTTCTCTTTTAAAATAGTAGATCATTTTATGTTTTGAGGGGATATCAGATTTATCCTTAATTACATTGACCAACTCCCAACCTTCTTTTCCACCCTTATTAAGCCAGTCATTTTCGGACTTTAATTCTTCATCATCTAAATATTGAGTGTAAATTCTATACTCCCACTTTAAATGCTCTTTTTTATTAAAAGTTGGGTTAATCATTTCTTTATAACTTACGCATTCAAATTATAGAAAAACCAGACTGCAGACAAACACCAAAGCGTTAAAAAAATCTTCCCTAATTTATCTGCCTTTTTAAAATGCGATTTCATTTGGTTAAGTTGACTATAATTTTGCTGATCAGCTGTATGAGAGAAATCTTTCAATTTTTTTTGATAAAAAAATTTGTATATATTTATCGCACAAGTCCAGCCCGTTAAAATATAAAAAATAGAACTTGATAAAGTAGTCATTATTATATTTTAAAGAATTTAAAAATTAATAAAATCAATAATTGGTTCCGTGGTGTAACGGATAGCACAAATGACTTCGGATCATTTAGTCAGGGTTCGAATCCTTGCGGAACCGCCAGTTTAATTTATAAAAAACTCCCTAAACCTTGAAGTTTGTTAATGAAGTCCCTAATTTGTTCATTAATTTTTTGATTATCTATTTCTATTTGATCATTTTCACTAAAATCTAAATCAAATAAACCCTCTCTGTCTTGAAGTATTTCCTCTAGTGTGAGATCTGCACTGTTGTCAAAATCAAAATTATTTAAAATAACTTTAGTAATCAAGGGGGTGATAGCATAACTAGAAATTATTCCAAACAGACCTGCCTCATCAAATTCTTGCCCATTTATTGTGCTAAAAAAAACTAAAAGTTTAGAAGCTCTATTAATCTCAGCATTTGAAAGTGCTTTATTACCAGAGACATCTAAAAAACTAAAAACATCTTCAAAGCACTCCCCCTTATTCTTGGAGAAATTTGAGCAGGATAAAGATGCTTTTGAATTCATATATGATAGTACCTCTCCAAATACTAAGGTTAGACTAGCTGGGGTGTTATCGCACTTTGCGTATGTAAAAGTATTATTCGTATTATTTAAAAAATCATAGGACTCATCGGGATTATCTTGCTCTTCAAATACAACCTCTAAAATATCGTCATTCAGTTTCATAAAAACATTTTTAAATTCAAATATTTCACCGTTTAGATAAATCCAATCTTTATATGTCTTTGAGTCAGAAAACTGAAGATAAAAATACGCATAATCGTCTATTTCGTCCTGGCTTTCATAAAGATTGAAGTAGCTACTCTGAGTAATAATAAAAACATCTTCTTCTTTGGAACAGTCATTACTCCATGTTCCATGAAATTTTTCTGGTATCAAATCTGCTGCGAATAAAAAGAATGGACTTAATAAAGAAACTAAAAAAAAGCTTAAAAAATTTTTCACAATATAAAATATCATAAAAATCCATATATATAAAATTATATGTATTTTTAATTAGAATTTTTCTTAGTCAGCCAAGAAGGTTTTTTTAATTGATTTAAATTAAGATCCTCTGGAAAATTTTTAAAGATATCATTGAGCCCCTTAATTATTACATATGTGATTATAAAACTCATAATCGTATCACTCAAAAAATGATCACCCTCCATAATTCTTAATAATGAGATTAAAAGAATTGAAGCATATGCAAATGTGTTCCATGAAGTTTTATTGAAAATTATTAGTAAAGCCAAAGATAACGTAAAAAAAGACACGTCACCTGAAACGAAACTACAATTGTTACTGCAATAATCAACATTTAACCATGGAATGGTAAATGGCTCTTCTCCACCAAATTGAATGGTGTCATTAGGCCTTGCACGACCCCACAAATTTTTAAAAATAGAGTTTACAACAATACCTGTTCCGATAATAAGACAAGAAAACAAGTAAACCCATTCTCTAACAGCAACATTTAAAATTTTTTCTTTATAATAAATTTGTTTGAAAACAGCAGCTATGGGAACAAAGAAAACTAATAAAGCCATAAGTGGTAGCAACATCTTACGAACAAAATAGATAAACCAGTCAGACTCTGAAGCAATAAATTTACCGTCCTGTCCAAAAAATAGGCCACTGACAGTTATGTCTAATGAGGGAAATATGAAAAATACTATAGAGAGTAGGAGGGTTATGGTTAGGGTTTTAAAGTAAAAATTAAAATTCAAGTAAAGAGAGAAAATGTTTGTATAAAAATTAGAAATATTACTTGAAATTATTTCAACGTTATTGTTTGGGATTAATTTGTCATTCTCTGATGTAAATAGCTTTTTTTTATCTGCTAGTTTTTTTGAAATAAATATTGTTGAAAGATATGCAACAAGCGTGCCACCAAAGATATCACTAATAAAGTGGGCACCGACTATGACTCTCGTGGATGCAATAATAATTGCAATGGTTATCAATGCATTTTTAATTTTCGGAAAGAGAAATATCATACAAAAGATAAAAGCAAAAATAGTTGCAGTATGACCTGATGGGAATGAATGCCATTTGGAGTCAAATTGTATTATATCTAACGATTTTAATTCAAAGCCATTATATAAGACTGGCCGTGGTCTTCCAAAGATATGTTTTAATATTTGTGTAACTATGCCACTTAATAAGATATTTAAAAAAATAAATAGACTAATGTCACTTAAAGTTTCCATAATCTGATTTTTACTTTTTATAATTTTTATTAAGCCCCAGAATAAAATAGTAGGTACAAAAAAATATAAAGAGTCACCAAAGTGAGTGAGCGTTCCAAAAAGAGACTTTGTTTGATGATTAATACCGTCAAAAAAAGAAGCTACTGAATAATCAAATAATAAGAAAAAAAAAGCTCCAATTAACAGATAAATACTTATTCTTTTTTCTTGCGAGTTTAACTGATTGAAGAAAGTCATAATTTATTAAAGTTGATATTTATGAATGATTTTGTTGTCATATCGAGTATGGTTTTATTTATTGAGTCACTATCTTCTATTGGCATTGTATCAAGGGAACTAAATTTGAATTCTATTTGGCAATCTGAAAAATAGTCTGGTTTCACTTTGTCACTAAAAAACAACATTAAATCTAGTGGATAATTTTCTTCCAATATAAATTCGGATTTTTTTATATCACAATTTAAATCATTTTTTAAAGTATCATAGATAACGGGACTCAATGTTTTGTTCTTATATTGTGAATAAAAAAAGACTGAAGTAAATAATACAACTAAAATCAAAGAAAATGAGATAGTTTTATATACTGTAGTTAAGGATTTTTCTTGGAGAGAAAAAACTGGATTAATTAATGATACTAAAATTATCATTAAATAAAAAATATAATTTATCTGAGGTATCTCTGAAGTACTGTGATAAAGGGAGGTATCAAAATAAATTATGGCTGCTGGTATAAAAAAAAGGGTAACTAACACTATTTTCGACCATTTTAATTCAACAAATTCTAGTGTTCTAAAAATATAAATAGACATTATTGGTAATAAAAAGACTAAAATCGATATATTTAATTTATTAGAAAAAATAAACATAAACCAACAAAGAATTATTGAAAAAAGGAATATAATCAATTCCTTATTCCAGTTAATTCTTTTTATGCCGTTATAAAAAATAGAAATAATTAGCAAACTTAATAAAGGTAGTAAAAAAATAACACTCTTTGAAAGTTTCTTTAATAAAATATTTGGATCGAAATTAAGTATGGAATAGTAATCCGTTTTATTAATACCCTGAATAATCAGAAAAACTAAAAAAGATATATAAATAAAACTTAGATAAGAAATTAAGTTAAGACGTTTTTTTTTCTCTACCTTTAAATTAAATAATTTTATGAATATCAAAAATGTTATTAATATAACAAAATAGAAATTATTGAGAATTAATGCAATTAAACTAAATAATATTAAAAAAAATACATTATAAAAATTTTCATCATCGAAAATTTTTAATAAATAATAGAATATTAATAAAGTCACCAACCCTGAAATAAGAGAACCATCAATGGTTATCATTGAAATTAAAATTGTGCCACTTAACATCACTGCTGTAAGAGGCATTAAATAATTGAGGTCATAAAATTTTAATTTAATAATTTTATATGAGACAAAAATTAATAATCCTAAGTATATAAAATTCGGTAGTCTAAATAGAAAGTAATTGTTAAAACCAAAAAAATTCGTGAGCTTTGATGCGATATTTAAAAATATCAAATGTGGATTGAAAAACTCTGAAAAATTTGAAACTAATTCATTATCTTTAATTGTGATAAGAATTTTTATGTCTTCAATAAAAATATATGGTGCACCTAAAGTTATTGCACCGAGTAATCCAATCCAAATAATTGTGAAAAAAACAGTCGGAATATTATCTAGGAATCTAAAGATGCTCATTTTCTGATTTAACTAAGTTTAGTAGCATATAGATCTAATTTATTCTATATATTGTGGTTATTTCAATTTTCTTGATGTTATTTTTACCCGTAATTATAATCAAAAATAAGAGATTAATCTCTTTTTACAGCCTTATAGAAGCGGCTTTTTTCTTAGTGGGCCACTTCTCTCTTAAAGGGTTAGGACAAATTGTTCTAACCCTTTTTTGATTTCTATATTATCCTTTTTTAAAGATGTTGAAGTTAATTTTCATGATACTCTTCTTTTTTATTGGATATTTTCTTGCTGATACAGGATTAGTGGATATTCCATTTAGAAATATTCCAATTTTAGAAAGTTTATATGAGGTTGTAGATTAAATGATTAATACAGATAAAGTTTTACATGGTTTTACCGATCTTAAAAATTTAAATGTACTTGGTCCTATTGTTTTAAACCAAGCGAAAGGAATATATGTTTACGATCAAGATGGAAAAAAATATTTAGATGCCAATTCAGGATTATGGAATTCTGTGGTTGGTTTCGATCATCCCAGAATGGTTGAAACAGCAAAAAAACAATATGAAAAATTTTCTGGTTACCACGCCTTTTTTGGAAGAATATCTGAACCAGCTGTAGAACTTGCAGATAAATTAATTGAAATATCTCCTTTCACAGATGGTAAAGTTTTTTTTACAAACTCAGGATCTGAAGCTAATGACACTACTGTAAAATTATTATGGTTTATTAATAAAAGAAAAGGGCATCCCAATCGAAGGAAAATAATTACTCGAATAAATTCATATCATGGTGTAACGGCTGTTTCTGCTTCGATGACAGGAAAACCATACAATAGTGAATTTGGATTACCCTTAGATGGTTTTTTACATTCAGCTTGCCCTCATTATTGGAAATATGGCTTAGAAAAAGAGAGTGAGGAAATGTTTACCAAAAGAATGGGTGAAGATTTAGAAAATTTAATTTTAAGAGAAGGACCTGATACCATTGCAGGTTTTTTTGCAGAACCTGTTATGGGGGCAGGTGGTGTGATACCTCCTTCAAAAGGATATTTTGAGATAGTTCAAAAAATTTTAAAAAAATACAATATTCCATTTATTGCTGATGAGGTAATTTGTGGTTTTGGTAGAACTGGTAACTTATGGGGATCTCAAACATACAATATTGATCCCGATATTATTATTGCCTCTAAATGTATAACATCAGGTTTTTTTCCACTTGGTGCAGTTATTTTGGGAGAAAAAATGACAAAAGAAATGATGGAGGCTTCTTATGAGGCAGAGGAATTTTTTCATGGCTTCACAGCCGGTGGACACCCTGTAGGTTGTGCCCTAGCGCTAGAAGCAATTGATATTATAATTAATGAGAAAATGATTGAAAATGTTAGACACCTTGAGCCAATTTTTATGGGTGGTTTAAAGAACTTTGAAGATTTAGAGTTTATAGGTGAGTCTCGCGGCATTGGACTTATGGGTGCTTTAGAGATGGTTCAAGATAAAAAAAATAAACTACCCTTCGATGGTTCGATATCCATTGGCGAGCGTGTTGCTAATAAGTGTATTGAAAATGGTTTGATATGTAGACCTCTTGGACCATCAATTGTGTTATGTCCCCCTTTTATTACATCGGAGGAGGAGATGGGTATAATATTTGATACTCTAGAGAAAACTCTTAAAGAAGTATTTAGTGAAGTTAAATCTTTAGGACAATAGATCCCGAAGTCTTTCTATTTTCCATATCTGTGTGAGCGTCAGCAACATTATCAAGATCATATTTTGTAATTTTATCCAATTTAATTTTATCTTTTACAATCATCTCAAATAATTTATGGCTTGCAATTTCAAGCCACTCTCTATTAGCGTAAAAATGGAATAGTGTAGGTCGAGTTAAATAAAAAGAACCAAATGCTAGATCTGTCATTTGAATGTCTTTATATGGTCCAGATGATTGACCAAAGCTAACTAACATCCCATGTTTTTTTAAACATTTAAATGATTGAAACATTGTATCTTTACCAACACTGTCATAAACCACGTCAAGGCCTTTGTTATTTGTGATTTTTAATACTTCGTCTAAAAAATTTTTTTCAGAGTAGTTTATAACCTCGTCAAAGCCTCTTTGTTTTGCTAACTCACATTTATCTGAATTACCAGCTGTGCCTATTAATTTTGAACCAATGTCTTTTATCCATTGGCCTGCGATCAATCCTACGCCTCCAGCCGCAGCATGAAATAATACCTCATGATTACTTTGTAAGTTATAACTGTCACAAACAAGATATTTTACTGTTAGTCCTTTAAGAATTGATGCGGCTGCTTGATCAAAAGATATGCTATCTGGGATAGAAACTACGAGATCCTCTGATATCATTCTATGTGTTGCGTATGCATTATTAGGTTGCGCATATGCTACGCGATCCCCTATTTTAAACTTTGTAACATTAGGGCCTATAGCTTCAACCTCGCCTGCGCCTTCGGAGCCTAAAACAAGATCTTTGTCAACAGGCCAAGGATATAATCCTGCTCTAAAATAAATATCGATAAAATTTACTCCAATTGCTCTATTTTTAATCAAAATTTCATTCGATTTAAGTTCAGTGAGCTCAATACTTTTACTTTGAAGAACGCTTGTATCACCGGGCTTATTTGCAACAATTGAATACATTAAAGGAGCCTATCATCTAAAAAAATGATCCAACAGTCAATTTGAAAGTCTTGAAATTCAAAATTGAAATCCCAAATTAATAGTAAGAGAAATTGCCATTTGGAATTTCTTTATTAACGCAGGTTTAAAAACTGCAACTAACAATTAACGCTTAAGGAGGTTAATTATGACTACATTTGACTTATCTCCTCTTTGGAGATCATCAGTTGGTTTCGATGAGTTTGATAAACTTTTTGATACCGTCTTTTCTACTAACAATAAAGGTGCTTCTTATCCACCTTATAATATCGTCAAACATGATAAAAATATTTACCAAATTACCATGGCTATCGCCGGTTTTGGTGAGGACCAAATAGATATATCCCAAGAGGGTAATCTTTTGACAGTTAAGGGTGAAATGGGTGAAGATAAAACTATGAATAAATCAGAATATCTTTATCGAGGAATTGCCAACAGAAATTTTGAGAGAAAGTTTGAGTTAGCTGATACTGTAAAAGTTATAGAGGCTGATTTAAATAATGGTCTGTTAAGTATAAATCTTGAAAGAGAAATACCTGAACACCAAAAACCAAGAAAAATAAAAGTTAATACGAATTCTAAACTTTTATCTGCTTAAATAAAAAAAATGGGCTGCTTTTTATAAGCAGCCCTAATATTTAATCTAATTGAGATGCAACAAATTCCCAGTTGACTAAACTATCTAAAAAAGCTTTTAAATAATCAGGTCGTTTGTTTCTATAATCTATATAATAAGAGTGTTCCCATACGTCACAACCTAGTATTGGCTTCATTCCATCAACTAGAGGGTTAGAAGCATTAGGTGACTTAGTGACCACTAGTTTACCATTATCGATGGCAAGCCATGCCCATCCAGAACCAAATTGAGTTGTTCCTGCCTGAATAAAAGCTTCTTTGAATTGATCAATCCCTCCTAGGTCTGATGTAATTCTACTCTCCAGTTCGGATGGCATAGAGCCTCCACCATTGGGTTTCATACATTGCCAAAATAAAATATGGTTCCAATGTTGACCTGCATTATTAAAAATTCCTGCCATTGATGAGTCTTTACTTGATTTTACAACTATTTCCTCAAGAGAAGAGTCTTGCATATCGGTGTCTTTAACAAGATTATTTAAATTTGTTATATATGTTTGATGATGTTTGCCATGATGGAAATCAAGAGTTTCTGATGACATATATGGAGCTAAAGCATCATTTGCATAAGGTAAGCTTGGTAATTCAAAAGTCATATTTATTTCCTTTAATTAAAATTCTTAATGCGTATTTTTTATATTATTGTGGAAACAATGACAACCTTTGAAGAAATAGATACAAAAATATGAGGAATATAGTTAGTATTCAGTCTACTGTCTTAAATGATAAAGTTGGAAATCATGCAGCTCGATCAATCTTGAGTGACAAAGGGTATAACATTTATGAGATACCGACTGTAATTTTAACATCTCATAAAGCTGTAAAGGGCACCCTTCAAATCAATAACAACAGTTTAAATCCATGGGTAATTTTTAATAAAGTCAGGAAAACATATAAATTAAGCTTAAATGATTTAACAATTATTGGCTACACGCCCAACTCAAAGATTTCAAAATCGATTGGTAAAATTATTAATGTGCAAAATAGAATTGTTTTAGACCCTGTAATGGGAGATATAGGAATAGGTCTATATGTAGAAAAAGACGTTGCTAATTTTTTTAAAAAAGTAATAACAAAAGTTAAATATATATCAGCAAATTTTTTTGAGTGGTCATACTTAAATAATAAAGATGTAAAAAACTATAGTATTAGCGAGATCATAACTGACCTCAAATCGTTTACGAGGAAGTTTAATAGTCAAGTATTAATAAGAAGCATTCCAAAAAATAAAAAAATATTAAATATTATTTGTAATAAAAGAGAAATTTTTGTCATAGAAACACCTTACATAAACTTTAAAGAAAGATTTCATGGTGCTGGCGACCAATCTACAGCTTTATATGCTCACTATATCTATAAAAAAAATACAACAAGAGAAATACTAGAAAATGTTACAAATGATATTTATGATATTTTGCTAAAAAATAAAATACGTTCTAAAAAAAGAAAAAAAAGATTTAAAGCTAAGAGCTTAAATAATCTTTGATCAAGATTTCTGCTATTTGCACGGTGTTTAAAGCAGCTCCCTTTCTTAAATTGTCAGACACGCACCAAAAATTAAGACCATTTGGAATAGTAGGGTCTCTTCTAATTCTGCTAACGTAGACAGGGTCTAAACCTGCAGATTCAATCGGAGTTACGTACCCCTCATCAGCACGGTAATCAATCATTTTCAGACCAGGGGATTTCTTAAAAATTTCTCTTATTTGGTCCTCATCATAAGGCTTTTCAAACTCGATATTTACAGCTAGTGAATGAGATATAAATACTGGTACTCGAACACAAGTTGCAGTTAGTTCAATGTTTTGATCAAGAATTTTTTTTGTTTCATTGTACATTTTCCACTCTTCTTTAGTTTGACCGTCCTCTAAGAAAACATCTATATGCGGGATAACATTAAAAGCAATTTGTTTAGTAAATTTTTCTTTCACTACTGCTTCATTTGCATAAATTGATTTAGTTTGATTAAATAATTCATCTGCAGCTTCTTTACCTGCACCAGATACTGATTGATAAGTTGAAACAACAATTCTTTTAACTTTGAAGTGATCATGCAAAGGTTTAACCGCAACTAGCATCCCCATAGTTGAACAATTAGGATTAGAAATGATATTTTTTTTTCTAAAGTCTTTTAGCGCCTCAGGATTAACCTCAGCGACTACTAATGGGACATCTGGATCTGTTCGAAAATGAGAGGTATTGTCAATTACTATACAACCTTGCTTAGCAGCTTTAGGAGCAAACTCACTTGAAACTTTCGCACCTGGTGAAAAAATAGCTATGTCAGTATCAGAAAAATCATATTCAGCTAAGTCTGCTACTACAACAGACTTGTTTTCTCCATAATCAATTGTGCTTCCTTTAGAACGAGAAGAAGCTAAAGCGATTAAATCAGAATATTGAATTTCTTTTTCATCAATAATATCTAAAACCTCTCTACCGACATTTCCAGTTGCTCCGACAACAGCAATTTTAGGTTTTTTAGAAGAGGCCAACTTAAATTCTCTCAATTATTAAATCGCCCATTTTAGAACAGGAAACAAGAGTTTGGTCTTCATTTGTGTAAATGTCTCCAGTTCTGTAACCCTCAGAGAGAATTTTTTGGACAGCACTTTCTACTTTGTTAGATAACTCTGGTTTATTGAGATTATATTTTAGCATCATAGACAAACTTAAAATGGTAGCGATTGGATTTGCTTTATCTTGACCTGCAATATCAGGAGCGCTTCCATGAACGGGCTCAAAAAGACCATGTCTTTTGCCATTTTTTTCTTCTCCTAATGATGCCGATGGTAACATTCCAAGCGAACCGGTGAGCATAGCAGCACAATCACTCAGCAGATCTCCAAAGAGGTTATCTGTAACTATTACATCAAATTGTTTTGGGTTTCTGACAAGTTGCATGGCACAATTATCTGCTAACATATTTTCTAGTGTAATATCTGAAAAATCTTTATGAGTTTCTTTCACAATCTCTCTCCAGAGCACACCTGTTTCCATAACATTAGCCTTCTCAACAGATGTTACTTTATTATTTCTTTTTCTGGCTAAATCAAAAGCAACTCTGGCAATTCTATCTATTTCGTAATCGTAATAAATTTGTGTGTCGATCGCTTTCTTACCATTTGATGTGTCTTCAATTCCTCGAGGTTGACCAAAATATACTCCACCAGTCAATTCTCTTACAATCATAATATCTAAATTGTTTACCACTTCATTTTTTAAAGTTGAAGCTGAAACAAGAGCATCAAAAACTAATGCAGGTCTCAGATTTGCAAAAAGTTCTAATTCTTTCCTCAAACCTAAAAGTCCAGCTTCTGGTCTTTTTGATCTTTCAACGTCATCCCACTTTGATCCACCAACTGCTCCCAATAATATAGCATCTGAATTTTTTGCTTTCTCTAAAACAGAGTTAGTTAAAGGTTCGCCATTAACATCATATGAAGCGCCTCCAACTAAATCTTTTTCATAGCTAGCATTAAGGCCTTGCTCATTTAATTTTTCAATTACTCTAATTGCTTGATCTGCAACTTCCACACCTATGCCGTCTCCTGGCAAAACTAAAATTTTAGAACTCATTTAATTATCTTTAAATAACCAAGGTTTTTTAATTTTTTTATCCTCCTCGTATGCATTAATTTTGTCTTGGTAGCCAAGGGTAATGCCTATATCGTCTAATCCCTGCAAAAGTCTTTCTTTTCTGAATTCTTCAATTTCAAAATTGATTGAATGATTGCCAGCTTTAATGATTTGCTCCGGAAGGTCAATATTGAACTCAATTTGATTTTTAGCAGCTGTCATTAACTGATCAAGGTTTTCAGGGCTGACAACTATCGGTAAAATTCCATTTTGAAAGCAATTATTATAGAAGATATCTGCAAAACTTGTTGAAATTACACTTCTTATTCCAAAATCTTTAAGAGACCATGGGGCGTGCTCTCTACTTGAGCCACAACCAAAATTATCACCAGCAACCAAAATTTTTGACTGATCAAAAGGAGATGTATTCAAAACAAAATCTTTGATGAGGTTTCCATCGTTATCATATCTCATCTCATAAAACAAACTCACACCAAGGCCAGTTCTTTTAATTGTTTTGAGAAACTGCTTTGGGATGATCATATCAGTATCGATATTAACAATTGGTAAAGGAGCTGCGATACCTTTTAAAGAATGAAACTTATCCATTTTATGTAAAATCTCTTATATCTGAAATGTTTCCAGTAATAGCAGATGCTGCAGCAAGCTCAGGGCTCATTAAATGAGTTCTACCACCTCGGCCTTGTCTACCTTCAAAATTTCTATTAGAAGTTGAAGCGCACCTTTCACCTGGTTTTAATTGATCAGGATTCATACCAAGGCACATTGAACATCCAGCCTCTCTCCATTCAAAACCAGCCTCTTTTAAAATTATATCAATTCCTTCTTCTTCTGCTTGTTTTTTAACTAAACCTGATCCTGGCACTATCATTGCTTGAACGTGTGAAGCAATCTTTTTGTCCTTAACAATAGATGCAACTTTTCTTAAATCCTCAATTCGACCGTTTGTACAAGAGCCTATGAATATTTTATCTAATTTTATATCTGTAATTTTTGTTCCAGGCTTAAGGCCCATATACTCAAGTGATCTTTCAATACTCTTCTTTTTATTTTCTGTTTTAGCGCTGCTCGGATTTGGTACCGTGCCTTTCACTGACACAACATCCTCAGGGCTAGTTCCCCATGTAACCATTGGGTCAATTTCTGAACTATCTATAACTATTTCATGATCGTAATTTGCATCATTATCTGAGGGAAGAGATGACCAGTATTCTACTGCTTGATCCCAGTGTTCAATTCCAGGAGCATAAGGTCTGCCTTTTATATAATTAAAAGTTGTTTGATCTGGGCTAATTAAACCAGCACGAGCACCAGCTTCAATGCTCATATTACAAATAGTCATTCTGCCTTCCATTGAAAGGCCCATAATAGATGAACCAGCATACTCAATTACATGACCAGTTCCCCCAGCTGTTCCAATTTTTCCAATTATGTACAAGATTAAATCTTTAGAATTTACTCCAAAAGGAAGTTCACCATTGACAGAAATTCTCATATTTTTTGCAGGATTTTGAACAATTGTTTGCGTAGCCAGAACATGCTCAACTTCACTTGTTCCAATACCAAAAGCGAGAGCTCCGAATGCTCCATGAGTAGATGTGTGACTATCGCCACAGACAATTGTCATGCCCGGTTGGGTAATCCCCTGCTCAGGACCAATGATATGAACAATACCTTGTCTTTGGTCCATTAAATCAAAATATTGAATTCCATGCTCTTTAGTGTTTTTTGCTAAAGTTTCGACTTGAATTTTACTTTGTGGGTCCTCAATATTTTGTCTATTTATAGTAGGAACATTATGGTCTGCGACAGCTATCGTAGCCTCTGGTCTATGAACGGGACGATTGGATAGTTTTAATCCTTCGAAAGCTTGAGGGCTAGTTACTTCATGAACTAAATGACGATCAATATATAAAAGATTAGTCCCATCTTCTCTTTGACCGACAAGATGCTCAGACCAGATTTTATCAAAAAGTGTTTTTGGGCCTTGGTTGCTCAAGATAATACTTTTAGCTTTTAGTTTCTGCCTCTTCTATTTTTTTCTCTACAGGCTTTTCCTCTTTTGGCTCATCTTCAACTTTGGTTTCTTCTTGTGGTGATGATTCCTCTGATTTAGTTTCTTTAATTTCTTCTTTAGAGTTGTCTTCAGACTTAGGGGCTTCTTGAGATGAAGTTTCCTCTGTTTTGGTCTCTTTAGCTTCTTCCTTTGGTGTTTCGTCAGTTACAGGTGTATCTGATTTATTTTCTTCAGTACTAACCTCTGAAATTTCTTCAGCATCCTCGATTGTGGATACAAATTGGTTATCATCATATGATCGACCGTCAGTTCTTTCTGCAATTCTTGCTTTTTTACCAGACAAACCTCTTAGATAATATAATTTAGCTCTTCTTACATCACCAACTTTTACTCGTTCGATTGAGTCGATAACATTACTGTATAATGGAAAAACCCTTTCAACACCTTCACCACTAGAAATTTTTCTAACAGTAAATGAAGAATTAAGACCGTTATTTTTTTTACCAATACAGACACCTTGAAATGCTTGCACTCTCTCTTTATTTCCTTCTTTAATCTTAACGTTAACTTTGACAGTGTCGCCTGGCGCGAAGTCTGAAACCTTTGAACTTTTTAAAATCTGCTGAATTTGTGATTGTTCGTAATTTTTAATAATTTCATTCATTGTGTGCTCCATCCAATATTAATATATGGGTGGTATCAGAGCGGCATATTCTACTCATTTTTGTTTTTTTTTAAATAGTTTTTAAATAAATCTGGTCTATTTTTTTCAGTATTTTCCAACGAATTTTGGTGTTTCCAAAGATCTATATCAGCATGTTTACCACTCACGAGTATAGAAGGTACTTCTATTTCTGAATGATCAGGGGTTATCCATGGGTTTGGTCTAGTGAATTGATCATGTTCAACTAGTCCATTTTGAAATGACTCAATAGTGTGGGTATCATTATTTCCAAGAACATCAGGTTGGAGTCTCATTAACGCCTCAATAAATAATAATGATGCTATCTCTCCTCCGTTTAATATGACATCGCTCACAGAAATTTCTTGAAATTCATAATAATCAATTACTCTTTGGTCAATGCCCTCATATCTACCATTTAGTAAAATAAAATCTTTATTTAAATTATAATTAGTTAATTTTTTTTGAGTGAGTTTTTTACCTTTGGCAGAAAAACATATTTTAATACAGCTATCTAATTCATTTTTATTAAAGTTTGCTTCGATAGATTTTGAAATTATATCAGGTCTTAATACCATACCTGCGCCACCACTAAATGGTTTATCATCAACAGAGTTCGCAGATAAATCACTGTAATCTCTTATGTTGATAGTATTGATTTCGAAATGATTTTTTGACAGAGCTTTGCCCAACAAGCCATGTTGTAAAATTCCAGGAAAAACTTCCGGAAATAAAGTAAGGATATTGAATTTTAACATTAATTTTTAATTATAATTTTTTTTTCTTTAATATTTACAAATGGAAAGTTTTGTTCAGTAAATCTGAAAAATTCCTTTTTTTTACTTTTAATAAAATATATTTCCAATAAATCCCCTGCACCAAAATTTACAACTGAAGCAACTTCTCCAACTCTCTGGTCTTTATTATCAAATACCTCAAGGCCCTCTAAATCGTGGAAATAATATTCATTTCCTTTTACTGGTGATAGTTGTTCTTTTTTTAAAAAAATTTTTTTATTAACAAACTTTTCAATGTCTGTTCTATTATTTATATCGTTGATTGTTATAAGTGGGCTTTTTTTATCAAAAGATACTAGTTTTAAGTTAACAGTTTTTTCATTATCTAAATAAAATCTTTTAAATTGATTTACATCTCGATCATCATTTAAATAACTGTGAAACCTTAGCAGACCCTTAGTTCCTTTAGGTCTGCCAATTACACCAACTTGTATGAAACGCATCTCAAAGGGAGTCACAAGTAATTACTCTTTAGTTTCGGGTTTATCCTCTGAAACCTCAGTTGAACCCTCTTCCTCTTTGGGCTCTTCTTTTGCAGGAACTTCTTCTTTCTTTTCCTCCGGCTCAGAAGTCTCTTCTGTCTTCACCTCTTCAGCTGGTTTTTCAACTGCTACTTCTTCAACAGGCGGTTGCTCCTCTGTGGTAGTTACCTCCTCAGTAGGTTTTTGGTCCTCTGCTTTAGCTGCTTCTTCAGTAGCTTTTGCATCTTCTGCAGCTTTTGATGCTGCTTCTTCTTTTGCTTTAACTCTTTCTTGAGCCTTTGCCTTTGGTAAATGCTTTTTTGTTTTCTCAGTTATTTTTGGAGCTTCCATCATTCCTAATTCAGAGAGAATTTTTTGAACTCTTTCTGTTGGCAGGGCCCCAACCTTAAGCCAATGTTCAGCTCTTTCTTTGCTAAGCATTACTCTTTCCTTGTGATCCTTAGGAACCATTGGATTGAAGTTGCCTATTTTTTCAATGAAGTTACCGTCTCTTGGTGCTCTCTCATCTGCAACCACAATTCTATAGAAAGGTCTTTTTTTTGAACCTCCTCTTGCTAGTCTTATTTTTGTCGCCATGATTTCTCCCTTCTGTATTTATTCAATCGTTGGCATTTGGTTTCCGCCTAATAAACTTTTTATTTTATTTGCAAAACCTGGTTTTTGAGCTTGTTTCATAAGTTTTTTAGTTTGCTCAAATTGTTTTAAAAGCCTGTTGACCTCGTGTACCTGTCTGCCAGACCCTGTTGCTATTCTTCTTTTTCTTGAAGCTTTTAGTAAATCAGGATCAACTCTTTCTTCTCTTGTCATTGAGCAAATAATTGCAATTTGATGATCAATAACTTTTTCGTCGAAATCTCCACTCTCCATCATATTTTTAATTTTGCTAACACCTGGCATGTGTGACATTAGTCCAGACATTCCTCCCATTTTTTTCATTTGAGAAAACTGTTTTAAAAGATCATTCATATTGAATTTCCCACTCATCATCTGAGATTGGAGATTTTCCATTTCTTTTTGATCAAAATCTTTTTGTGCTTTTTCAACTAATGAAACAACATCTCCCATACCAAGAATTCTAGAAGCTATTCTCTCTGGGTGAAAAACTTCAAAATCTTCAATATTTTCTCCTGATCCAAAGAAACGAATTGGCAAACCTGTTTGATATTTTGCTGAAAGTGCAACTCCTCCTCTTGGGTCTGCGTCTAATCTTGTTAATATAAATCCAGTAAGTGGTGCTGTGGAGTTAAAAGACTCTACAACGCTTAGGGCTTGTTGACCCATCATTGAGTCTAAAACAAGTAAATTCTCTTGTGGTTTTGCCAGATCATGAATTGTTTTCAGTTCTATAAGTAATTCCTCATCTGTGCTAATTCGACCTGAGGTATCTATAATTAAAACATCCGATAAAAGTTTTTTACTTTGTTCAAGAGCATTATTGACAATATCTTTTATATTTTCATTTATTGGCTCAATAAACTGAATATTATTTTTTTGAGATAAAATACGAAGTTGGTCTATAGCGGCTGGTCTTCTTAAATCTGTTGACACAAGTGCTACAGATTTATTAAGAGAATTTTGACAGTAATGAGCAAGTTTTGCAATTGATGTTGTTTTACCTGCGCCCTGCAGACCACACATTAAAAAAGTTGAGGGTTTATTTTTAAAGTTTAACTCGCTACTTTGAACACCAAGTATTTCTGTTAGTTCATCACTTACTATTTTAATTATTTGTTGTCCTGGCTGGACATTTTCAATTACTTTTTGGCCAAGTGCTTTTTCTTGGATTTTTTTAATAAGATCTTTAGATACTTTAAGAGAGACATCTGCCTCTAACAGAGCAACTCTAACCTCTCGCAGGGTTGTCTCTAAATCTTTTTCAGTGATAGCGCCTTTATTTGAGAGGCTTTGAAAAATTCCAGTTATCTTATTTGTTATATTTTCTAGCATTTAAAAAATAAAAAAAATCGGCGAATGATACTCATCGGCCGACTAATTTTTCCTTTATTTAGTGAAGAATTTATATCACTATAGCTGGTCTATGAAAATACCTTTTATGAAAGCTCAAGGAGCAGGAAATGACTTTATTATTGTGGATAAAAACGTTGATTTCATTAGAAAGTCAAAAAAGGTTATTAAAAGACTTTGCGACAGGCGTTTTGGGGTAGGTTGCGATCAATTAATTCTATTAAAAAAAATCAGTTCATATTATCAAGTTACATTTTATAACTCAGATGGCTCACTTGGGAAAAATTGTGGGAATGGATTGCGATGTGCCTACAAATATTTAGTTGAAGTAAAAAAAGTTAAAAAGGCAGTCATTAAAACTCATAAATTTTTACATTTTGGTAAGAAAACTCAAAAGGAATACAAAATCAATGTTGGGGAAGTAACTTTAGATTGGAAAAAAATTCCTTTATCAAAAAAAATGGACTCTCAAAGTATTCAAATTAAAAGAATAAAGATACCTGGGTTAATAAAAATAATGGGGGCAAATATTGGAAACCCTCATTGTGTAGTATTAGTAAAGAATTTAAAACTAATTAAATTAAATAAGTCAGGGCCTTTACTTGTAAAAAATAAATTATTTCCTGATCAAGCTAATATTACTTTTGTAGAGGTATTAAAAAAATCTAAAGTGAAAGTATTATTTTGGGAGAGAGGTGGCGGACATACACTAGCATGTGGTTCAGGAACTTGTGCTACTGCTTTTGTTTTAAATCATAATGCCTTTGTGTCCTCTAAAATCGAAGTGATTACTGAACGATCAGTATTAAAAACAGAAATCAAGGACAAGATGGTATTCCTTCAAGGTCCTGCAGAGTTAGTTTATCAATCATCAATTAATATTTAAATGTCTAAAGTTGTTAATTTTGGATGTCGACTAAATAACTTTGAAGGAAAAAAAATTGAAGAATTATTATCAAATAATAATGAAAATATGGTTGTTATAAACTCTTGTGCCGTCACAAATGAGACTGAAAGGCAGGTAAGACAAACTATTAGAAGAATTAAAAAAGAATATCCCAATAAAAAAATAGTAATGACAGGTTGTGCTGCACAAATATCTCCAGATAAGTACTCTTCAATGAATGAGGTCGATAAAGTTATTGATAATATAAGTAAACTGAAATCAGAAACTTGGACATCTTTACTTAATGAAGAACTCGGAGTAGATTTTAAAGAAGATATATTTGACTCTCCTCAAGATATCCGCCCGTCTTTAGATAATAAAAACCTTAACATCAGAGAAAGCCTTGTAATTCAACAAGGATGCAATCATAGGTGCACATTTTGTATTATTCCTTTTGGTAGAGGTAATAATAGGAGTTTTGATCCTTTTTACTTAATTGATGAGGTGGAAAGAGTTATAGAAAATGGTGTCAAAGAAATTGTTTTAACAGGTGTTGATATATCAGATTATGGGAGCGACTTTGATCACAAATATAACATGAGCAATTTAATTTTAGATATTTTAGATAAAACTAAATTACAACGTCTGAGACTCTCCTCAATAGACTGTGTTGAAGTAGATGAAAATTTTAATGAAGTACTAAAAGATCAAAGAGTAATGCCGCATCTTCACCTTAGTATACAGTCTGGCGATGACATGATACTGAAAAGAATGAAAAGAAGACATAATTCGAAAGATGTATTTCAATTTGTTGATCGTTGTAAAAAAATTAGAAAAGATATTTCATTTGGTGCAGATATTATTGCAGGATTTCCTACAGAAACGGATACAATGTTTGAAAATACATACAATCTATTAAGAGAAAATGAAATTTCTCACCTCCACATATTTCCTTTTTCTCCAAAAAACAATACTCCTGCATCAAGGATGCCTCAGGTCTCTAAATCAATTATTAAAAAGAGAGCAAAAATTTTAAGAGATCTTGGTGAGTTAATTTTAAAAAAAGTAAAATCCAAACTTTCATTACCAAGGGAGATCCTTATTGAAGAGTTAAATTCAGGATTAGCTATTGGATATGATCAAAATTATATCAAACACAAAATACCCTTAGTAGGTGTACCCGTTGGAGAAGTTATTAGGGTTTAATGTTTTTTTTTAAAAAAATCTTTCAAAAGAATTTAAATATAGATGAGATAGAGGATCTTTTGTTTGATAATGGTGTAGAACCAAAATTTGCTGAATTAATAATTTCAAAAATAAAAGAAAATAAATCACAAGATGAAGATATTAAAAAAATGATTAAAGATGAACTGCTTACAAAATTCAAAGAAAAAAAATTTGGTGGTTTTTCTCCTCAAAATAAAAGCTTATATATTATTGCTGGAAATAACGGCTCGGGAAAAACAACATTCATAGGTAAATTTATAAATCTAATTCAAAAAAATGACTTAAAGCCTGCTGTAATTGCAGCAGATACATTTAGGGCTGCCGCAATCGATCAACTTGAACATTTTACAAATCAATTTGAAGTGCCCATTCATAAGGGTAACAATATGGAAGATCCATCTGCTGTTATTTTTAAAGGTATTGATAATCTGAAAGAGAGTGATGTTATAATTGTTGATACATCTGGGAGACAGCATAACAACAAAAACTTAATGGCTGAGCTAAAAAAAATCTCAGATATAGTTTCAAAAAAATCTGATCAATTTAATTTAATAAGGGCTTTTTTGACATTAGACGCTAATACTGGCCTTGCATCAAAACATATAATAGAAGGTTTTCAAGAATATATCACTTTAGATGGTATTATTTTAAATAAGGTAGACTCTAATGCCAAGTATGGAGCTCTTCTAACAATAATAAATGATTTTGATATTCCTGTAGTATTTGAAGGATATGGCGAAGGCATGAATGACTTAAGAGAGTTTCAATTTGAAGGATATTTAGATAGACTATTATAAAATGAAACAACTCTTTGAATTTTTTCCCTTAATTGTTTTTTTCGCAGTCTATTATAAATCAGATAAAGATCTCTATTTAAGTATTGCTGCTGTAATAGTTGCAACATTTATTTCCCTTATAGCCATCTATTTCAAAGAAAGAAAAATTTCAACAATGATGTTAGTAAGTACAATTATCTTAGTTGTTTTTGGTGGTTTAAGTATTTTTCTAAAAAATGAGATATTTTTTAAAATGAAACCAACAATTATAAATGCTCTTTTTGCTGCAGTTTTGATTGGAAGCACGTTAATTAATAAACCTGTTTTAAAGTTATTATTAAACTCATCATTAAAATTGACTGATGAGGGTTGGGGATTAATGAATAAAATGTGGTCAAGCTTTTTTATTCTTTTAGCTGTTTTAAATGAAATAGTTTGGCGGACTCAAACAACTGATGTTTGGGTAAATTTTAAAGTATTTGGAATAATGGGAATTACAATTGTGTTTACAATAATTCAAATTCCATTGCTAAAAAAACATTTTATTAGTCAGCCATAAGGGCTTGAATTCCAGGAAGATCTTTGTTCTCGAGCGCCTCAAGAAAAGCACCTCCAGCTGTTGAGACAAAATAAAAATTTTCAAATTTTTCCTCAGCCATATTGATTGCTAAAATTGTGTCTCCACCACCTATGACAACATCTGATTGAGATTTTGCAAGGAGATGTGCTAAATTTACTGATCCCTTTGAAAATTTATTGTCCTCGATCATTCCCATTGGTCCATTCCACAAAACGATATCACTGTTACCTATTAGCTTTTCTAAAACTGCGTGTGAAGAAACTGATATATCTAGGATTTTGAAATCAGAGCTTGTAGGAAGCTCATCTATTAATTTATTTTCATTTGAGTCAAGTATAACATCTGATGGAAGATGAATTTTACAATTTTTTGATTTTGCAGAATTGTAAATCATTTCAATCATACTTTCTGTCCCCTCTTCAATTAAAGAATTGCTTACATTTATACTATTATATTTAAAAAAATTATTAGCCATTGCCCCTCCAATAAAAATATTTGAGCAAGAAGATGTTAAAGATAGAAGTGTTTTAATTTTAGTTGAAACTTTTGATCCGCCAATGATCGCTAATTTTTTCTTTTGAGATTTTTTTATATTATCTATTGCTAAAATTTCTCTTTCAAAATTAAACCCAGGTGCTGACAATATGTTTTTAGCCATTTGATAAACTGATGAGTGAAATCGGTGAGAAGCAGAAAAAGCCTCATTAACATATAAATCTAATTTATCTGTAATAGACTTACTAAAATTTAAATCATTTTTTATTTCTCCCTCAAAAAATCTTACATTCTCTAAAAGGCTTATAGTTTGCTTGTCAACATCTATTTCATTAAGACCACTATCTAAAAAACTATCATAACTAATAAAATTTAATTTTAACTCCAATATATCCTCAAACTGATCAATTAATTTTGAGAAAGAATATTTCTCATCAAAATTTTCTTTTGGTCTTCCAAAATGTGAAATAAGAAAAATATTGCATTGTTTATTTTTAATAAAATTGATGGTCTCCTTAGATCTATCTATTCTTGTTTTGTCTGTAATACTAAAATTTTTATCAATAGGAACATTGAAATCGACTCTGATCCCTACATTTCGGATTTTTTTAAAGTTCAAATTTTTAAGAGATTTCATATTTATTCACATTTTTTTAATCATTTTAGGCTAGATTACTACTACTATATATAGTATAAAACTACCCATATAAGGAACTAAATAGAGTAGGTATATAAAAAATGTCTTGGAATAACCAGAAAGTAGAAGATCTTAAAAAACTCTGGAATGAAGGGGTTGCCACAAGCCAGATTGGTGTGCAGCTTGGATTCACTAAAAATGCCGTTATTGGTAAAGCTTTTAGACTAGGCCTTGAAAGACGTCAAAACTCCAGAAAAAAGTCAACTCAAAACCAGCAGTTTTCCTCTGTAACCATGTACAGGGAAACCAGTAATTCGTCTTCCCAAAATACAGTAAGAAAAGAGTCTGTTCGAAGAAGAGAAAAATTTAGTTTTAAAAAGAGTATTGTCGGCACAGGTAACTTTAAATCTTGTCAATGGCCAATTGGCGATCCACTTGAAGAAGGATTTCACTATTGCGGTGGTCAAAATATTCCAACAAAACCATATTGTATTGAACATTATAAAAAAGCATATAATGTTGATGAGAAATATTTAGATAAACTTTTAGACTTTTTACACGAAAAAAACTAATTGTTTATATAAATAGTTTTTCCAGAACCGTTTATCCAATTCCAAATTAATTTTTGTAATGAGATACCTTCAAAATCTTTATAATATAAATCATTAGCTGTCATAACATGACCCCACTCAATATTTCCTTTTAACTTTCTTTCTTCAGCATTTATCGAAAAGCCAGCGTTATAGAAAATTGAGTCTTCATTAATAGATTGTTTTACTTTATCTAAATTGCCTTTAATATAAGGATCACCTATGTTCCAAATAAAAAAAACATTGTTCAAATTATTTCTTTCAAATAATGTTCTTGAAGAAAAACAATTTGCCCAATGAGAGTCTTTACAATGCTCGACCCTGTCATTATATAAAAATTTTACAATTTTAGGCCATGGCCCATCATTCCATCCTAAACGAACATTTAAAGATTCTGCGTCTAACCAAAAACTATCAGCAATAATATATGGATTTTCATACCTTTTAATTAGATCAACGTTTAAACCCAAAGCCAAAGACCCAGCACTATAACCAGCAAAAATTAATTTATCTGCTTTTTTAAACCTTTCATCATACTGATTAAAAATGTCCTCGATAATGTATCGACCATGAAAATAAACTTTTTTTCCATCAATATTGTGTACGTGCGTGCCCTGATGTATGTCATTGCTACAATAAGGAATGTAAATGACATTATAGTTGTTGTTAATAAAGTCTTCGACCATATAAGTTTTACCTCTTTCATTTGAAACTGCAGGAGATTTTAAACCGTTATTTCTTGATCTGTATTGGTCGTCGTTTGCAGCTACACCCCCTCCTTGAATATACATTAACCAATTATTTGTATTGCCCTCAAAAAAGGTAAATGTTGCTTGTTCACCGTTGGAGCATAAAGCTTTAGGGTCTTTTGTTTCTATTAACTGGGCATTTGAAAAAGAAGTGAAAAGTAAAAGATTTAATAGAAAAAAAATTTTTACCATAAGTAATTTATAAAAATTTTTTTTAATATGTCAAAGTTATTGGCGCGCTTGGCAGGAATCGAACCTGCGACCCCCAGATTAGGAATCTGGTGCTCTATCCTACTGAGCTACAAGCGCCTTTGTTTGTATACTTCATAATAATAATTCATAAAATATAAACTATGAAAAAAAAAGCTGATGAATACCTATATAATGAAGCACTAAAATACTTGGGTAAATATCCAGCAACTAAAAAAAAAATTTCTGAAATTCTAGAAAAAAGACTCAAAAATAAAAAAACTTATCAGAAAGTCATTTTCCCGGAAAATATATCTAAACAAGAACTTATTGATAATATCTTACAAAAATTAGGTGATTTAAAGATCATAGATGAAAAGCAATTTATTGAAACTGTATTTCATTATTATGAACAATCACTG
This sequence comes from uncultured Alphaproteobacteria bacterium, assembly GCA_902523135.1. Classification (GTDB taxonomy): domain Bacteria; phylum Pseudomonadota; class Alphaproteobacteria; order HIMB59; family HIMB59; genus HIMB59. Next base: position 221,444 of record CABYYB010000001.1, read on the forward strand.
TTTTCTATAAAAAAAATTAAAAATAAACTTTATCAAAAAGGTTTTGAACAAAGCTTAATTGAGGAATATATCTCTAAAAAGGTATCTGAAAATCCAGATTTAGAGCTAAATATTTTAAAACGATTTATTTTAAGAAAGAAACTATCGAAGTTAGAAACTAGTGAACTTAAAAAAAAGCTCTATCAGCAAAGCTTTTCAGAAAGTTCAATATATAAGTTAATTAGAGATTAATTATTTAGAAGCAGCTGGTGCTTCAATAGTTTTAGTTGTTTCATCATTATTTACAGGTGCTTGACCATCGGCATCTTTGTCTTTTTTAGCTTTTTTAATAATTATTTGCTTACCCCTGTACATACCAGTACTGAGATCAACATGATGGGGTCTTCTCAATTCACCTGATTTTTTGTCTTCTGCGAATAGTTGAGTGCCCGCTCTATGGTGGGAGCGCCTCATATTCCTTTTTGAAGGTGTAGTTTTTCTTTTTGGAACTGCCATATTAGAGCGATAACATAATAAAAATTTGTATAAATTACAATAATAATGTATAAATCTGCCCACAATGCAAGAAGAGCAAGTCGATTTAGGTCACAAAAGAACATGCCCATGTGGCAGCGTCAAGTATTATGATTTTTATCAGGACGTAGTTAATTGTCCAGAATGTGGTAAATCTATTGAAGCTGTAAATATAGCTAAACCTAAAAGAGGAAGAAAAGCAGGAATTAGTGTTGCAACGCCTACTAAGACCACCAAAGAAAATGATGAATTAAAAGACTTAATTGAAGATACTGAAGAAACTGATACTCAAACCGAAGATACCGATAACTTAGCAGAAGATATCAGCATTGATATTCCGAATGATAAAAACGAAGAAGGAACTAATTAATTTATCTTTTATTCAAGATTTCTAATATTCTTGTTGAGGCTTCCTCATACTTTAAACTTGAAGATATTGCAAACTCTCTGGTGTATCTCTCAAAAGCTACCTGAAACATCTGACGCTCACTATAAGACTGCTCGGTTTGATCATCTTTTCTAAATAAGTCTCGAACGACCTCTGATAGAAGTTTTATATCACCAGAGTTTATCTTTTGATCATACTCTTGAGCCCTTCTACTCCACATTGCCTTTTTAATTTTAGGTTTTTGCTTTAAAACAGACAAAGTTCTTGTCATAGACGGTTTACTAGTAATATTTCTTAAACCGATCAATTTTGCTTTAGCAAAGGGTACTCTAATTGTTAACTTGTCTTGAAAAAACTGAATTACATACAGCTGTTCTTCAACTAAATCATATTGAAATTTTTCTATAGTCAAAATTCTTCCAACACCATGCGTAGGATAAACAATATTTTCTCCTGCTTTAAATTCTTGAGGAACTTTTACTTTTTGTATCTTCGGCGCTTTTGGCGTAATAATTTTTTTTACTACTTTCTTTAGTACCTTTTTTGCTACTGTTTTTTTCGGTATTTTTTTAATAGGTTGTTTTTTTTTTACAGGTAATTTTTTTTTAATTTTAACTTTAGAAGTTTTTTTTATTACTTTTTTTGTTGTAGCTTTTTTTCTTACTGGCATTAATCAGCTCCTTTTTCACTGAAATGATTTTCAAATTTATTTTCGACCCCTTCCCATTGTTTTGCATCAGCAGGGGCATCTTTTTTTGTGGTTATATTAGGCCAAACTTGTGAGTATTTTTCATTTACATCTAACCATTTTTTACCATCATCCATATCATCTGGGATAATCGCCTCGGCTGGACATTCCGGTTCGCAAACTCCGCAGTCAATACATTCATCAGGGTTAATAACAAGCATATTTTCACCTTCATAAAAGCAATCCACAGGACATACCTCAACACAATCCATGTATTTACACTTGATACACTTATCGTTCACTAAATAAGTCATAAACTGTCTTTTACTCTATTTCTAATCAATATAAAATCTTTATCTTCTAGGCCAAGTAATGTTGATATTTTTCTCGCAGTGGAGACTTCAAGCTGATCCTCGTTGCCATCAACCATTAATACTTGCCAACACATTAAAATGACATCCATTCTTTGTTCATAATTTAAAGATGTTTTAAGCCTGAACGAAAGCTGAGATAGGTCAGTGTTAAAATGTTGTTGATCAGCAAGTTTATTAAATTGTTCTTTATTTTTTTGATTTGGTATTTTGAAATAATATTCAACTAATTCAGAGGCTAGATCTATTTCTTGTTCTGTTATTTCATGATCTGCAACAATGATTTCGTAAATCAAATTATATAAGTCTGACTCAAAAGAGTGATCTTGATCCTTTTCATCTTTTTCATTAAAAGATTGGAAAAATTTACTTAACATTTATATTTTTTAGTTGATCAAAAGGGTTATTAAATAATTTTTTTGATGAAGGTTTTTTTACTTTTTTTGATGATTTTTTCAATTCTTTTTTGTTTTTATTATGCTTTATTTCCAATGTTTTACTAACTTTATTTTTTTTAGAAATAACTAGGTCATTTTCAGCTACTTCTTGGATGCTAAACGATCTACTTTTTAAAATATCTACTAACTTGTCTTTCTTTATACCTAAAAGGTTGGACAAGTCCATTGGTAATGAAAAAGGACCTCTATTTTCTCTTTTAAAAAGTTGTTTTTCAAATTCATTAAAAATATCTATTCTAATTAGTAATTGATTTTGAGAAATGAAGCCTAAAAAATTGATTAGGTTTTCGTTAAGTTTATTTTGAATACTCAAAGTGGCATTACCATCTTTTGGAATGTAATCATTTACATTTAAATTATTATTGTAATATAGATTCCATAAATAAAATTTCAATTTCATGTATTCAGGTCTTATTAATTCAGAATTAAATATAACATTTTTTCCTAATCTAAAATTTAGCGAATGAATTTCTTTTCTTTGTGGTTCTTCAATTAACTTAAATTCATCTAATATATTTATTTGATAAAGATTGTATTGGCTTTCTATGATCTTAAAAATAAAACTTCTTTCCTCAGGTTTTGAATTAAATTTTTTTAGTTTGTTCGATAAATCCAATTTTGAGAGATAGGTGTCTTCAAACCATTTTTGAATTTTATCCTGAATTTTTTTAATTTGATCAGGTGATACTAGCAAGTCATCTAAGATCGGCTGTAAAATAGGATGAGTAATATCACTGCCTTTTTTAAATATTGCTACTTTTGCATCCCCCCATTTAATATATAAACTCTGGAAATTTCCATTCTCATCTACTTTTGACTCGATTAACAAGCTTTCATTCGGTGCCGCTATGAAATTATCAACGTTAAAAGACATATTTGGGAAGATTTGTTCTTTAATTATTTTATGGTAGTTGTTATTTAAAATATCTTTATATTTTTCGTCAAAAAAAATTTTAAAACCTTTTATAACTCCTATTTTTTCATCATTTATCTTAACATATCTATTATCAGTTAAAGATATATTTTTTTCACTAATATTTAAATTTTGTATTATCTCACTTTTATTTTTATCGACAAATTTTTGCATTAAGCTTAAGTGTATCTCCTCAGACAGTTTGTTTTCAATATTTTTAACAGTTTCAACCCAAATAGAGTTACTTATCCATTGTTTCTGGTTAGTAATGTAAAGCCAGGTTCTTGTTTCATTTAAGTTGTATATAAGATCATCAATGCTGCCGTTGTAATTCTGTAAGTAAGAAATTTCTTTTTCTAGAAATTTATCACTTAATACCCATTGATTTTTTATGAGTTCATTGAATATTTTTGTTAGCAGTTCAACGTGTTTTTCATCTGAAATATTTTGATAATCTGGTATTCGACAAACGTCCCATAATTGTTTCAAAGCTTCAGGATTGTTAAATTTAAAATTTTTTTTATTATCTTTTATAAACCTATATAAAAATTTTTGATCCTCAGCATCTTTTTTTAGAATTAATCGATGGTTATCAGGTTTCTTTATTAGAGAGTTTACTAATTCATATTCAGACTTAAACGATAGAAGATGATTTCTCCAAAATATTTTCTTAACAGGTTCAAATTTATTTGCTTGGATATTTTCTATTGACTTTAGATTTGTAAACTTAGCTCCAAGAGTGCTTCCGAAATAACCAGATTTTGTATAGCGACCTGCTCTTCCTGCTATTTGACCAATTTCCATATCATTCAAAGGTCGAACATATTTTCCATCAAACTTTTCCAGTCCAGAGAAATAGACTTGGTTAATATCAAGATTCAAGCCCATTCCTATAGCATCAGTGGCTACAATATAATCGACCTCTCCATCCTCATATAATTTTACTTGGGAGTTTCTTGTTTTGGGACTTAGTGCACCAGCAACAAGTGCCACACCTCCTTTTAAGCTTCTTATCTGTTCAGCTATTTCGTAAAGTCCTATTAAGTTAAAGGCAATAATTGCAGATCTTGGTTTCACATTTTGAATCTTTTTATGACCTATAAAATTTAATTCTGAAAACCTGTTTTTAAAAATTATTTTTGCTTCAGGAACTAATTCTCTAATAATTTCTTCCATGGTAAGAGAGCCAAGGAAAATAGTTTTTTGTTCTCCACGAGAATGTAAAAGTCTTTGAGTAAAAATATGTCCTCTTTCATAGTCAGAGGCTAATTGAATTTCATCTACGCAAACAAATTCAAAAAAATCATCTGGCATTGATTCGACTGTACAAAAAAAATATTTCGCATTTGAAGGGATTATTTTTTCTTCTCCTGTTATTAACGCAACTTGATCTATTGAATAAAGTTTGCATGCTTTATCATAATTTTCTCTTGCTAAAAGCCTTAAAGGGAAACCAAAAACACCGTTTTTAAAGGAAAACATTTGTTCAAAAGCATAAAATGTTTTTCCAGTGTTAGTTGGGCCTAAAATTATTTCAATTTGATTCATTCAATGAAAAGAAGTTACCATAAATAAAATGTTGACTTAATTAAATACTTTCTTAAGTTTTTTTTAAGAAAATGAATATCATTAGATATTCGTTTTATACTTACTAGTAAGTGTAAAAAGTAAGGAGGCTATAATGGCTAAAAAGAGAAAAGCTGCAAAGAAAAAGGCAGCTCCTAAGAAAAGGAAAGCTGCAAAAAAGGTAGCACCTAAAAAGAAGAAGGCTGCAAAAAAGAAAGCAGCACCTAAAAGAAAAGCTGCAAAAAAGAAAGCAGCACCTAAGAAGAAAAAAGCCACTAAGAAAAAAGCTGTGAGAAGGAAAGCTGCAAAAAAAAAGGCAGCTCCTAAAAAGAAAAAAGCAGCTCCTAAGAAAAGGAAAGCTGCAAAGAAAAAGGCAGCTCCTAAGAAAAGGAAAGCTGCAAAGAAAAAGGCAGCTCCTAAGAAAAGGAAAGCTGCAAAGAAAAAGGCAGCTCCTAAGAAAAGGAAAGCTTCTAGAAAAAGAAGATAATTTTCTAAGTTTTAAATATTTAAAACATCAAAAGCGGGTTATAATCACCCGCTTTTTTTATGATAGAAGTTAACAACTTATCTTTTGCTAGAGGGAATACTCTTATCTACAAAAATATTAATTTCAAAATACGTCCTGGTGAATTATTGCTCATTCAGGGTGCAAATGGCGTGGGCAAAACAACCCTATTATCTAACATCGTCAATTTTATAGATCCACTAGAAGGCAGCATTACTTACAATAACTTAGTTATTAATAATCATATTGCCTCTCAATCTTTTTTATATATTGGCGAGACTAACTTTGCCCATGAATCTCTGACTTTAAATCAAAATATTGAATATTGGCTTTCAATACACAATGTAAAATTTGATAACTCTGTAAAAGAGAAAAGTGTAAATTATTTTTTTCAAGATTTAAATCTTAATAAAAAATTTTATCAGCTTTCATTTGGTCAAAAGAAAAAACTTCAATTGTTACTACTTATGTTAGTTAATAAACCCGTTTGGATACTAGATGATCCACTTAGTGGGCTTGATGATAGAACAATAATAAATTTAAATACTTTATTTGAAAAAAAGTTAGAAAATAAGGGAATAATTATATTAGCAAGTCATCAAAATATTACTTTAAATAATTATAAAACGCTTCAATTAACATGATAAAAAATTTTTTTAAATTAATTTCAAGTGAATTTCAACTAATGCTTAAAGGAAGTGTCTTCAGTTTTGTTCTTTATTGTTTATTAATTATTTCATGTGCTATTTTTGCATTGTCATTAAAACACCAGTCATTGGGAATTAATGCGCCATTATCTTTCTTATACGTAATGATTTTTTTTATTTCATTATTTAAAGTTGAAAAAATTTATGACCAAGATTTTGATGAAGCAAAACTTCATCAGTATCTACTTTCACCTTTCTCTCTAGAGATAATTGTTTTTGTTAAAAATATGATGATCTATTTCAATTTAATTATTTTTTTCTTTATATTCTCACCACTAATTTTGATTATTTTAAATATCGATCTAACTTATTTATTAAAAATAAACATTCTTCTGGCGCTCTCTCTTTTAAGTATTATTTTTATAGCTTCAATGACGGCATCTATAACAATCTCTAAGAATAATAGACTCTCGCTTACAAGTATTTTAACATTGCCTCTTTTTGTCCCTATTCTTATATTTTCTATGGCAATAACTGATTTAATTGATTTTAATACAGGTAGAATGTATTTATTTTTTGTAGCTTATTTTTTATTGAATTTGGCTTTTTCACCTTTGCTAACTAGTTTTGCTCTAAGAAAATTATCAGTCTGATGTTTGCTATAACTCCAAATATACTTTCTAATTTTATGATCTCTCTATCTAGATATGTTATTTTATTATCACTTGTATTAATTGGTGTTTCTATTTTTCTGATTATTTTTTTAGAAAATGATTATTATCAAGGTATTTCATTCAAAATAATGTTTATACATGTACCCACTGCTTGGTTATCATTAGCAATTTTTCTAGTCATGGGAATTAGTAGTATTGTTGGCTTAATATTTAAATCCCCAACAGCATTCACAGTTGCAAGGTCTTTATCTCCAATAGGTTTAATAATGAGCATTATTGTTTTAGTTACTGGATCTATATGGGGAAATTTGACATGGGGAGCATATTGGGTATGGGATGCGAGGTTAACTTCAATGTTAATTTTAGCTTTTATTTACTTAGGTCACATTCTTCTTTTGTATTCATTTGAGCACTTCCAAAAAGCAGATTTTGCAGCCTCAATTTTGGCAATAATAGGGCTAGTGAATCTTCCTGTTGTTAAATTTTCTGTTGATTGGTGGACAACTCTTCATCAGGAAAGTAGTGTTTTAAGAATAGGTGGGCCCAGTATGACTAATGATTATCTTATTACATTATTAGTTAGTTTTTTTGGTATTTTTATGCTCACAATATTTTGGTTTTCAAACATTTTTTATATAATTGTTGAAAAAAGGAAGATAGATAGGTCTAAACTTTTAAATGACTAGTTTAGAATTTGTTTTAATTTGCTATGGATTTTTTGGAGTAGTTTGTGCTGTGACAACGATTATAATTATGCTACTGAAGAAAAAAGTCTTTAATATGATTAGTGCGCATAATCAAATTAAATAATCAAATAAAAAAACGATTTATTTTTTTACTAATTATATTCGCATGCTTTTCTGCTTCTATATTTTTAATAAGTTATTCTTTAAAAGATCAAATTGCATATTTTGTTGAACCAACTGATCTAAAAAATATGGATGGGATAGAAAATAAGTATTTAAGGGTTGGGGGGCTTGTTAAAATAAATAGTTTAAAATTTTTAGATGGCAACTGGGTTTTTGAAGTAGTTGATCAAAATCAAAATTCTATAAATGTTGTATTTTCCAAAACACTTCCAAACCTAGTAGAAGAAAATAAGGGTATTATTGTTGAAGGAAAATTTATTGATAACATTTTTGTTGCAGAGATAGTTTTGGCCAAACACGATGAAAACTATATGCCCCAAAGCGCAATAGACAAACTTAAAGAAGAAGGAAAATGGAGAGGAAATTAATTGATATCTTATTTAGGTAATAGCTTTATTTATATTTCGTTGGCACTATCTATCTTGTTTTATACAAATTTATTAAAGAGAATAATTCCATCAACTACTTTTTCTTTAAAATTAATTTATTTTATAAACCTTATTCCCTTTGGTCTTTTAGTATATGCATTTTCAATTTCAGATTTCACTTTATTGAACGTTGTCGAAAATTCTTATGTTGATGAACCTATTTTTTATAAAGTAACATCTGCTTGGGGTAGTCATGAGGGATCAATTTTATTATGGGTTTTTTTAATTAACTTATTTGGGGGGTTTTTCCTTTACAAAAATCAAACTGTTGAGATTCATAAAAATATATTATTTATATCAACTTTATTTATTCTTTATGTAGTAATTAGTTCAAATCCATTTACTTATGTAGAAACAAATGAAAATGTTTTAGGTTTGGGCCTGAATCCAATCTTGCAACATTTTTTATTTATAATTCATCCACCTACATTGTTCTTGGGATATATTGGTTTAATTATACCTTTTGTGATATCTGCACATATGCTTATTAATAAAAATTTTTCAGAAATATTATTTAAAGAAATGTTGATTTGGTCAAAAATTTCATGGTTTTTTTTAACTGGAGGAATAGTTTTAGGGTCTTATTGGGCCTATTCAGAACTAGGATGGGGAGGTTGGTGGTTTTGGGATCCAGTAGAAAACATCTCGTTAATCCCATGGTTATTAAATACCGCCTTGATACATTCCCTTCAAGTTTCAATCAAAAATAAACAACTAAAATTATGGAGCCTAAATTTAGGGCTTTACTGTTTCATTGCATCAGTGTTCGGAACTTTTTTAGTTCGTTCAAACTTAATTGTATCTGTTCATAGTTTTGCCACAGATCCACTTAGGGGATTATTTTTGATAATTATAATCGCATATTTGCTAGCTATGACAGTAAGGCTAAATATAAAAAGTATTTCTAATTTCAATGAGGACTCTTTTAATTTAATTAGCAGAGAGAGTTTTCTTTTATTAAATAATATATTTTTTATTTGTTCTGCACTCGTTGTCTTCATTGGAACAGTTTATCCATTGTTTAGCGAAATGATTCTTAAAACATCAGTGTCAGTAGGTGCGCCATATTATAATTTCGCATTTAATTTGTTACTAGCGCCATTAATTTTATTTATGGCATTTGCACCACAGATAAATTGGGGAAAACATGAAAAAAAAGATAAACAAATACCTTTTATAATAATTTTTTCATTATTGATTTGCTTGGTATCCTATTATTTTTTAAATAATTTTTATTTTGCGCTTAGTGTATTTATTACAGTTCCATTATTTTTAAAAAGTATTTTAGTTTTAAAAAATAATTTTAAAAAAAATATTAGTTTTTATTCACAATGGCTGGCTCATTTAAGTATTGGTTTTTTTATTATCGCAGCTGTGTATACAGAACAATTTGACTACGAAGAAAATCTACTATTTGAAAAAGAATCCACTAATGAGATAAAATTACAAAATAATAAAACTGCAATAATTAAAAATATTAAAGACGAAAAATTTCAAAATTATCAAAAAATATCAGTGGACTTATTAATTTCTGATGGAAAAAAAGAAAAAGAGCTCTCGCCTTCAAAAAATATTTACCAACCCTCAGGGCAAGTCACAAATGAGGTTAGTACTACAAATAAACTCTTTAGTCAGTATTATGCAACAATATCAACAATTGAGAGCAATAAAGTTGGGATCAATTTAGTATATAAACCATTTATAAATTTATTATGGTTAAGTGCAATTATGCTTATTTTTTCTATATTTTTATCTGTTGTTAAAAAACGATGAAGAGACATCTATTATTACCTGTAGTTGGATTAATAGTGTTAGTTGTAAGTGTTATATTTTACTTTAATCAAACAACTAACAAAAATAATTTGAGAGATGAGGTATCGAGTTTAGTATTTGAAACACCAGACTTTTACAACAATAAGTTAATTAACGAAAATACATTAGGTGAATTTTACATTGTTAATTTTTTTGCTTCTTGGTGTAAGCCATGCTTATTAGAGCACCCTTTGTTAATGGAAATGAAAAAAAAAGGTGTAAAAATTATTGGTATTAATTTTCGAGACGATGAGGAGAATTTTAAGGAGTGGATTAATGAACATGGAAATCCTTTTGAATACATTTTAAGAGATGATGGCACCATCGCTTATGAGATGGGTTTAATTGGTGTTCCAGAGACATTTTTTATTGTAAATAATATAATACAAAAAAAGATACAAGGGCCTTTATTTTATGAAGATGTCGAAAAGTATTTATAAACTAATTATACCATTTTTAATAATTCATATATCTGTAATTAGCTTTGCAGGTGTAAATGAACTAAGTGATTATTACAAAACAATTAGATGTTTGGTTTGCGAGGGTCAAAGCATTCAAGAGTCTGATACTGAGTTTGCAATAAATTTAAAAGAGCAAATCCAAAAAAAATATAGCTCTGGAATATCCATTGAGGAAATTAATCAAGAACTAATCAAAATTTATGGTGAAGAAATATCTTTTAGTCCACATAAAAATCACATACTACTTTGGGGGACTCCTTTGATTGTGCTAATAATTATTTTTATATTTATCAGAAATAAAATTAGATTTTTTAAAAGAGCATAAAATGATTTATTTCAAAGGCTTATCTAATCAAATTGTACTTATTGAACCTCAATCTTTTTCTCTCGTTAGTTGGTAAATGTTTATTCAATCTTCTATTAATTAGGCCAAATAAACCAATTATCAATAATGTTAACAAAATAAAGTAAAAGCCAACAATTGGATAAGGAACAAAAGGATTAAAGGTTTTATCAGCGAAATAACTGGCATAATAAATCGCATCTCCTTTTTGTTGCCACGCTGGAAAACCAGTAAAAAACACCAATGTTGTTGCATGGAACATAAAAATTGCCTCGTTTGTGTAAGAGGGCCATGCCAAGCGAAGCATTGTTGGCCATATAATACGTCTGAATTTTTTAATCCCTGTAAAACCAAAGGCATCTGCTGACTCTAAATCTTGACTTGGGACAGCACGCAAAGCTCCATAAAAAATCTCTCCTGCGTAAGCAGATGTATTAAAAAATAAAACAATTAAAGCTCCTAACCAAGCTTTTGTAAGCCAACGTGTTTCGACTGTAACAACAAGAAATCCTAGATCAATATCAAATCCTAATCTTGGTAAAAGAACAAATAAATCATATGCAAAGAAAAATTGAATGAATAAAGGGGAACCTCTAAAAATAAAAATAAATAATCTACAAGGAGAACTAAATAGAGGTAGACTTGAATTTTTACCTAAAGCCAGAACGGTTGCAAAGAAAAATCCAAGAAGCAATGCCAAAACGGCAAAATATATGTTCCAAATCATTCCAGAACCAATTAATACAAATTGCTCACAAAGGGTTATGTCAGTTTTTGGTAAAAGCCGCTCTCCATAACCTATAGATCTAAGGCCATAATCAGATAGTGTTTGAAAACAACTCGACATCAGCCAGCCTTACCTGCCATGGTAGCTTGACCTTGAGAAAGACGAGCTGATATTTTGTCTAATACTGATTGTGACAAGTAAGTTAATGATAAATAAAAAATCATAAGCACTCCAAAATACCAAGCTCGCCAATCGGGATGCGGGTACTCATATACACCGGTTTTAATGCCACCTAATTCTTTAGCCCAATAGACTATATCTTCAATGCCAAGAAGAAATAGAAGTGGGGTAGCTTTAATTAAAATCATCCATAAATTGGACAGGCCTGGTAACGCATAAATCCACATTTGTGGTATGAGAATTCTTCTAAAGATTTGAGTTTGAGAAAAGCCGTAAGCCTCTCCTGTTTCTATTTGAGATTTTGGAACTGCAGCCATAGCTCCAGACAAAACGTTGCCGGCAAAAGCTCCAAAAACAAAGCCAAAAGCAAGTAAAGCTAAAGAAAATCCATAAATATCGTGCACCCACTCGCTAGCTGTGTTTAGAGGAAGTTTTGCAGCTGCACAAACGACAAAATCATTACCTTGCCTAATAGGCCCAGTAACATCAGAACATAAAACCTTATGACGCAAATATTCAAATGCTTGATCTAGTGCTATTGGAATAAATAAAAAGAAAACAATATCTGGTATGCCTCTTATCATCGCAAGATATCCTTTCCCAACAGAGCGAATAATTTTAAATGAGGATCTTGAAGCAGTAGCTCCTGCAAAACCAAATGCCATTGCCAATGGAGCCGCCAAAGAAAGCAAACCCATAACAACTAAAAAAGAAGAATAAAATGACATATGCTTTGCTGTAGTGACATAACATGATAACCACATTAATCCTTCTATGGCTTTAGGGTCAGCACAATAACTAAACATTTGGATATTTCTCTTGTGTAACTGTTTTTTGAGGTAAAAAATCTCGAATTAAATTATTTCTTTTTCCTGTTAAAACCTCGTCTATCCCGAGCTTACCAGCTAAAGGTGCATTAGTTATACCTGAATGCATGACTGCTAAATAAATACCATTTAATTTTTCACCTTTTTGATTTATGAGACGTCCAATTTTTGGTCTACCATCAACTGGCAATGGTCGTTTGCCAAGTGTAAAGTGATCTAAAATCATATTTCCATTATAGTTGAGCCTAGTTGCCATGTCTTGGATAAGTTTTTTTGCAGTACTCTTAATATTTTCCTCTTGACTTGAGTCATCATCAAATTTTCCACCTATTATTAGTCTTCCTTTGTCATCCTGTCTTGCATGGAAATCAAAACCTGTGATTGGGTATTTTAATAATTTTGGCAATGGTTTTGTATAAACTAATAAACCTAAACTTGAGTGCATTTCAAAAGGAATATTAATTGTTGATAATAATTTTGGAGCGCCAAGTCCAGCAGTTAAAATTACCTCATTATCATTAATAATGTCATCATCGGTTTTGACACCAGTAACATTGTTGCTATCACATATTATCTCTTTTACTTTAGTTTTTAATATTTTCGATCCACTAGATTTGAAAAGTTCTTTAGTTGCTCTAACACCATCAATGGCCAAGTCATCAACACCAAAGCCGGCCATAGTTGGAATATTATTTAAATAAGGCAAATGTTTTTTTAGTTCAGATTTAGTTGATATTTTTACTGATTGCCCCCAACTTTGATGCTGCTTTATAGTATTTTGAAGCTCTTTCTCTCCTTGATCCCAAATAAATGCACCTTTAGATGTATAATTTAAATTTGAAATATAATTTATTAATTTTGGCCAGTAATTCATATTAGCCAAACGAAAAGTAGCATAGCTTTTATCGTTACTAGCATAACCATTCACCCAACCCCAAGTATTTGATGTAGCTTGGTTTTTATCACCAGGTAAATGTGATGATAAAATAGTTATCTTATCTACACCATTTTGGTAAGCATGGTAGGCAAAGGATGCACCTACAATTCCTGCCCCAACTATAATCATTTTAAAATGGATTTTATATTATGTTTCAATGTTTCTTGAGTAAATATTATAAAGAAAAAAAAGAGGACGGATATTCCGTCCTCTTGTTCAGTAATTTAAATTAGATAATCTTAAAAAGTTGCGGCTTCAAAACCAAACCACTTTTTAATAAGTGCATTTAATGATCCATCGTCTTTCATGGAGCTAATAGCTGCATTCATTTTGGCTTTTAACTCTGTGTCAGATTCACGGATACCCATTCCAACACCGCCGCCGATTGAGACTTCTCCTATATTTGCAAATTCACCGTTTGATTCTGCAATTATAGACGCAAGGTAATCACCGTCTGCTAAGACAGCATCAGCTTCACCGTTTTGCACTGCAGATATTGTTTCTTCTGCTGTCGCAAATTCAACTAAAGTTGCTCCACTTTCAGCAACATAACCTGCCTGAATAGTTGCAGTTTGAGCTGCGATAACAGCACTATCTACATCAATGTCTGCGCCACTCATTCCCATGTATACTGATGGAGATGGTGGAAAATAATCTTGTGTAAAGTCAATCACCTCATCACGCTCTGCAGTTATTGACATACCAGCAATAATCGTATCGTAGTTACCAGACACTAAATTAGGAATGATAGAGTCCCACTCGTTTATAACCCAAACGCAATCTAGATTTGCACGAATACAAAGCATGTCTCCAACATCTTTTTCGAATCCATCAACTTCGCCATTATCGTTAATAAAATTATATGGAGGATAAGCACCTTCAGTGCCCATTCTTACTGTTTCAGCAAAAGCAGAGCCAACTAAAAAGAGCGCAGCAAATACTGATAGTATTATTTTTTTCATAATTTTCTCCTTGTTCTTCCTCTATTACTTCGAATAAATACTTACTGAAATATAAACTAAAATAGAGTAAATAGATAAACTTTTTATAAAAACGCTTAGAATATTTGATTAATTATGATGAGTAGAACAAATCTGCGTTGATTATACTACCGTTTTGAATATCAATATTTTGATAGCGAATATTTCCCTTAATTTTTGCTGTTGACTTAATATAGATATCTTTAGCTTGTATGTCTCCGTCAACTTCACCCTCAACTGTAATAGTATCAGCTGTAATAGTTCCCTTAACATAAGAACCTGGTTTTAAATTAATGGTTGATGACTTTAAAGTACCCGTTAAATGACCAGAGAAATCTAAATAGTCTGTAGACTCGAGAGAGCCATTTATTTTTATATCTTTTGCTAAAGTTGACTGATTAATAGTGCTCTCAGTGTCAAACATAAATTCAGTTTTTACTTCAGGTTTTTTTTCACTAGATCCAAATAATGCCATTATTGATCATCCTCATGGTTTTCTTTAATTTCATCTTCTTTTACTTCATCAGTAGAAACTGGTGAATAAGATTGGACACTACCCCTATGTCTTAAAGTACCTTGAATTTTTGCACCATAACTTACTTGTAATGAATTATATTCAATTACTCCTTTGATATTTGCAGAGTTGTTAACGATCAAATAATCCTCTGAATTTATCTCACCATCTACACTCCCAGAGATGGTTATCTCTTGACCTGACATGTCTCCATTAAAAGCACCTTTACTATTAATGTTAATATTTGAAGATTTAAGGGTTCCAGTAAGAGTGCCAGAAATATCTGATGTTTCTGCTCCCTCTATTCGTCCGTCAACTCTGACGCCGGAACCTATGTTAACAGCTTTAGCATCATTATCTATTGGAGTAGATTGAATTTCATCACTTGCTAACTCAGAATTATTTTCATCCATCTCAGTATTATTGTCATCCATTGAATCATCCTAACACAATCTAAATATTCATAAAATCTAAATTATTTTCTAAAAACATTGAATTGATTAGGTTTTTAGAACTAATAAATCTGATTTTTATAAATTTAATATAATTTAACAATGTGACTTTTAGATTTACTCTTTTTTGCAATATCTTTGAAATCGAAAAAATGAAATATTAATAAAAATGAAAATACTTGAGTTAAATCAGTTAGAGAAAAAATTTGGTGACAATAAAGTTTTAAAAGGGATTAATCTTATTGCCAATAAAGGAGATGTCGTAAGTATTATTGGAAGTTCTGGATCAGGAAAGAGTACTATGCTTCGTTGTGTAAATTTTCTTGAAACTCCTGATAGCGGTACGGTAAATGTTTGTGGTGAAATTATCAACTGTAGTGATGAGGATTTAAAAAAACCTAGTAAAAATTTACATTCAAAAATTACTTTAATTAGAAAAAAATTGGGTATGGTTTTTCAAAGTTTCAATCTTTGGTCACACATGAATATTTTAGATAATATAACAGAGGCTCCTGTAAATGTTTTAGGAATAGATAAAGAAGTTGCTCAAGAACAAGCAATGATACTTTTGAAAAAAGTAGGTATCGAGGACAAGGCAAACGAATACCCCTCTCATCTATCAGGAGGTCAGCAACAAAGAGCAGCAATAGCAAGAGCACTTGCCATTTCTCCAGAAATATTATTATTTGATGAGCCAACATCATCGCTTGATCCAGAATTAGTAGACGAAGTCTTATCTGTTATTCGTAATTTAGCTGAACAGGGAAAAACAATGTTAGTTGTAACTCATGAAATGGCGTTTGCTAGAAAAGTTTCAAATAAAGTTATTTTTCTCCATGATGGTCTTGTGGAAGAGGAAGGACATCCTGACACAGTTTTCACAAATCCCCAGTCAGAGCGTTGTAGGAATTTCTTATTTAATAGACGCGAATAATAATTTTTTATAATTTATCACAGTGAATTCATTACTACTGTTCTTGGTAAGACTATTAGACTTTTACACACTTATTGTGTTTTTTTATGTAATCGTGTCTTGGTTATTTCATTTTAACATATTAAATAGTCAAAATATTTTTTTGTGGAGAGTTTTTGAAAGTTTAAGAAAACTGACAGATCCTCCCTTAAACTATATTAGAAAATATTTACCAAACTTAGGTGGCTTAGATATTTCACCGGTACTTTTAATTCTGATAATATACTTGTTTAAAGATTTACTGATTGAGTATTGGCCTAGAGGATAATGATAAGGAGAAAAAAAATGGCAGATATAATTGATGGAAAAGCTTTTGCGGCTAAAATTAGAGCTGAGGTAAAAGAGGACTCAGACAAATTAATTTCTCAAAAACAAGCAGATCCCTGTTTAGCGGTGGTGCTAGTAGGAGAAAATCCAGCTAGTAAGGTTTATGTAGGTCAAAAGACAAAAATGGCTGCAGAATGTAATATTAAAACTAAAGATTTCAAATTAGAAGCAAGTACGGATCAAGAAACATTATTGAAACTAATTGATGAGCTCAACAATGATAGCTCAGTTCATGGTATTTTAGTTCAATTACCTTTACCTAAGCAAATTGATGAGAGAAAGGTGATTGATGCTATTGTTGTAGAAAAAGATGTTGATGGTTTTCATGCTATAAATGCAGGAAGACTTTCCATTGGGGGTGATATGTTGAAAAAAGCTTTTATTCCATGCACGCCTTTGGGCTCTCTATTACTTTTGAAAGATCATGTAAAGGATTTAAAAGGTAAAAGTGCTGTTGTAATTGGTAGGTCAAATATAGTAGGTAAACCTATGTCGCAACTTTTAATCGAAGAGTCATGTACTGTTACGGTAGTGCATTCCAAAACTAAAGAAATTGAAAAAGTTTGTTCACAAGCAGATATTATTGTTGCGGCCATTGGAAGAGCTGAGATGATTGATTCAAAATGGTTAAAAGATGGTGCTGTCGTAATTGATGTTGGTATCAATCGAATATCTATTACAAAAGAGGATGGAAGTGAAGGAGGTAAAATAGTTGGTGATGTTGATTTTAAAAGCGCATCGGAGAAAGCCTCTAAAATCACCCCCGTACCAGGAGGGGTTGGGCCAATGACTATAGCATGTCTGCTAAGAAATACTGTAACATCAGCATATCGTCATGCCGGCCTTGATGACCCAAGATCAATTTAAGAATAAGTAAAAGTTAATTAAGTTTTAATTTTTCCTGAAATAGTTCCACCAGGACTTGTAACGAGTCCTTGCTCATCAATTATTACTGGACCAGATGCGGGATCAGTGACTCCTAGTTCAGGGGAAATCTCTTCAAGTAAATCTCTCACTGTATCCAAGTATGCGATCATCTGCTGGCGAGCTTTTGCTAAACTATCCTCGTCAATCCACTCCACCACACTGCAATAGGAACGTTCTCCTGTTTTGATGACTTTTCGAAAGATCACACCATCTGGGTTCACAAATTTTTTCATCGAAGCTGTAAATTTTTCAACCTCTCCCTCTTTGACTACAAACTTAACAACACTTATAAATTTTGGCATATTCCAATTTTATTAATATTTTCAACAAAAAATAGATAATTCTAAAAATTTTTATTTTTTGATAACCCATTTTGGGTTTAAATATTGTATAAATTCAAGATGAACACAAAAAAAGATTCTGATCAAAAATCAAATTACAGCAAAGCGGCTTATGCATGGCTTATGCATGTTACAAGCTACTACAAAAGAATAAGTGATATAGGAATAAATATTGACGAATTAATGGCCCTTAATACTGTAGCTGCTCATTGGCTATATAAGATTAATACCTCTGACACCAAATCACTTGATGAGTTAATTGAAATGTCATCTGATGAAATTAAAAAATATTTCAAAGGATCAAAACTATCAATATTAAGTATTGCAAATATTTTATCTCAACCTAAAGAGAGTATTCGTAGACGTGTTCAAAAATTAATCGACTATCAATTATTAGCAAAAGATGAGAGTAACGGGATTATATTAGGAGAAAATTATACAAAAATAATGGGTGGGTTTGGAGAGGTTACTTCTAAAGAACTTGCACGACTAGTTTCAAGTCTAAATCAAGTAAAATTCGTTGAAGAAGTATCAGGATTAAATGAAATTAAAAAATTAAAATGAAAAAGCTATTAACATTTTCTTTTTACGATTTTGGGAATTCAGTATTTCCCATGATTATAATTACAACTTTAACTTCTAGTTATTTTGTTAATCACGTCATTGATAATCAACAAACAGGAGCTGCATTATGGCAATTAATTATTGGTATGTCGGGAATTTTAATTGCATTGATGATGCCCTTTATCGGTAAATTATCTGATTCAACTAATAATGGGCGTGTAATTTATTTAAGATTTTTTTCAATTATTTGTATTTTATCTATCGCTGCGTTTTGGTTTGTGCTACCAGACTCAAATTATGTTCTATTTTGTCTTTTTTTATTATTTTTAGGAAGTATTAGCTATGAAGCATCGAATAGTTTGTACAATGCAACTTTAAAAAGTTGTTATTCAAAAGATTTATCTTTTGGCTCTGGAGTTGGTTTTGGAACAGGATATATAGGAGGGGTGCTTGTCCTAATAATAATACTTTATCTATTCATTCTTCCAGATGAAAATATACTGGGATTGTCTAAGGATAATCAAGCTCCTATTCGTTTTTCTCATTTAATATTATCTTTATGGTTTTTTGTATTTTGTATTCCCTTAATGTTTTTTACTAAGTTCAATCAAAAGGCTTACATTATTCCAAATAAAACAACTCATACAATCAAAGGTTTGATATGGGATAATGGTCTTACAAATACAGGTAGGTATTTAATCGCAAGAATGATTTACATGGACGGTTTAATCATTGTGACGACAACAATTGGAATTTTTGGAACTTCTGTAATGGGTATATCAATCAGCAAGATCATTATAGTGGCGATTTTATGTAATGTTAGTGGAGCAGTGGGTTGCTATCTCTTTGGAATATTTTTCAAAAACGATAAAATAGTTATAATTATTTCTCTTGCATTGCTTTCCGCTGTTATCGTCACCATGTCGATAAACACAAATCAAACTGCATTTATTATTCTTGCAGTAATTGGTACCTTTTTTTCAGGGCCTTTACAAAGTTCTAGTAGAGTTGTCATGGCAAAACTCATACCTGATGAGATGCAAGGGTTAGGATTTGGCATGTTCACATTTTCAGGAAAAGCAACAGCTTTTTTAGGACCACTATGTGCTGCGGCAATTACTTTTTTATTCTCTCAACGTATAGGATTTGGATTTTCAATAGTGCTACTTTTATCGGGTATGTTACTTATGTTAAAGGTTAGCTACCAGGATAATTAGAAATTTAAAATCTTATCTCTAATTTCGTAGAAGTCATTTTTTGAAATTGCCTGTGACAAACTAAAGAAAATATTTTTCTTTTCGTTACATCTTTTATAAGCCTTTAAAAAGGATGAATAAGGGGTAAAACATATTGAAGGTGTTTGGAGTATGCCCTCCCAACAAAAAGTTTTTAACTCAGATTGTTGATCCTGAATTTTAAATTGACCCAAATCAATGCATTGAAATAAGTTTTTTAGTGTCACTATATAATAATCTAAAGGTATTTCTTGTATTTCTAAACTTGGAAATAAAGAAGGCTCTGTATTTTCAAATGAACTATTTGCTTCAGAAAGATATTGGCATTCCTTTGCTATTATTGAAAATTCATCAAATATACTTGTGGAAGATATATCAGCACCACTTGCGTCTTTTAAAATAATTTCACTAGGACTCATTCCATGTTTTAATCGACTCTTTTTTAAAGATTGGCTGATCTCTTTTTTGATCTTCTGACAATGTTTTTCTATCTGTTTTAAACTTTGAGTAAGTGATTTGACCATTTGATGATTCATAACTTTTTTATTTTGAATTGAGTACAAACAATCTAATGCCTCTAACTCTTGAGAGATTTTTTGAAATTCTAATTTCTGATATGGCTTGATAATTGCTGTTAGCTTAGCAAAGATTTTGAAGTCGCTTGATCTCTTAATATCAAGCATTTCTAAGAAACGATCATAATCAGTTGCTTTAGAGCTTTTAAAAAATAGTCTTTCTTTAATTACGTCACTAAGCTCTGCGCTATTTAGGTGATCAAAGGTTTTCTTTTGATCTTGTTCTTCTAGCCATTTAGATTTGAAAAATGAACTCGGGGAGCTTATTTTTTTTCCAGTTTCTTTTTGAAACTGATCTTTCATCGACTGGTGCAAAATAATCATAAGTACTAATAATACACTGATTTTAAATGCTTTTTTGTAATTTATGGCCCAAAATGAGCCACTAATTTAGAAATTTAGCTCTCTAATCAAAGTGGCTGATGAAAAGTCAATAAAGCGTTTGAAGTAGCTTCTTGACTCAATTCCCATGTTTACATAACCAAGCATTTTATTGTCCATGGCTGAGGTACTATCCTCTAAGTCTAGTGTGACTTTATAATATGCTTGTTCAGATCGAATACCCCCTGAAGGATTTTCACTAGCAGCAATCGGACCATCAAATATTGAGGTAACCATAGGGTACATATCAAAATTATTAATCGGTGATTTGCTTATTGAATTAATATAGGCAGCGATACTGTCTTGTGATGTAGAAGAAGGAGTGAACCAAATTTCTTTGTTGGTATCTAAAGAAGAAATATTTTTTTCAGATACAAAGGCAATTACTTGATAATTATTTTTATTTACTAGTTTAAGTATAGCCGTATCTTCATTTAGCCATTGCTGTTCTTTTAAATTACCTAAATTAGTTACTTCGCCATCGAAAGGGGCCACGATTTCCAGAGAAGATTTGATTTTATTTAGATTATTTATTTGAGTTTCAAATTTATTTCTTTCACTTTTTAAAAGTAGTAAATCAGACCTATTGGTCTCTGTATCTAAAGCATTATTTATTTTTATTTCTATCAATTCTAGTTCCGCAACAGCTATTTTTATTTCAGAGTTTAAAGCAGGTGAGTCTAAATTAATTAATTTTTGATCTTCCTTAACGATTTGTTTTTCTATTATATAGATATCTTTAACTTGTGAATTAATTGGTGGAAAGATTTCTATAAATTTTTCAGATTGATATATTGCAGGAGTTTTTTGAGAAGATTTCCAAGGATAAAATATAATAAATGCCAAAGTGCCTAGCACAAGAATCGACCTTACGAATTGTAAGGAGAGATAAATATTAGAACGTAATCTCCACCATTCACGCATTTCTCTAAAAATAGGCAGTAAAATAAACCACACAATCTCTACTACAAATAGGAAGATGCCTAAAAGTTTAAATGCAAAGTAATAAACTAATAAGGCTATCCCTAAAAATAAAAAGAAACGGTATATCCACGTGGCCCAAGCATAGACAATGATTAAGTTTTGTTTTTGATTGTTGATTTGCTCAGGGGGTTTGTGTTTGAACCCAAAGATCCATTGACGAAGTTTCCATTTTGCCAGTGCAAAGGCTCGAGGTTGTAAGTTTTCAACTTTTAAATAATCTGCAAATACATAGTATCCATCAAATCGCATAAAAGGGCTTATATTGATAAGCAAGGAGGAGATCCAACCAGTTGTCGCAACAAAAAATGCTATACTTTTCAACATTCCTTGGTCTGTAATACCCCATACAAAGGTAGCCAATAAAGCAAGATGTAGCTCTGTGGAAATGCCTGCGAAGTTTATAGAGAGTCTTTTTTTGTGATCTCTTAACCTCCACGCATTGGTGTTATCGGTATACAAAAAAGGAAAAAAGACAAGAAAAGCAATTCCCATGGAATTGACATTACAGCCAAAATTTTTTGCAGTGTACGCATGTCCTAATTCATGAATTGCTTTCACACCAACCAAAGCAAAAGCGTAAAACAACAAACCATTCCAATTAAAAAAATATAAAAATGTTGTTAAAAACTCATCCCATTGCTGGATGACAAAATAAATGCCCGTAACACCTATAATGTAGATCAATAGTCTTAAAAATCTTTGGCCAAAAAATTTTGCAATGTGTAATGTTTTATCTAAAAAAGGATCAGGTTTAATTAAGGGAATTTTAAAGAACAAATAGTTATGTATTAAATTCATAAACCAATGTTTTTTTTGTGCGTTGTGTTGATGCAATAAAATCTGTACATCTTCTGAACTATTATGGGAAATCAAACTATTAGTTTTTAGAAAGTTGATAAAGTCATTTAGCTGATCCTCTTCGATATCCAAACCTTTTTGTTGTGCTTGTTCAATAAATTGCTTTGTATCCACACCTGCAATCCAATGTTTGAGCATACGAAAGGCATTTACACCTAATGTAAAATATTTATTTCTTAAATTATCGTAGAGTAGCCACGATGGAGACCCATCTTCCATAGGTGTGCCTTGAAGAAGTTGTAAGTTTTGACGTATTGAAGGCGTAATCATTTACAAGCCAAGTGTCTGTCTGACAAAAATGATTGGCTTTCGAAATAAGAAGAAAAATAATTTTACTTCCTCACCAAAAATCTTTGCAGTGCCTCTAAGCCCTATTCTAGGAGGGACGTCATTATCAATTAACTCTGCGGTAACCCGGTAAGCAAGAAGGTTTTGAGTTACTATTTCTGGCTCATATGAAAATTTTGTGACTTTGGCCTTGATAACATTCATAGGATCAGAGTCCAAAAAAACATTTATATTGGCATCTTTTTTAATTGTAATGGAGTCTTTTACTGGCATGAAAATATTAACTTCCACTAATGAGGGATTAGCAACAACCATAATGTTTTCACCAATGTTATAGGGTTTACCGATAAGCAACGATTTATCTTGTAAAACGGCAACGCCCTCAGCAGGAGAGTAAATAGTTGACCTGTCTAATAGTATTTTTTGATAATTGAGGGTTTCTTGTGCTAATTTTATTTTACTTTCGAGCTGGCTCACCAAAGCCTTATCCTCTTTACTTTGGAACGAAGATTGTCTGGCTTGAAGTAACTCAGTTTCGATTACCTGTAATTCTTGAAAGGCTAGATCATAGTCGTTTTGTAGTTGAGTTTTTTCAAATTCCAATAATGGAGTTTCTAAATTTACTTCATCATTATTTTCAACATACACCTCTTTAATAACTCCATCTATTGGTGCATTAATTATATTTGGTTCTTTAGGAGCTATTTCAGCCTGTCCAATTGTTGACATAGACACAGGATAAAACATGCTTGCAACTATTCCGGCAATAACTAAAAATTGAAACCATGTCTTGCGAATTAATTTAGCAGTACTTTCAAAAAAGTTATTCTCTTTTAGTGATCCCATTGCATGTCCAACGGAATTACTTAAATGTCGGATATATTCAATTTCTTGTTCCGTCCAGCTTTCGTCTCTTACTAATAATAAAACTGCTTGTGGTCCTTTTTGTGTTGAAAAACATGGAGCCCATAAAAATTGATCGGGTAGAGGGCTTTCCCCTTTAGCAGGGACTAATGCGTCTTTACTTAAAGTAAAGGAATGGGTTTCAGGAGAGCCCTCTTGTAATTTTTGTCGAATGATTTTTTGAGCGAGTGTAGTTGTTGCAGATGTTTGTTCAACTACTGCAATATCTGAGATTGCCTCAATTTTAAAGCTATTTGGTTTTGTCCAAGACCCAAAAAAAGCGTACATAAATGGGGCGATACTTCTCAATTCATTGGTGACTGTGTATCTTATTTCAACAAAAGATTGAGCATCACGTAACTTTTTCTCAAAAGAAAAAATTCTAGATAATCGATTTAATTGGTCTTCACTCAAAATACAACGCGACCACTCATTCCTGGGAGAAGGGCAGGGCTGGTGTCAGTGATGGTGCCTTTGAGTTGTATAGTTTGACTAACTGCATCTACATTTGCACCGATACCACTAATTGTGGCATTAAATTCTTTTTGAATTTCATCAATATAAACTTTTATGGGATGTCCTATTTTTAACCAAGAAATCCATTCGCTTGAAACTACCATCTCTAATTCTAAAACTTCTGTTTGAATGATTTTCATTAATTCTACTTGAGGTTGGATTGTTTCAAATGTGTTAACCACAACTTCTTCTACTGCCCCATCAAAGGGTGCTTTGATTTGACACCTCTCAACATTTAATTCAGCGATGAGGAGTTCTGATTTTGCTTTTTCATATTCTGATATTGATAATTCTAATTCATACTTACCAATTGATCTCATTTGTAACATTTGCTCATCGCTTTTTAATTTAATTAAAGCACTATTAGCATTTGCACTAACAACATCCTTTTGAGCTTCATATAAACTACAATCAAATTGAATTAATAAATCCCCTTTTTTAAACCTTTGCATTTCTTTTACAGCGATATTTTCTATTCGGGCAGCAAGTTCACTAGAAAGAATAGCTTCTTGCGAGGCTACGACTAACGCTCTTGACTCTCTTACCTCAGCGTTAGCATAAGAGAACATCAAAACAATTAAGACAGCAGTCTTAACCAGATACTTTAAGGATTTTATCACCATAATTTTCATGTTCATCAAATTCTAAATCGATTTGATCTTGAAGAGAAGCAAACTTTACAACTTTTTCCTCTAGTTCAGGGTTTTGGTTATCTAAAGCTAGATTGTCTTGAGCAGGCGTTTCCTCAATAATTTCAGGTATAACAGGAGCATTATCTAGGTTGGATTGATTATTTGGGTCCTCTAATTGATTATCATCATTGCTTGAGTCATTTGGATTAAGCACGTCATCTCTAGATCCATCATTTGACTCCAATATTATTTGGCCCTTCTCATCTACAGTCACTTCTGTTTTTAAAGCGGCGCTTCGATCAATAAAAGGCTCTAAGTCTCTTTTTAATGCAGTGTCTCGGCTTACAGAGTTTTTATCAAGGGTAACGTTAATTTCTCTAGTTGTATTATCAGTATCAATTGCAATAACTTTTACATCAACAGAATAAACGCTCTCTGGGAACTGAACAATTGTCTGACCTGTTGCAGGATCAACACGTATCCAACTTGGAAGCTCCGAGCCATCCTCTAGTGTGCCTGTATACTGTTTCACATTTAGTCTATAGTCATCTCCGATAGCAAATCCTAAAATTGTATTTTCATTGACTCCTGGTCTACCACTTTGGTCGATATTCAGATCCTCAACTGCAACATCAATCACTTTCATTCCACCATTAAATGAGTACTCTTTAACTATAGATGCGAGAGAACTTCTAACTTCCAAATCATTGACTCTATTGTCTGTCTTCGGTGTTTCAAAAGTAACTATTTTATTTGCAATTGCAGTTTCAATAGTTTTCTTATTGAGGACAACGGGTGGTGGTGTTGGGTCACCCTTAGGAGGAGGTTTTCCTACAACAATTGTAAAAGTTTGAGAGGTTGAAAGATTACCACCGTCAGTTGCTGTAACTGTAAATGTGTAAGTTCCCTCAGGAAGTTTTCCATTAATTCTACCGTTGTCATTTATTTTCAAACCAAACGGTAAACCAGAAACAGAATATGTAAGTTGACCATAGATACTGCTATTTGGATCTGGATCATCAAAAAAGATTTTTGTCTGAAATTTTATAGGCTGATCCTCTACAGCACGAATTGTTGGAGGTGCTGTAGAAGTAGGTGCTTCATTGATACCAGTCACAGTAATTGCAAGTTGAGCTGTATCAGTACTTGTTCCATCACTAATAGTGTAAGTAAAATAGTCTATTTTTGTGTCAGCTGGTGCTATTGCTTTTGCAGCATCAGTATTCGCAACATATGTATAGGTACCATCCGAATTTAGAGTTAAAGTACCATATGTACCAGTCAGAGTTGATCCAACAGTGCCACTGGTACCACTTCTGTTTTCTCTTCCTGTTCGTATTTCCGTTACAGATGCCTCGCCAACACTAAGAGCAGCTTGACCATTATCTGTATCGTTCGACAACAAACCATTACTGTCGGGTGTTACAGTAAGAGTGCTACCTGCATCAACTGCGCCTGTGTCATTTACACCAACAACTTCATTATCTGCGCCACTAACTGTGATTGTTAATGTAGCTGTCGCTGTAGCGCCGTTTTCATCAGTCACTGTGTATGTAAACACATCAGTTTCACTAGAGCCACTTGCAATACTATCTGCTGCATCTTGGTCAGCTATATAAGTATAAGAACCATTGGATCCAATAGTAAGAGTACCGTAAGTACCTACAATAGTTGTGCCCGTTAGATGAGTTGTTGAAGAGGAAACCGTTCCGCTATTGCCATTAGTATGAGAAATATTGGAGACAGTTAAAACTGCAGAGTCATCTACATCAGAGTCATCCTTTAACACATCATCTTGAACTGCCGTCTTAGTGACTCTTTCATCTTCAGTCACACTGTCAGTGTCATTTACTGCAGTTGGAGTATCATTAATACCAATTACGGTAATTGTAATATTTGCTGTCGTGGTCTCTGTACCATCTGAAAGAGTGTAAGTAAAAACATCAGTGACTTGATCATCTTTATCCAAATCATCAGCTGCAGATTGATCGGCTGCATAGGAGTAAGAGCCATCTGCACCGATTGTTAGTGTACCATAAGTGCCCGTAACAGAAGTTCCACTACTATCATAAGAGCTGCCAGAGGAGACTGCAGAGTTAGACCCCCCATCTTTTTTAATTTGAGTAACGGTTAAAGTAGCAGAGTCATCAGGATCGCTATCTGTGTGAGAGCTTGAGCTAGTATCGATTACATCACCTGAGTGTTCTCCTGTAGCGTCATAAGAGCCTGAAACATTAGCATTTGCGCTATTTGCGACAGTTAAAGTGCTATCCTCTAAAATCACACCCACATCGTTTTGAGCAACTGGGTCATCATTAATACCCGTAACAGTGATCGTAATAGTTGCGGTAGTGGTATTTGCGCCATCAGAAACTGTGTAAGTGAAAACATCTGTTGCTGTATCATTTAAGTCTAAGTCATCGGCTGCAGATTGATCAGCAGTGTATGTATAAGAACCATCAGCACCGATAGTCAAAGTACCGTAAGTTCCTGTTACTGTTGTGCCTCCACTTGCATAAGTGCTACCCTCAGAGACTGTGGATGTAGAACCACCACTGGGAGCGATTGCTGTGACTGTCAAAGAGTCTGAGTCATCCGCGTCGGTGTCATCGTAGAGAGCGTCATCTTGTGAACCTGTTTTCGTAACAGTTGCATCTTCGTTAACACTATCTGTGTCGTCTACAGCGACTGGAGTATCATTCACGCCAACCACTGTAATCGTAATAACCGCTATGTCTGTTGCATCACCATCACTAACTGTATAGTTAAAGTAATCATAAACGATGTCGCCTGCATCTAGGTCATCTGCAGCAGATTGATTTGCAACATAAGTGTAAGAACCATTAGCATTCAATGTTAGCTGACCGTACGTCCCAGTTAGAGCAGAGCCGACAGTACCAGCAGTACCCGATCCCTCAGAACTTCCTGTTCTCACAGCTGTTACTGTTAAAGTCTCTACATCAACGTCAGTGTCATAAGAACTTGTATTGCTTGTATCAATGACATCACCTGAATGCTCGGCGTCAACATTAATTAAACTAAAAGGTGTTGTTAATGTGTACTCAAATACTGATTTGTTCGTCGTCCCTAAAACAAATAATTTAGTACCATCATGGCTAAAGCTTATAGCCTTCGGGGCACTATCTTGTGAGCTCACATCTAAAGCCCCAACAAAAGAAGCAGTGGAAACATCAAATCCTAATGTCAGATCATACTCGTTAATGTCATTTCCTTGATTTCCAACAACATACATTTTTGTTCCATCGCTATTAAATGTTAGTCCGTTAGGGGCAGTGTCTTGAGAAGACACATCAAAACTATCTACAAAGGAGGCTGTTGATACATCAAACCCAGTTGTAAGTGTGTATTCATTAATATCGTCTCCTCCATTACCGGCAATAAACATTTTAGTTCCATCATTATTGAACGCTAAGCCTGTTGGTGAGTTCTCTTGTGAGCTAATGTCAAAACTGTCAACAAAAGAGGCGGTGGATACGTCAAAAGCTGTTGATAATGTATATTCATTTACATCATCGCCTATTACGCCCACAACAAACATTTTGGTTCCATCAGCACTAAAAGCAAGATCACGAGGACCCAATTCTTGAGAGCTGATGTCAAAACTGTCAACAAATGAGGCGGTGGAGACATCAAATCCTGTCGTTAGGGTGTACTCGTTAACATCATCACCATTATTACCAGTAAGAAACATTTTTGTTCCATCATTGCTAAATGTAAATCCTTGAGGGTTAAATTCTTGAGAGCTGATGTCAAATGCATCAACGTATGTGGCTGCACTTACAGCATTAGCATTATCTCCATCACTAACTGTCAAAGTGGCGTCTTCTTCAACAGTGCCCGTATCATTTCTTGCGACAGGCGCATCATTAGAGCCATTCACTGTAATTGTTATAGTAGCAGTTGCCGTAGCACCATTTTCATCGGTGACTGTATAAGTAAATGTATCTGTTGCTGTCTCTGTATCGTCAAGAGCATCAGCAGCAGATTGATCGGCTGTATAAGTATAAGATCCATCTGCACCAATCGTAAGAGTACCGTAAGTTCCTGTTACTGAAGTACCGCTGCTATCATATGTGCTTCCGGAAGACACATTCGAAGAGGATCCACCGCTTGGTTGAATTGCAGTTACAGTAAGAGTAGATGATTCATCAGCATCGGTATCGTCATCGAGAACATCGTCTTGGGCTCCTGTTTTTGTTACAGTCTGATTTTCGGTTACAACGTCAGTATCATCTACTGCAACAGGGGTATCGTTAACACCTAAAACAGTAATCACAATATCGGCAGTTGTTGTAGCGGTGCCGTCTGAGAGGGTGTAGACAAAAGTATCAGTAACACTGTCATTAAGATCGAGAGCGTCAGCAGCCGCTTGGTCTGCTACATAACTATAAGAACCATCAGCACCAATTGTTAAAGTACCATAGGTACCAGTTACACTTGTTCCACTACTGTTATAAGAGCTGCCTGAAGAAACAGCAGAGTTAGAGCCACCATCTTTTTTGATTTGAGATACACTTAAAGAGGCAGAAGCGTCCGCATCACTGTCTTGGTGTGTACTACTACTTGTATTAATCACATCACCAGAGTGCTCACCGGTTGCGTTATAAGTGCTACCAGAGTCATCAGTCTCATTAGCGTTATCGCCATTTGCAACAGTTAAAGTAGCGTCCTCTTCGATCACACCTACATCATTTTGAGCGACTGGTGTATCGTTTATTCCAGTAACGGTGATAGTAATTGTCGCTGTCGCCGTAGCCCCATTTTCATCAGTAACTGTATAAGTAAAGACATCGTCTTCAGTATCACCAGCATCCAATGCATCAGCAGCAGATTGATCTGCTGTGTATGTATAAGATCCATCAGCTCCAATTATAAGTGTACCATATGTACCAGTTACTGAAGTACCGCTGCTGGCATATGTACTTCCAGAGGAAACATTTGAAGAGGAGCCACCGCTCGGTTGAATTGCGGTAACTGTCAAAGTAGGTGACTCATCAGGATCACTGTCATCTGTGAGTACATCATCCTGAGCACCTGTCTTGGTAACTGTTCCATCTTCATTGACGCTATCTGTATCGTTTACTGCAGTGGGGGTATCGTTAATACCTAACACAGTAATTGTTAAAGTTGCTGAGTCAGTGAGTGGTGAGCGAGGAGAGCTTGCATCATCCGTAATAGTATAAACAAAAGTATCAGTAACACTGTCATTAAGATCAAGGGCATCAGCAGCTGCTTGGTCTGCTACGTAAGTATAAGAACCATCCGCACCAATTGTTAATGTTCCATAAGTACCGGTGACAGAAGTACCATTACTGTTATAAGAGCTGCCTGAAGAAACCGCAGAGTCAGAACCTGAGCTTGTTCTAATTTGGGTGATAGTAATTGTATCGCTATCTGCATCTGTATCGTAGTGTGTGGTCGAACTAGTGTTAATTAAATCACCAGAATATTCACCGGTGGCATTATAAGAACCTCCGGACTCATTAGCATTAGCCCCGTCAGTAACAGTTAAAGTGCCATCTTCTACGATGACACCCACATCATCTCGAGCTACAGGAGCGTTGTTGGTATTTCCATCGTCTCCTAAAAGAGTGATAACGATATTTGCAGTCCCAGTCGAGCCATTGCCATCAGAGACCGTATATGTAAATGTGTCTGTAAGTGTCTCTCCTGCATCAAAACCGGAGATATCAGATTGAGCAACATACTTATAAGAACCATCGGCACCTATTGTTAAAGTACCGTAAGCACCAGTTACAGCAGTTCCACTGCTATTATAAGAGCTTCCAGAGGAAACAGTAGAGTTAGAGCCACCATCTTTTTTGATGTGCGTGATTGTTAAAGTGTCAGAAGTGTCTGGATCACTGTCTTTATGAGAACTAGATGTAGTATCAAGGACGTCACCAGAATGCTCGCCGGTAGCATCATAGCTTCCAGAAACATTAGCGTTTGAACCATTAGCAACTGTTAAAGTGCTGCCTTCCATGATCACACCCTCATCATTTTGTGCTGTTAGCGCATCGTTTTGACCTAAAATTGTAATAGTAATGTTAGCAGTTGTTGTATCTGTGCCGTCACTTAAAGTATAAACAAAAACATCAGTTGCACTTTCACCATCTGCAATACCATCAGCTGCGTCTAGATTAGCGCTGTAATTATATGAACCATTAGCTCCAATTGTAAGAGTACCGTAGGTTCCTGTAACTTGAGTACCATTACTATTATATGAACTACCAATCGCTACTGCGGACTCTGATCCTCCAGTTTTTTTAATGGATGTAATTGTCAAAGAAGCAGAGGCGTCAGCATCACTATCAACATGACTAGCGCTGGTAGTATTGATTACATCACCTGAATGTTCGCCCGATGCATTAAAAGATCCCCCTGTTTCGTTTTTATTAGCACCGTCGAGAACAGAAAATTCAGCATCCTCGTTTATGACACCAACATCATCTTGAGCAGTAGGGGCATCATTGACACCAATCACAGTAATGGCAATCACCGCTATATCTGTATCTGTGCCATCACTAACAGTGTAATTAAAAGAGTCAGTTACAACGTCCCCTGCATCTAGTGCTTCTGCTGCTGCTTGATTTGCAACATAAGTATAAGAACCATTCGAGTTTAAAGTTAATTGACCGTAAGTGCCTGTCAGAGCAGAACCGACGGTGCCAGCAGTACCCGATCCCTCAGAGCTTCCTGTTCTCACAGCTGTTACTGTTAAAGTCTCTACATCAACATCAGTGTCATAGTTGGTTGTGCTATTTGTGTCAATCACATCACCTGAATGTTCACCTGAAATATTTACTAAACTAAATGGAGAAGTAAGTGTGTACTCGTTTACATCATTTCCTCCATTGCCAAGAATAAACATTTTTGTACCATCGTTGTTGAAGGCTATTGCTCTTGGATTACCCTCTTGACCTGAAACATCAAAAGCATCTACGAAGCTTGCGGTTGACACATCAAAGCCAGTGGAGAGGGTATATTCATTGACGTCATTGCCAGAATTTCCAATAACAAACATTTTCTTTCCATCGGTGCTGAACGTTAAACCAGTAGGTTCAGTGTCTTGTGAGGCAACACTGAAATTACTATCATAAGACGCAGTAGATACATCAAAGCCAGTGGAGAGGGTATATTCGTTAATATCATCACCGGTTATTCCAACGACAAACATTTTAGTGCCGTCACTATTAAATGCTAAATCTGATGGATTATCTTCTTGGGAACTAACACTAAAACTATCTACAAAACTTGCAGTTGAAACATCAAAACCTGTGGAAAGGGTGTATTCATTTACGTCATCACCATCATAACCAGTAAGAAACATTTTTGTTCCATCATTGTTAAATGCAATTCCAGTAGCTCTACCATCTTGGGATGAGGTACTAAAGGCATCAACAAAAGAGGAAGTCGAAACATCAAAGGCTGTAGAGAGTGTGTATTCATTTACTGAATCAGAACTAAATCCGACGACAAACATTTTTGTTCCATCGTTATTAAACGCTAATCCTGTTGGCGTACCTTCTTGAGAAGAGCTATCAAAACTGTCAACAAAAGACGCTCCAGCAACAATGCTTGGATTATCATCATTACTAACTGTAAGTGTATCGCCCTCATTAATTGTGCCAGTATCGTCTCTTGCAACTGGAGCATCATTAGCACCCAAAATGGTAATAGTTAGTGTTGCGGTTGTTGTGGCAGTACCATCAGAAAGGGTATAAACAAAAACATCAGTATCACTTTCTCCTACATCTAATGGGTCAGCCGCATCGGCAGTTGCAGCATAGGTGTATGAACCGTCAGCACCGATAGTAAGTGTTCCATATGTTCCCGTGACCTGGGTGCCACTGCTATTATAAGAACTTCCCGATGCTACAGCAGAATTAGATCCACCATCTTTTTTAATTTGTGTTATTGATAAAGATGCAGAAGTATCAAGGTCTGAGTCAGTATGGCTTGATGAGCTAGTATCAATTAAATCACCTGAGTTTTCTCCCGTAGCATCATAAGAGTCTCCAGTTAAAGTTGCGTTAGAACCATTGGTAACAGTTAAAGTGCCATCTTCCACGATCACACCCACATCATTTTGAGCAGAAGGGGCATCATTGATACCAATCACAGTTATAGTGATCACCGCTGTATCTGTATCGGTGCCATCGCTCACTGTGTAATTAAAAGAGTCTGTTGCAACGTCGCCTGCATCTAAATTGTCTGCAGCAGTTTGATTAGCAACATAAGTATAAGAACCATTCGAGTTTAGTGTTAATTGACCGTAAGTACCAGTCAGCGCAGAACCAACTGTACCTGCGGTACCCGATCCCTCGGAGGAGCCAAGACGAACAGCAGTCACTGTTAAAGTTTCAACGTCAACATCAGTATCGCGAGTAGAGGTGTTACTTGAGTCAATGACATCACCCGTATGTTCACCGCTAACATCAACTAAACTAAAAGGAGTAGTAAGTGTGTATTCATCCACACTGTGTGTGCCAAGACTTCCTGACCGGTCCGTAATAAACATTTTTGTTCCATCATTATTAAAGGTAATGCCTGTAGGCGTAGTACCTTGAGAACTCACATCAAAACTACCCACAAAAGAAGCAGTGGAAACATCAAAGCCCGTAGAGAGCGTATATTCGTTAATATCATCTCCCGTATCGCCGGCAACAAACATTTTTTTTCCGTCGTTGCTAAATGCTAGGCCTTGAGGTGAAGTATCTTGGGACTGGGTTACAAAGCTACTATCATAGGAGGCGGTGGAAACATCAAAGCCGGTCGATAGTGTGTATTCAACAACTTCATCAGAAGAATTTGCAGCATTAACAAACATTTTTGTACCATCTGAATTGAATGCTAAACCATTTGAACCACCTGCATTGGAAGAAATACTTAAATTACTATCGTAGGATGCAGTAGAAATATCGAAGCCTGTAGTGAGATGGTATTCAAAAACTCTTTGATTCGACCACCCTGCTACAAACATTTTTGTTCCATCGTTGTTAAATGCTAAGCCTCTTGGGTTGGTATCTTGGGAAGCAACACTAAATAAACTATCATAGGAAGCGGTTGAAATATCGAAGCCTGTAGTGAGATGGTATTCTCGAATGTCATCGGTACTATCTCCAACAACAAACATTTTTGTACCATCGTTGTTAAATTTTATGTCTTGTGGGTATCCTCCTGAATAACCGCTTAAGATGTAAAGGTTGATACTATCAACATAAGAGGCCCCAGCTATAGTACTATTGCCGGCACCATCACTGACTGTAAGAGTGCCGTCTTCAACAATTGTTCCTGAATCATCTCTTGCAACTGGTGCATCATTGTCTCCAAGAACTTTAATGGTTAAATTAGCTGTTGCGATGTCAGTGCCATCAGAAAGGGTATAAACAAAAGTATCAGTGCCTTCCTCACCGGTATCAAGAGCATCGGCGGCGGCAGTAGTAGCTGCATAAGTATAAGAGCCGTCCGCACCAATAGTCAGTGTTCCGTAGGTTCCTACAATCTGTGTTCCGTTGCTATTATAAGAACTACTAGACGCAACTGTAGAGTTGGAACCACCACTTAACTTAATATGTGTTATGCTTAAAGAAGCAGAGGCGTCCGCATCGGAGTCTGTGTGTGAACTAGAACTTGTATCAATGACATCACCGGAGTGTTCTCCCGTAGCATCATAGGAACCTGACACATTTGCATTTGCACTGTTAGCAACTGTTAAAGTACTGCCCTCCGCAATCACACCCTCATCATCTTGAGCAGTAGGGGCATCATTGATACCAATCACTGTAATAGTGATTAAACCATGGTCTTCATCATTGGTTGCACCCGTTTGGTCATCGACAGTGTAATTAAAATAATCGTAAACAATATCACCATCATCAAGTTCATCTGCTGCTGTTTGATTAGCAACATAAGTATATGAACCATTTGCATTGAGAGTAAGTTGACCATAAGTTCCTGTTAACGCAGATCCAATTGTGCCTGCTGTTCCTGCGTCTTCAGTGTTTCCAGTTCTTACCTCTGTAACAATTAGTGTGTCTCCATCTGCGTCTGTATCGTAGTGAGTGGTGGAACTAGTATTGATTACATCACCAGAGTGCTCTCCGGTTGCGTTGTAGGTGGTACCAGAGTCACTTGTCTCATTGGCATTATCACCATCACTTACTGTAAGAGTGCCGTTTTCTAAAATAACACCCACATCATTACGAGCAACTGGCTTAGTATTTGCAGCACCAAGCACAGTTATTTTTAATTCTGCGGTATCCGTTGAATTATCATTTAATTGGTCATCAACTGTATAGGTAAAGTAATCATAAACTGACTCACCTGAGTCAAGCCCTTCAATGCTACTGTTGGCTGCATAAGTGTAAGATCCATCAGAGCTCATAGTTAAAGTACCATAAGCACCAATTAATGCAGAACCTACACTACCCGTATCATTTGCGACGCGAAACGCTGAGGTTAAATTATATTCGTTAACGTCTTCACCGTTGTACCCAAGAACAAACATTTTAGTACCCTCAGCATTAAAGGCTATAGAGGAAGCCTGTGTTTCTTGAGAGCTAACATCGAATTGCCCGACATGTGATGCTGTGGAGACATCGAAGGCTGTGGTTAATTTATATTCAGTAACGTCATCTCCATTGTTACCTGTGATAAACATTCTTTTTCCATCAGCGCTAAATTCTAAACCAGTAGGAACAGTTTCTTGGGATTGAACACTGAAACCATCTACATAAGATGCAGTTGAGACATCAAAACCAGTAGAAAGATTGTATTCGTCAACGGTATCGTCATCTGTTCCCACAATAAACATTTTAGTTCCGTCTGTGTTAAATGCTAAATCTGTTACTGAGCCTTCTTGAGAGGCGATACTAAAACTACTGTCATAAGATGCTGTTGAAACATCAAAGCCAGTTGATAAAGTATATTCATAAATACTATCAGTTTGTTTTCCAGCAATGAACATTTTTGTACCGTCGGTATTAAAAGCTATTCCGTTGGGGCCTCCATCTTGAGAGGCGACACTAAAATTACTGTCATAAGATGCTGTTGAAACATCAAAGCCGGTGGAAAGTGTATATTCATCGACATCATCGTTAGCGACATTCGCCACAAACATTTTGGTGCCATCAGTGTTAAAGGCTATACCTCCTGTTATTCCAGATTGCACGCTTTTGCTATCAACAAACGTAGCAGCCGCAGCGCTTTCTCGTCCTGTTCGAATTGCTGAGACGACTAAGCTAGCACTCGCATCTGCATCGGTATCTTGAGATCCTGCAAGGCTGGTATCTATCACATCACCTGTATGCTCACCTGTAGAATCATAAGTGCCTCCACTTTCATTAGCATTGTCGCCATTTGAAACAGTTAAAGTGCTACCCTCCGAAATTAAACCTTGATCGTCTCTAGCAACAGGAGTGTCGTTGGCACCTAATATGTAAATTCTTATAACAGCAGTGCTAGTGGCATCATGCTCATCGTCCATCGTGTAATTAAAATAATCAGAAACAGTATCACCTACATCCAATGCATCTGCTGCATCTTGATTTGCAGTGTAAGAATATGAACCATTAGCATTTAAAGTCAGCTGACCATAAGTGCCTGTTAATGCAGATCCAACTGTTCCTGCTGTTCCCGATCCTGCAACGGAGCCAATTCGAACGGCTGTAACGGTGTGAGTAGGTGAGGCATCGGGGTCAGTATCATTTGATAAAATGTCACCTGAGTGCTCATCGTGAGTATCATAAGAGCCGGAGAGATTTCCACTCTCATCATTAGTTATGGTAATGGTCAAGTCCTCAGTCACCGCACCAAAGTCATTCACAGCTGTTGGAGTATCGTTAACACCTGTAATAGTAATTGTGATATTTGCAGTATCTGTTCCACCATTGCCATCGGAAATTGTATAGACAAAGACGTCAGTTACAGTATCACTTGCATTACCTCCCGTGCCCTCATCCAAAGCATCTGCTGCAGCTTGGTTTGCAATATAGGTATAAGAACCATCTGCGCCGATGGTTAATTGGCCGTACGTGCCAGTTACTGTAGTACCACTACTATTATAGGAGCTCCCTGACGAAACAGCAGAGTTAGATCCTCCACTTGGTTTAATTTGAGTGACAGTGATTGTATCTCCATCAGCATCGCTATCATCATTAAGGGCGTCATTTTGAGAAGATGTTTTAGTTACCGTTGCATCTTCATTAACACTATCTGTGTCATCAACAGCTACCGGTGCATTGTTACCTGATTTAGCAAACACTCTGATGATGTCACCGTGTTTGCTGTTATTATTAAATCCTACATACAAAGTATTAGAGTCTGTATCCACACCGAACCAGTCACTTTTGTATGATTGTCCACTTACGATAGGTTTTGAGGTTATTGTTATGTTGGTTCCCCAATTTGTTTTAAGACCTTCCGTACTAAAAGCATTTTTATTACCATTTCCGTGCTGATTGATTGTGTGGTACGTGGTGTTGTCTTTATCTACTGTTGAATACTCAATAATATTCTCCATATTGAACCAAACACCAACAATTTCGCCGTCAAACGTGATTGATCTCACAGTTGATCTTCCTGTGCTTTCAGTGGCCATAATATAGTAGACGTTTAAAGGGTTGGATGATGAGGCAGTGACTGTCGTTGTGTTGGAGGTAATGTCTGGGCTATTATTATTATCTACACCACTGTTGCTCTCGTCAAACCCGGTACCAGTTATACTTTGTTTATAAAAATTAAAAGAACCAGTCGTTAAATTCTCTCTCTCTAGTGCAACAACATAGGGTTTGTATCCATCTGTGTGATCACTTGCGTTAGAAGCTGTGTTCGCAGCGTTTTGACCTGCTCTCAAATTAGTCCCCGACTCAACAACAAAACCACTACTTGATGAAACTCCAGCTAGACTTACAAGATTGGAGTCGTAATGATTAACTTCTAAACTCTTGGCTTCAATAATTCCTTTTTCAACTTCCAGTAACCAATCTCCATCTTTACCAGTCACATCATCTGAAGCTGCGATATCAGCTTGTGTGATATTGCCAATTTGTTGAATAAGTAATTTTCCTTGTTCCCCTTGCGCTAAGTTACAACCATAAAATAAAAGATCACCGTCTGGTGTTAAAGAATTTCCAATGGACTGCAGTGTGTTACTAAAAGAATTAATTGTGTCAGCATTTAAAATAGAATTACCTAAGACTACTTGCCCAGCACTCGCGTGTCCTATTATATGAACCGCATCGACATCACTTTGTCCTTGTAAAACGTTTTGCATTTTATCAAATCCATTCTCATTAGAGTCGATGAGATAAATAGATTTGGAAGAGTCAATTGCATCAACAATAGTTTGATAGTTGTCTACACCGCTATCAATAAAAACTATTTCCTTTCTAGAGTTTGAATTTTCAATAATGGGATTTAAATCTGAGGAAAGATTTTTTTCATCAACTTGAATTGATTGTTGATCACCAAGCATGTCCAAGGCTTCGCTGGCAGTATAAATCGCAGCACCATCGAACATAATCCTTGGCTCCAACAACTGAATGTGTAGCTGTGGATAATTTTTATTATCTTTGTCCAAAACCCGTTTTCCTCTTCTTATATAGCTAGTGGATAATACAATAAAATCAGGGTTATTTTATAATTTGTTACCCAATATGGGTCATTTTTATATTGTCTGAAAGCTTAAATTATGAGATTTTATCATGCTTTTTGCGGGAGAGTAATGAAGTTATTTAAAGCTACTATATTAATGTCTATTGTCTTATTAGCGGGTGCGTGCAGTCAAACGCCAGATCCGCTAATAAAAGAGCAAGTACAAATATCCTCTCAAGAGGATTATGAGTATTTAAAAGAAACTTCAAAAGCAGCTCCTCTTGAAATTGACCTATATCAAGCAATAGCCATTGCCATTAAAAATAACCGAGATCTAAGATTAAATTTAATGGACTCTGCGTTAAGCCAGGGTCAAATGGATGTGGTGAAGTTCGATATGTTGCCAAAACTATCAGTCAACGCAGGTTATAAGGTTTTAGAAAAACACCCCGCATCAGCGAGTGTTAATATGGGTCCTGAAAAAGACAGCGAAGGAAATGATATCACAAACTCAGAAAATACAGCCGCAGAGGCGCTTGGCGACAGCCCCACATACGCTCTCTCACAACAAACACCTTCAAATTCGTATGATATAGGTTTCACCTGGAATGCTTTAGATTTTGGTTTGTCTTACGTTAGGGCAGGTCAACAAGCTGATAAATATTTAATCTCAAAAGAACTTGAGCGTAAGGCCATTCACAATTTAACAAAAGAAGTCATTTATGCGTATTGGAAAACACTTTCTGCAGATGAGTTGTTGAGTGAAATCAATCCTTTAATGGAAAGAGTAAATGCTGCATTAGACGATTATGAGTATATCGAAGAGCTTCTGATTAGCTCTCCAATGGATGCATTACTTTATCAAAAAGAACTTTTAGATGTTTTACAAATTTTAAATACTCAGCGTCGAGCTTTAATGGACTCACGAGCACAGTTATCAAAACTAATGGGTCTGTTACCAAATCAAGAATACATTTTAGTTCAAACAGACAAGCCATTAACAGAACTTAATATGACTTTAGAAGAACAAGAGGAAGCAGCTTTGTTTTCAAGACCAGAGTTACTCGAAGTAAGATACCAAGAGAAAGTTACTGCTCAAGAGGCACGAGCATCAATGCTATCTCTTTTCCCTTCTTTAAAATTTAATGCTACTTGGACTTATAACTCTAATAAATATTTACTTAATAAGGACAATGTAGAATACGGTGCTGTATTTGGAGCGAATTTATTGAATATTTTCCAAGCTGGTAACATAAATGACATAAATAAGATTAATGAAAAACTCATAGAAGAACAGCGACTAGCAGTCTCAATGACTGTTTTATCTCAAGTGCATATTGCCAATATTAACTACGCAC
This sequence comes from uncultured Alphaproteobacteria bacterium, assembly GCA_902523135.1. GTDB lineage: Bacteria > Pseudomonadota > Alphaproteobacteria > HIMB59 > HIMB59 > HIMB59. The sequence continues at coordinate 261,179 of CABYYB010000001.1, forward strand.
AAACTTTAAGAGAATACAGTAACGCAAAGCACTATTTAAATGTGGCTCAAAGAATTAATGACTTGATATCCAACGCACAAAAGATATCTCGATTTGGTGAGTTAGAATTGATCAGAGAAGAAGCAAGTTTACTAGTATCTCGTCTAAGAAATGATATTGCGTATGCTGAAATGCAATACAGCTTGGGTACATTATATTCATCAGTGGGTATGAACTTCACACCTGATAATTTGTCAGAAATTAGCGATGCAGACTTAGCAATTGCTTTGAGAGATAACTTAAACCAATGGACCAAAAAATATAATTCTTTTGTAGCTATACCATTAAATGATCAAAACCCAGTCCTTGTTCAAACAGCAAAGATTGCAGAGGATAATATTAATTTATCTAATTATAATTTTGTTGATTTCATATTTAAGTTTGATGAAAAATCTTTTTACTTAGAGGGCAGCGGAAAAACCAGATACAGTGTGAAAATGGCTAATGGTGATATCTTACCATCATGGCTTATTTTCTTACCATCACAATATACTTTTGTGGGTAACCCCCCTGTAAGCGCTGGTTCATTAGATCTGACTATTGAAGCAAGTAACGATATAACAAATATTTCAGATACATTCACATTAAACTGGGATGTTAATGATCAAAATCCTAAATCAATGCCTGAAGAAAAAATCATAGAAACAGAAACTGTTAATGAAGATCAGTTGAATGCTTTAAATCAAGCATTGGAAGAAAAATTAGAAGAAATAATCAATAGAGAGGAAGTAGTAAATGAAGAACTGTTAGACTCACTTATAGCCGCTCTTAATTTTAAAGAAAATCAAAAACTTGAAGAAACCATTGACGTTATTTTTGACTCCAGTTTCAAAGTAAAATCAAAACCTAAACCAAATCAACAAGTTGTAATTTCCGCACTTACAGATAGTCTTACTGGCCAAATTGAGTCGATGACTTCTTATGATCCAAATCAATCTGCGTTTATTCAAGTTGGTGCATTTAAAAAAGAGAATGTATCTGAAATAGTTGCCGCTGATATTTCTAAGAAATTGGGGACTCGAGTTGAAGTAAGACCAACTTTAGTTTCAGATCCTGTGATGTATAGAATTTTAGTAGGCCCTGAACATAAAGATCAAATCATCAATGTTATTGCCGACTTAATGAATCTTGGAATTTCTGATTATTTCTTAACCAGAGGTTAACTTATTATTATAATTTAAAATTTAATTTTATTTTTTTTGAGTCTTAAAGCGTTAAGTTTTATAAAACCCTCTGCGTCTCGCTGATCGTAATTTGAGGACTCGAAAGTTGCTAGATCCTCGTCATATAAGCTATTGGGTGACTGTCTTCCAATTACAATCACATTGCCTTTATAAAGAACTAATTTTACCTCACCGTTTACTCTTTTCTGAGTGGCGTCGATTGCTTTTTGCATCATTACTCTTTCCGGTGCAAACCAATAACCATTGTAAATTAATCTTGCATATTTAGGCATGAGCTCGTCTTTTGTAAAAACTTCCTCTCTATCCAAGGTAATGCTTTCCATTGCACGGTGGGCTTTAAGTAGAATTGTACCGCCAGGTGTTTCATAGACACCACGTGACTTAATTCCTACGTATCTATTTTCTACTATATCCACTCTTCCGATGCCGTTTACTGCTCCGAGTTTATTTAACTTTTCTAATAAATTAAATGGTGAGAGTTTTTTTCCGTTAATACCAATTGGATCGCCATTTTTAAATTGAATAGTTATAATTGTCTCTTTGTTTGGAGCTGACTGAGGGCTTTTTGAAATTCCAAAAACGTTTTCAGGTGGTCTTTTCCAAGGGTCTTCCAAAATTTTTCCTTCTGCTGATCGATGAAGAACATTTGCATCCACACTATAAGGGGACTCTTTTTTATTATGTTTCATGATAGGGATTTTGTTTTTAGCAGCAAATTCCAACAATTTAGTTCTTGATGACAAATCCCACTCTCTCCAAGGTGCAATAACTTTTATTTTGGGCTCTAAGGCATAGTAAGAAAATTCAAAACGCACTTGGTCATTTCCTTTACCTGTTGCTCCATGAGAGACAGCATTAGCTTTTTCTTTTTTTGCAATTTCAATTTGTCTTTTTGCAATCAGAGGTCGAGCAATTGATGTACCTAAAAGATATTCACCCTCATAAATTGTATTACAACGAAACATTGGGAAAACATAATCTCTGACAAATTCCTCTTTTAAATTTTCAATGTAAATTTTCTTTGCTCCAAGTTTTTTTGCTTTAATTTTTGCTTCAGTTAATTCTGCACCTTGACCGAGATCTGCTGCGTAAGCGATTACATCTGCATTATATTCAGTTTGCAACCACTTTAATATAACACTTGTATCCAAGCCGCCTGAGTAGGCTAAAACAATTTTATTTTTCATTTTTTTAGCAGTCTTGTTGAAGAGAATTATACGCGTTAGTAAAACCTATTAACGTGTATGTATCTGATGTCTCTGTGCCTCTTTTAGAATATCCAATAACTGTCATTTTTTTGCCAGCTTTTAAAGCATCAATGATGACAGTATCATCTGCCATTGACCATGCTGAGTCATCTTCTCCGAAAAATTGATAATTTTTTGAGTCAATAGTTACTTTAACATATTTTTGTGAGTCATAAGGATAACCAGCATCTATTCTTACGTATTCAGCTGCGCCTTCTTTAAACACATAAAAAATTACTGAACCTCTATTTGTGTAGTCACCTTTTTCTGATGTAGGTACTTGGAAAATTGAACACGTTTTGTTGTTTATTTTTTTAAAAGACCACTTGCCATGCTCAAAGTCGATGGAGTGGGTAGCAAACAAATTGCTTACAAAAAGAGATAAGCATAAACTTAAGTATAATAATTTTTTTTTAAACATGGTGATTTAATGTCAGAGAATATACCAATTAAGATTGATTTTTAAAATAATAAATGGAAAGATATAGGCGGAGAGATTGATGGTAAAAGTTAAAAATCCCTTTGTGGAGGCCCTTCAGAATATTGCTGAAAGGCAGGATATTGGGAGTTTTAAAAAAATTTTTGATTATTTTGGTCCAAGGCTAAAGTCTTTTTTAATGAAGTCAGGTGCAGATGATGCAGTCGCAGAAGAAATAATTCAAGAAACCATGACGATTATCTGGACTAAAGCTGATTATTATGACCCGTCTGTAGCCTCACCAAGTACTTGGATTTATACTATCGCTCGGAACAAAAAAATCGACATTTTAAGAAAAACCAGAAAAGCCGTCTTGGAGGATATTGAGACTGCCATTTTGCCTCCCGTTGAGTCTAAAGCGGATGAGAATATAGAACATGATCAAAAGTTTGAAATGGTGGCACAATATTTAGATGACCTACCAAAAGATCAACTAGATCTGCTAAAAATGAATTTCTTCGAGGAAAAATCACATGGTGAAATCGCTGAGATCACCAAAATCCCATTAGGCACTGTAAAGTCAAGAATTCGACTAGCATTAGAGAAGATCCGCGGCAAATTGGAACAAGACGGCAGTATGGTTAATCTAAATAATGACGGCGGAAGTATGGTTAATTAAAAATGACATTCGAAATTCTTAGTACACCCGTAAATTCACCTGCAAGTCTTATTTTCCAGCAGTGCTTGGCCGAAGTTGATCCTGAGAACAGATCTCTAAACTCTGCGATGAATGAGGTGGGTGGTTATTTTTTAGATAAGTCTGATACCTTACCCCTTTCCAATGAATTATGGGATAAAGTTTTAGATCAAACAAAAAATGAAAATTCATCGCCTCAAATTGATGAGGAGCATGATCCTTTGTTGAGTCAATTACCAATTACTTTAAGATCCCATTTAAAAAATAAAAATATTAAGTGGAAATCTTTTAAGGATGTTAAAGTTGCTTCTATACTCCCTAAGGACAACAATGAAAAACTAGAACTTATCCACGTAATGCCTGGAGCAAAAATTCCTCAGCACACACATGAAGGCAATGAGAGTTTTTTAGTTTTACACGGTTCTTATAGTGATGAGTATGGCGATTATAAACAAGGATCTGTTCAAGTAAGAAGTGATGATCATAATCATACACCTGTTGGTGATGCAAAAACTGGTTGTATTGGACTAGCTTATACTCACGGTAAAATTAAATTCTCCGGTAAATTTGGTAAGCTATTAAATTTAATCGCTAACTAATTTTAATTATAAAATATATAGAATATGTGCTGGAGCAATACCGGCTGTTAGTATTAACCTCAAAATAAAGTAATCAGTTTTAATTATTTTTTCTTTGAAATAAAAAAAGAAATCAAAGCATAAAACTATAAAATAACCTGCTATAAAAAGCCCTATAGTTTCACCAAATTTTAAGTCAAATGCTAAAACCAAAAATGCATAAACAGCTGGGCAAACACTAAACAAAATTGCAATATTATTTTTTGATTGAAGATAAACACCCCAATACACTGCACCCAAAAATGACATTATGACTGCAGAGTAATAAACGAACATGTCTTTATCAAAATCAAGAAATATTAAATCGATGTTGTAAAAACAAAGATAAAAAGGAATTAAACCAGGAATACCTATAAGGTAAATCATTCTTGATAAAGTTTATCGATTTGCTCTGCTAAATCTAGGTCTCTTTGGGTAACTTTTTGAACATCGTGGGAAATAAGGAAAATTGTAACAGTTCCGTAATCTAAAATAATTTGAGGATGATGATTTTTTTTCTCGGATAACATCGCCACTTGGCTAGTAAAGGCAAAGCTTTTTCTGTAGTTTTTGAATTCAAAAGTTTTTGTCAATCTACCCTTATTGTCTTTTGGCCAATCAGTCATAGCTTAAGGTGCAGGTGATGGATTGTTTTCATGTACATCATTAATTTCATCAATAATTTCTTTTGATAATTCTATATCTACTGAATTTATATTTTCTTTTAACTGATCTATTTTTGTTGCGCCAATAATATTACTTGTGACAAAGTCTTGTTGGTTAACAAATGCAAGTGATAGTTCAGTTGGAGTAAGCCCATTATCCTCTGCAATTTTACAATATTGCTCTGTAGCAACAATTGATCTCTCATTGGTGTACCTAGTCCAATCCTCCCAAATTGTTAAACGAGCACCGTCAGGTTTTTTTGAGTTTCTATATTTTCCAGTTAATACACCGCAAGCTAAAGGGGAATAAGCTAAAAGACCTACCTGATCTCTAATGGATATTTCAGACATGCCAACTTCATAAGTTCTGTTTAATAAACTATATGGATTTTGGACAGACATAACTCTTGGTAGGTTTTTATATTTAGACAAGTTGATGTAATTGGATAAGCCATAGGGGGTTTCATTAGATAAGCCTAGATATCTAATCTTACCTTGATCGATAAATTTTTTTGCTGTTTCTAAAATTTCTTCAAAGGGTGTCCAATCTTTTTCCTCTTTGTAATTTTTATATCCCAACCTTCCAAAAAAATTTGTTTTTCTCTCTGGCCAATGTAGTTGATAAAGATCAATATAATCTGTTTGTAATCTTTGCAGGCTTCCCTCTAATGCTTCGGTGAAATGTTTCTCATTAAATTGAAGACCGCCTCCCCTTATCCATCTTACATCAGGGCCTGCGACTTTTGATGCTAATATTACTTTCTCTCTGTTTTTTTTCTGTTTAAACCAATTACCAATTATTTTTTCAGTAGCACCATATGTTTTTTCTTTTCCTTTAACTGAATAATATTCCGCGGTATCAAAGAAATTGACCCCTTTTTCCATAGAATAATCCATTTGCTCAAAAGCCTCATTTTCTGTATTTTGCTCTCCCCAGGTCATTGTACCAAGGCAAATAAGGCTAACTTGAAGGTCAGTATTTCCTAAGGGTTTGAATTTCATAAAAGATTCATACGGTTTTACTTGAAAAATATCAAGATAATAGCCATATTAAAAATAATTAAGGAGAAATAATGGTCGAATTAAAACAAAATACATATTCGCAGTCACAATCTACAGCTATAGATCAGGGCTTAAGAGATTATATGATGAAAGTCTATAATTACATGACCTCTGGTTTAGCGATAAGTGGTTTAGTGGCATGGGGATTTTCTCAGTCTCCTACTTTAATGGGGGCTATTTATGGCACAGCACTTCAATGGGTTGTAATGCTCGCTCCACTTGGATTTATTTTCTTTTTAGGTGCAAGATTACAAAAAATGTCTACCTCTGCAGCTCAAATGACATTTTGGGCTTTCGCTGCTGTGATGGGAATTTCACTGTCTTATATATTTATAGTTTTCACTGGCGTAAGCATTGTTAGAGTATTTTTAATTACAAGCTGTACGTTCGCTGCGATGAGCATCTATGGATATGCAACTAAAAGAGATTTAACTAAGTTTGGTTCATTTCTAATGATGGGGCTGATTGGAATTATTATCGCTAGTATTGTAAATATATTTTTACAAAGTTCAGCGATGCAATTTGTAATTTCTTGTGTGGGTGTTTTAGTTTTTGTGGGTTTAACTGCTTACGATACTCAAAGAATTAAATCAACTTATTATCAAGTTGCTGGAACTGCTTTTGCAGGAAAAGCTGCAATCATGGGTGCACTTACATTATACTTAGACTTTATAAACCTATTCATAATGCTGATGCAGTTGTTTGGTCAAAGAAGATAAATAAATTTCAAATTTAATTATTAAGGGGTCATTATTGGCCCCTTTTTTTTTACTAAATTAACGTATCAATTTTTTAATTAGTCATTAATATCCTCGCGTGATTGGATACATCTTAGCAATTGGTGCTGCAGCTACTTGGTCTATGGTTGCTTTATCAGCAACTAGAATTGTCAGATATTTTGGAAGTTATAATTATAACCTTTTAAGGTTAATAGGAATAGTAGTCCTCTTCTTACCCTACATTGTAGTAAATTGGGATCCAATTTATTTCAATAAATCAATATTCATAGCAATATTTTTATCTTCGGTAATTGGCATTATAATAGGAGACACATTTTTATTTGTGTGCCTCAAAAGGCTAGGGCCTAGAAGGCAAGCTTTATTATTTTCTTTGCAAATACCCTTTACTATCATTTTAGCAGAAATATTTTTACAAACACTTCCATCTATAGTCGAGCTATTAGGATGCTTTTTAATTTTTTTTGGAATCATAGTTGCAATACAATTTAATCGAACAATTCCTGACGATGACTTAGAGAATATTCAAGGAAATAAATATATTGGACTGATTGCTGGTGTTGGTCTAGCACTGTGTCAGGCTATTGGAATCATTCTTATGAAACCTGCGCTTGAGGTAACAGACCCAATCATTGTGTCTTATGTGAGAGTTTTAATAGCAGCGATATTGATGTTTTTTAGCTTAGGATTTCTGAAAAATAATAATCTTTTAGAAAAAATGAAAGATGTTAAAAAAACTTTTTATAGTATTTTTCTTGGCTTTATGGGAATGGGCGTTGGAATGACTATGTTAATAATTGCTCTTAAAAATGGAGATCCTGGAATTATTTCAACTTTATCAAGCACAATGCCAATTATGATAATACCAATATTATGGATTGTTACTAAAAATTATGCAGGGCATCTAGCAGTAATAGGCGCTACTCTAACTTGTTTTGGAGCAGGAGTAATTTTTTTAAATTAATCCGAGCCTTTCTCGACGTTGACTATTTTTAGATCCTTTGTTTTTTTAATTTGTGTTTGTAATATTTTGTTTAAAGGATCCTTACCAAGGTATTTTTTAAATTTTTTCTGACTTTGTGTAGCTTTATCTGTATTACCTTCAGTTATCGCAACTAATGTCTCTCTTAAATGTTCAAGACCTTTTTGCTCATTTGAGGATTTGTAGCGCATGTATGCAGCTCGTGGATAAATAAAAAGCTTTGTAAATGCATAAGAAAACAAAATTAAAAGAATAAGAAATGTTATTAAGACAAAAAGGAATTGAACAATGGGGATGCTCAGTTGCCAAATTCCTAAAACGAGTGAAAGATTGCCAGCATTATTAAACAGATAAAAAAGAACACCATAACCGCTTATAAAAATTATTAAAATTACTAGAAGCCTTATCATTAAATCATATTCTCCAGAAAAATTTGATTATCGTTGTATATTTGGGCTAGTTCATAAGAGGATTTAAAAAATATTTTTTGATTAGGATTTAATTTCTCATATTCAATTATCGCCTTTGTATATTGCCTATTGTACATAGCATTAATAAATGATGGTAGGGGTTCTAATGAGTTTTTTGTTATTTGAATTTCAAATATATTTTCAATAATTCTTTTAAGCCATTGAAAATTATTTTTTTTCATAAACTCATTTTGTACATATGTATTTTCATTAATTTGTAATTGCTGTAATGAATATGTATAGTCTGGAATAGTGAGTAATTCTTTAAATTTTTCTTCATTAAAAAATAAATATTGATTTTGAAGTTTTTGAATATTTTTATTTCGAATTTGTTGTTGATCAATATTAACTATAATCTGATTTATGGACAAAATTAATTCATATGCTTCATCATTAGATAATGTAATTTGTTGTGGCTCTGGCTCAACAACAGTAGTTTGGGGTATTTCTTGAACATTTTTTGCTAACTCTAGTATAAGAGACTCAAGACGATCTACTTTATCTTCGAGTTCTTTGTTGTTTAAGTCATTAACAAAAGTTGTCTCTTTTTGAACATTTAGTGATTGAGTTTCTTGATTTAATTTACTGATTTGAGCCTCATCAAATATTAAAAGGTTATTTCGATACAAGTAGCCTCCTGCTACAGCTATAAGGATTAGAAATATAACTATTAGGAAAAGATTTCGTTGTAGAAAGCTTTTTTTACTGTCATTTTTTTGATTTTCAGACATTCAATAAGAATCTATATTTTTTTATAATAATGAAAGTTTTGGCAATAGAAAGTTCTTGTGATGATACATCTATAGCAATTGTAAATGATGATAAAAGTGTTGAGTTTCTTGAAACAATTAATCATAGAAAATTTCATAGAGATCTTGGGGGTGTCATACCCGAAATGGCAGCTCGACAGCATTTAGAAATTTTAGATATATTGGGTAAATCAATTAAAAAAATTAATTTTTCAAAAATTTCAGCAATAGCTGCAACATTTGGACCTGGGCTTATTGGTGGATTAATTGTGGGATCATCTTTTGCAAAAGGTTTGTCAATATCTAAGAACGTCAAACTTGTTCCCATTAATCATTTGCAAGCACATTTATTATCGCCCCGACTTGTATGTGAAATTAAATTTCCATATTTATGTCTACTAGTGTCTGGAGGGAATACTGCATTGGTATTGGTTAAAAATTCAAAAAGTTTTATCACTCTTGGTTCAACAATTGATGATTCAGCGGGTGAGTGTTATGACAAAGTGGCTAAAGGGTTGGGGTTGGGGTACCCTGGTGGGCCAGAAATAGAACGCTTAGCATTAGGCGGCAATATTGAGAAGTTTAAACTCCCGATGCCTTTAACAAAGAAAAATAATTGTGATTTTTCATTTTCAGGTTTAAAAACAGCAGCACTAAATACCATCAAAAATAATAAAAAAACGAAAACATTTACTAGAGACTTTTCAGCCTCATTTCAAAATACTGTTTCTAAAGTATTAGAAATTAAAATTATTAACGGTATTACACTCTTGCAAAAAAAAAATATAAAAATTAAGGATTTTTCTATCTGTGGTGGAGTGGCGGCAAATAAATATTTAAATACTGAGCTTAAAAAACTTATTTCTAAAAAGAAACTTAATTATCATCAGGTACCTTTATCTTTATGTACAGACAATGCTGCAATGATTGGTTGGAATGCTATTGAAATTATGAAAAGTAGAAAAATTAAATATAATAACTACAATATTAGACCAACACCCAATATACTAATTCATGAACACTTCTAAAAATTATTGGCTCCTAAAATCAGAACCTAGTTCTTGGTCATGGGATCAACAAAAAAAGAAAAAAACTGAACATTGGGACGGTGTTAGAAATTATCAGGCAGCAAATAATATGAAAAAGATGAGAAAAGGGGATGAGTGTTTGTTTTATCACTCAGTAACAGAGAAGGCTATTAAGGGAATAGTGAGGGTTACTAAAGAATATTATCCAGATTACACAGATAAAAAAAAAATATTTGGAATGGTTGACGTAACCTATGTCAAAGATCTAAATGAAGTTTACTTATCAGAAATAAAAGCAGACCCATTTTTCCAAGATTTTCCGCTTGTAAAACAAGCCAGATTAAGTGTGATGCCTGTAACATTGAAGCAATGGAAGAAATTAATTAATATGAGTGAAAAAAATGAGAGAGTTTAAATTATCTAATCCACTGTTATCGAAAGAACAATATGAAGATATGTATGCAGAGTCTTTTAGTAACAAGGAGCAATTCTGGTCTAAAGTCGCAAAATCTCAACTAACGTGGTCTAAAGATTTCACTAAAATTAAAAACACCAACTACGATGATGACGTATCTATCAAATGGTTTGAGGATGGTGAGTTAAACGTTTGTTATAACTGTGTAGATAGGTATGCGGAGACACAACCAAATGAAATAGCAGTTATTTGGGAGGGAGATGATACTAGTAAAAATAAAACCTACACTTATAAAGAGTTAAAGTCGGAGGTAAGTAAATTTGCAAATGTTTTAAAGAAACTAGGCGTGCAAAAAGGTGATGTAGTAACAATTTATTTAACTATGATTCCTGAAGTTGCGTTTGCTATGTTAGCTTGTGCAAGAATAGGTGCAATACATTCAGTAATATTTGGGGGCTTCGCCCCAGAGTCAATAGCAGGACGAATTAAAGATTGCAAATCCCAATTTGTAATTACTGCTGACGAAGGTGTACGAGGAGGAAAAATAATTCCACTAAAAAAATATATTAATACAGCTTTGGAAAGTTGTGATAGTTCCATCAAAACTCTTGTTATTCGATATACAAATACTCAAGCCGAATTACATAAAGATAATAATTTTTATTATGATGAATTAATTAAAGAAGTAGATGATCAATGTGAATGTGTATCAATGAATGCAGAAGATCCTCTTTTCATTTTGTATACATCTGGTTCTACAGGTAAGCCAAAAGGTGTTCTTCATACTACAGGAGGATATTTAGTTTATGCTTCATTTACGCATAAGTACTCTTTTGACTATCATCCAGGTGATGTTTATTGGTGCACGGCTGATGCTGGATGGATTACAGGACACTCTTATTCAGTTTATGGTCCCTTAGCAAATGGAGGGAAGACGTTGTTATTTGAGGGTGTGCCTAACTATCCTGACTTTTCTCGTTTTTGGGAGGTTTGTGAGAAATATAAAGTTAATATTTTTTACACAGCACCTACTGTATTAAGGTCTCTAATGAAAGAAGGTAATTCTTATATTGAAAAGTGTGATTTAAGTTCATTAAGAATTTTAGGGACTGTTGGTGAGCCCATTAATCCCGAAGCTTGGAATTGGTATTCATCAGTAGTTGGTAAAGATAAATGCCCGGTTATTGATACATGGTGGCAAACAGAAACTGGTGGACATCTTATCTCACCAATACCTGGTGTTTCAAAACTAAAACCTGGAAGTGCAACACAACCTTATTTCGGTATTGAAGCTGCTATAGTTGATGATAATGGAAATATTTTAGAGGGTGAATGTGAAGGTAAGCTTTGTATTTTAGACAGTTGGCCAGGACAAATGAGGACAGTTTTCGGAGATCACAAACGTTTTATTGATACTTATTTTAGCCAATTTAAAGGAAAATATTTTACTGGTGATGGGTGTAGGAGAGACAAAGATGGTTTTTATTGGATTACTGGAAGGGTTGATGACTGTATCAATGTGTCCGGACATTTACTTGGAACGGCGGAGATTGAAAGTGCATTCGTAGAGCATGAACTTGTTTCTGAAGCAGCAGTTGTAGGCTACCCTCACGATATTAAAGGTCAGGGAATATATGCATATGTCACAACCAATACTGGAGTTGAGGTAAGCAATGATTTGAAAAATGAACTTGTCCAGTGGATAAGAAAAAAAATAGGTCCAATAGCTACACCCGACAAATTACAATTTTCTCCTGGTTTACCAAAAACAAGATCAGGTAAAATCATGAGAAGAATTTTAAGAAAAATAGCATCAAAAGAGGAAGATCAATTGGGAGACACCTCTACATTAGCAGACCCAAATGTTGTTCAATCTTTAATAGACGGGTCAAAAGATATCTAACAGTTCCGACATAATTAATCTATATAAATCAATCGAAAGAATTGAACAAGGAAGTAGTATTGATCATACTGTAGGTGCCTTCCCTAAAATAAAGAGAAATTTTCTATTTTTAATACTCCAGGAATATTACAGAAACTTTGAAAATCAAAATCAAATACTAAAAAAGTATATAAGCAATAAAACACCAAAAGGTATTGTTGTGCTTTTAAAAATTAGCTTAACCTTATTATTTTTTTCTGAAAAACCAAATCACGCTATTGTTAATGATACGGTAGAAGCTAGTAAAGTTTTAAAAAAAGAAAAATTAGTCAACGCTGTTTTAAGAAATATTTTGCGTAATAAAGATAAGATAAAATATGAAAATTTTATTTATCCTGATTTTAAAAAAATACTCAATAAAATTTTTACAAGCACTTCAATTAGAAACTATATTTATAAATCTTTATTTATTAAACCTAAAAATTATCAAATAAGTTTACAGGATAAAAAAGATGCTCTTTATAATAAAAGGGTGTTTATGTTAAAAGAAAGAATATCTAAAGGGTGTTTTGTACAGGATATTGGTAATTTTGAAGTTATAAAATCTACAAGTAGTTTTTTTATTGATAAAAAATTAATTGATTTATGTGCTGCCCCTGGCGGCAAAAGTATATTATTACATTCTTTAGGATTTAATGTAACTGCAATAGATAAATCTCAAAAACAATTAAATAAGTTTAAAATGAATCTTAAACGTTTAAATATCAACCTAGAAGTTCAAAAAATAGATTTTCTTAAAAGAAAAATTAATGTTAAATATAATTCAATATTATTAGATGCCCCTTGTAGTGCATTAGGAACGTTTAGAAGAAATCCAGACGTAACAATAAAAGTTGACCCCTCTATAATAAAAAAACATCAAAAAATTCAATTGGAAATGTTGGAAAAATCACTGGAAATATTAAACAATAAAGGTTTTTTAGTTTATGTTGTTTGTTCTTTTCATCCCTTTGAGACAATCGATGTAATTGATAAAATTATGCGAAAGCATAAAAATATTAAAATGCACAAAATTAAGTCAAATAAGATGATAAAAAGACAAAAGGGATTTTTCATTAACCCTCAAACTTTTAAAGAATTCGGAGGGTCTGATATTTTTTTTGTTTCAGTCTTAGAGAAAGTATCATGAATATAAAAATATCGCCTTCGATTTTAGGTGGTTCTTTTTCAAATATAGAAAAAATTATTTTGGATCTTAATCATTCCAAAGCAGAGTACATTCATTTTGATGTAATGGACGGTGACTTTGTGCCTAATTTAACATTTGGACCTAAGTTTATCTCAGATGTAAAAAGTTTTTCAAATAAAGTGTTTGACGTTCATTTAATGATAAATAGAGTTGAAAAATACATTGACAATTATATTGAGGCAGGGTCAGATATAATTTCCTTTCACCTCGAGATTGAGGAAAATATTAAAAAAATTATTAATAAAATTAAATCAAAAGGTAAAAAATGTGGCTTGGCAGTAAAACCAAAAACCTCTTGGTCGGAAATCCGCCCTTATTTGAGCCTCATAGATCAAGTAATAATTATGACAGTTGAGCCTGGATTTGGTGGGCAAAGTTTTATGAATAATCAAGTAGATAAAATTAGGAATATCTCTAACTATATTAAATCAAACAATTTGAATACTGATATAGAAATTGATGGTGGAATTAATTTTGAAACAGGAAAAACATGTATCCAAGCAGGGGCAAATATTTTAGTAGCAGGTTCATTTTTATTTAATCAGTCTGATATCATATCTGCAACAAACTCTTTTTCAGATAAATTTAATTAATGAAGAAAAATGCAATTATATCAGTTTTTGACAAAACAAACTTAGATAGTATTGCAAGATTTCTACGAAAAAAAAAATTTACAATTTATTCAACAGGTGGGACCTCTAAATATCTAAAAGAAAAAAATATTCCTCATATTGAAATTTCAAAATATACAAAACAAAAAGAAATCCTTGGGGGAAGAATAAAAACACTACACCCTAAAATATTTGGAGGCCTTCTGGGAACGAATAATAAAAATCACCAGAAAGAGATGAAAGATCAAGGAATAGTTAATTTTGATGTCCTAGTAATAAATCTCTATCCATTTGAAGAAACTGTAAATAGCACGAAAAATAGGTCAAAAATCATTGAAATGATTGATATTGGGGGACATAGTTTAATAAGAGCTGCATTTAAAAACTATGAGAAAACAATAGCAGTTACAGATCCAAATGATTACAACACCTTTATTAAAAACTTTCCTTTAAAAAAAACTGAAAAGAAAAAGTTTGCAAGCAAGGCATTAAAATTAATTACTGAATATGACAGTGCGATTTTTGAATGGTTTAATGGTAATTCAACAGAAAAGTATAAATTGAGATACGGAGAAAACCCTCACCAAAATGCATTTGCATATATATATCAAAATAAATTCTCACAACTGAGCGGTGATAAAAAACTTAGTTATAATAATTTGTTAGATTTAGATGCTGCAGTAAAAATAGCTTACGGTGTAAAAACTGATAAGGATATTTGTGCTATAGTTAAACATAATATTCCATGTGGAGCATCAATAGGAAAAATACAAATTGAATGTTATAAAAAAGCGTTAGCTGGTGATCCTATTAGTGCTTTTGGCGGAATCGTATCATTTAATAAAAAAATAAATAAGGAAACTGCTGATCTTTTAATAAATAACTTCTATGAGGTAATTGCTGCACCAAATTATGAGAAAGCGGCACTAGAAACTCTTAAAACTAAGAAAAATTTAAGAGTTATTAAAATAAATAAAATTAACCAAAAATTTGAAAAGAGGAGTTTTTTCGCAGGAACATTAGTTCAAGACATAGATAATAAAAAAACAAAAGTGCAAAGTATAAATGGTATAAATAAGCTGAGTTCTGAAAAAATTAATTTTTTTGTAAATATTCTCAAAAATATAAAATCAAATGCTATAGCAATATTTGATGAAAATAGTTTAATTTCACAATCTGGAGGACAAACATCTCGGGTTGATGCACTTCAAAATTGTTTATATAAATTCAAATTGAGAAATGATTTTAAAAAATTTAAGAAAATAAATTTATTTTCAGATGCATTTTTTCCTTTTATTGACTCTTTATTACTAATTAAGAGACAAAATATAAAAATTGATACCTATGCCCCAATGGGATCAAAAAATGATTTAGAGATTAAAAAAAATATAAAAAAGTATAAATTAAATTTTTTTAAATTAAGTTATCGCCACTTTAAACATTGATTGATATTTATAGAAATAAACCACCTAAAGATAAGTACACTCCGCTAAAAAGATATCAAAACGTTGTTTTTAAGAAAAAATATAATATCGATACTATAGAGTCCTTCTTCAAAGTTTTCCCAGAGGAAAAAAGAGGAAGAAAAAACTTTAAAAATAAGGAAATACTAAATCAAAAAGCATTGATATATGAGGAAATTTTCCAAAAAGCGATCAAAATTAAATCAGTCTGCATAGGCTCCATTAAAGAAAACATATCAAATAAATTAATTAAGATTACAGTATCTTTTTTTAAGAAGAATGGATGATAACAAAATATTATTTGTCGATCTTGATGGTACCTTAATTAAAGAAGATCTTACAAATTTAGCATTTCTAAGTTTTTTAAAAAAGAAACCTCTAAAACTTTTTTTATATTTGGTAG
The DNA here is from genome assembly GCA_902523135.1 of uncultured Alphaproteobacteria bacterium. GTDB lineage: Bacteria > Pseudomonadota > Alphaproteobacteria > HIMB59 > HIMB59 > HIMB59. The sequence continues at coordinate 277,097 of CABYYB010000001.1, forward strand.
TTTTTTTATTTAAAGGAAAAGCTTATTTAAAAGAAAAAATATCAATAGACTTTATTGTTCCGATAGATGATTTGAATTTTAATAAGGCTGGTATAAATTATATTAGAAGTATAAAAAATCGCCATCGTGTTGTTTATTTAATATCAGGAAGTCATCAATTATTAGTAGACCAGATAAGTAATCATTTAAATATTTTTTTCGAGTCATTTGGTACAAAGGATAATTATAATATGGTTGGTAAAAATAAAGTTCTATTTATAAATAATAAACTAAATATTTTGGAATTTGATTATCTAGGAAATAGTAACCAAGATTTACCAATATGGAAATATACAAAAAAAATTATCTATACAAATATTTCTAATAATTTGAAGAATAAAATATCTTCAATGCATTTAGAGAAATATGAAGTAAAAGAAGATTTTACAAAATAGACTATGACGATTTTTTTATTCTTTCAAATTACATTTGTATGCTTACTAGGAGCGATGTCACCAGGGCCAAGTATGATAGTTGTAATTAATAATGCTATTTTTAAAAATAAGATTAATGGAATTATTACATCTTTAGGGCATGGATTAGGAATAGGAATTTATGCTTCATTTGCAGTATTAGGTATTGGGATAGTTATACAAACTAATTTAATATTATTTAATTTACTAAAAATCATTTCAATATTTTTTTTGTTCTATTTGGGAATTCAAGCAATTTTAAAAAAAAATCAATTGGAGTTTAAACAGAATAATATAGCAGAAAGTGGAAAGTCATTTTTTCAAGGATTAAGTATATCTATTCTCAATCCAAAAATTTTAATTTGGTTCATTGCTATTTACTCTCAGTTTATGTCATTAAATAATGATATTTATTTCAATTTATGGCTAATTTTAATTGCTAGTATCGTTGATGCTCTGTGGTATATCTTATTAGTTAATTTGGTAACTTTAAAAGGTGTGCACGATCAAATTAAAAGAAATCTCCAATTTATAAGAAAAATAATTGGATTTTTATTTTTACTTATTTCAATAATTTTAATTATAGATTTAGTAAAATGAGAATTTTTAAATTTCTAAAAAAGAACATTAATCATTACTCACAATCTGGACAAGATCAATTTGCATATAATTTATGTGGTCTAAATGGATATTATTTAGAGATAGGTGCTCACGACCCTATAATAAATAGTAATACATACAATTTAGAATTGAAATGTAAATGGAGTGGGATATCGATAGAAAAAGATACATCTTTTAAAAAATCATGGGATAATTTTAGTGAAAGAAAAAATGAAGTGATTTGGGAAGATGCATTTAAAATAAATTACATTAAATTAGTTAATGACAAAAACTTTCCACTTAAGTTAGATTATCTTTCATGTGATATTGAACCAGCAGAAAACACATTTAATATACTAAAGAAAATAATTAAATGTGGCTTAAGTTTTAATTACATTAGTTTTGAACACGATAAATATAATATTGGAAATAAATATGAGCAACTATCAATAGATTTTTTAAATTCATACAATTATAAAGAAGCTGTAACTGGGGTATATTCTAGAAAAAAAAAATATAAAATTTACGAGACTTGGTTTGTTAATAAAGATGTGAATTTTACAAAAGTTAATTATGTTAATTGGAAAAATAAATTCTATAAAAACAATAAGTTTTATATTTAAATAAAATTAGTAAAATTTAAATTTACTTATAACTTTTTTAATATCACATATCCTCTTAAATCATCGCTACTTACAATATTAACATCATACTTTTTTAAACTTTTTATATAATTTGTAATCTTAACAATTCCATCATATTTGCCTGGCGAATAATCGTCTAAAATAATTACATCATTCTTGAAATTATGTTTATCAATAAAATCAAATTCAATTTTGGCATCTTCATACTCATGCGATCCATCAATAAATGCAAAATTAATTCTATCAAAGAGGGGCTTACTCTTAAAAAAATTTTTTGAGACATCATTAATAAATTCTATATTCTGTAAAAACTCAGAATATTCATTCAACAGTTCTTTTCTTGATGTTTTCCCTACAAGGTGGTCTGAAATACGGTTCCAATATATTTTTTTTTCATGTGGGAGAATATCAATTGTAAAAATTTCATAATTTTTTTTTTGCAATTTTAGCGCATAAGACATTATTACTGATGAAAAACCAGCTGCGGTTCCCGTTTCTAAAATTACTATCTTAGCTAATTTATTTTTTTGAAGGTACTCTCTTAGGGTTTTTAATATTACAAAACCATGTGTCCAATTTATTTCAGAATCTTTTTTTACAACTTGTGTCTTTAAAGCTAATTTATTTATAAATTTAATATCCTCATCAGTAAAGTGATCATTAACAAAACTCTTCTTTTTAATTTTTTCTAAAAAATTATTATATAATTTGATGTAATCTTCTTTTTGACCTAATGGTTTATTAGTGAAATAACTTCCAGATTTCTGGGAATAAAAGAGCTTAATTTTGAAAGCAAAATTTCTACCAATTATTTTTTTGAGAGTTTGTTTTAACATAGTGCTATATAAGATAGGATTATTATCTTAAAATTATTAATAGGAAAGTTATTTCTATAATTAGAAATCAGTCAAAATGAATTTAAAACTGAAATTAACATTATTTTACTTTATAGGATTTTTCTTAACTTTTTTAATAATTATTTTTATAATTATTTCTCCGGGGATAATTAGTAAACTTACTAAATCTTATTCCTATTGCAACTCATATGGTGATAGAGACAACCAACTTGGTTGGGTTCTAAAGCAATCTCACGAGTCATGCTTATCACTAAAGAATCATTTAAGACAAAAAGTTTTTTTTGATACTCAAATTTTTTTAAATCAATTTGGTTTTAGAGATAACTCCTTAATAAATAAAAGTAAACCTGATATAGTTTTTATAGGTGACTCGTGGACATTTGGTTACGGCGTAGATAATCAAAATACATTTGCATCATTAGTTGGTTCAAAAACAAATATGAATATTTTAAATATGGGTGTTCCAAATTATAGCTCTTTACAATCAATATTTCTTTACAAAAGGTTTGAAGATAAGTTCAGCCCAAAATATATTATTTTTTTAAATCCAAATACTTTGACAAGGGCTCTTTGTTCAGAAGAATATTATCAATATACATTAGAACCTTGTTACACATTAAAAAATAATGAGGTTAAAATACATTTTCCAAATAAAACACATATGGATTTTGCATTAGATAAAAAAATATATCCATCTGGATTTCATACTTCTGGTTACAATTTTTTTGATTTTTACTTTAAATACAAACCTTTAGAGATTTTTAGAAATTTTTTGAAAAGATATGGGCTATCTATTGAAGATTATACTGCTGAAGTAAGATCACAAGATTTTACGAATTCTGAAATAGAATTAATCGCAAAAAAAGAATTATCAGTTCTTGCAGATCTCTCAAACAAAGAAACTAAGTTAATCAATATTATGATGCATAGTAATCTTTATGACAAAGATCAAATTATGGAGATGGAGCTAAATAAAAATTTCTCAAATTTTGATATCAATTGGTATAAAGAAAATGTAATTAATAAATTCTTAAAGATCAAAAACAATGGGAAAATTGAACTTGATGGCCATTATAATGAAGAGGCAAATGAAATTATAGCATCAGAAATAGTCAATTTAATAAATTCATTTGAGAATTTATAAAGGCTATTGATTTTGTAAATTAAGCGAAAGATATTTATAAGGATGATAAGCTTAGTCTTGTATTTATTAAAGAATTTATTACATCGATATTTGGATCATTAAAATTTGTCGGTAAATTTTTAAATTGTATGTCAGAAATTATAGAACAAATAAAAACAGGAATAGTCTATATAAAGAATAAAGATTACTTAAATGCCGAAAAATTTTTTCTAAATTTAGTTCGAAGATATCCAACTAACATTCAGTTGTATAGTTACCTGATACCAGTAATGATTGAACAAAAAAATTTTAAAAATGCTCTTAAATTTGCAGAAAAGCTTTATAGCTTAAATAAAAATTATGAATTGGGATTAATATATATGGGTATAATAAATTACAGTTTAAAAAATTATGAAAACGCCATTATCCTTTTTAAAAAAGCTCTTCTGATCAATCCTAAAAATTTTGATGCACTTCTAAATATTGGGGTTAGTTTTCGGAAATTAGGAGAAAATGAGAAAGCAATAGATTGTTTTAATAAGTGTGCCAATGTAAATAGCAATAAATCAATTATCTTCTATAATTTAGGTTCAATTTATGAGGAAGAATGTGATTTAGACAAAGCAATTACATTTTATAAAAAAGCAATATCTATAAACAATCAAGATTACGACTCTATTCATGCCATGTCGTTGTGCCAACTTTCTATGCAACATTATGAGGATGGGTTTAAGAATTACGAACTAAGATGGTTTAAAAATAATTTTGAAAAATACAGATATCAAAATATTCCAAAACTTAAAATGATAAATTCGATATATGGGAAAAAAATCCTTATATGGCATGAACAAGGGTTTGGGGATACCATTCAATTTTCTCGATATGTAAATTCACTAATTAATATGGGCGCTCAAGTAACATTTGAAGTACAAAAACCTTTATTAAATTTTTTAAAAAGACAATTTAATTGTGAAGTGACTGAGAATGCCTCCTTAAATAATTTCGATTTTCAATGTCCCTTAATGTCTTTACCCATCCTATTTAATATGAGCTTAAAAAATATTCCAAAAATGGATCAACATTTCAAATGTGATGATGATAAAATTAGTTTATGGAAAGATATTTTAAATTTATCTAAAAATAAAAAGAATATAGGAATTGCAATTTCGGGAAATCCAAATCAGATATTAGATTATAGAAGGAAGATTAATCTTGAATATTTTTTGTCTTTAGATGAACATTTTAGGATTTATATTATTCAAAAAAGTTTACGTCAAAATGATGAAATATCATTAGAAAAGGCAAACGATATAATTTATTTAGGTAAAAATCCTCAGTGGACTAATTTTGATGATACGAGTGCTATAGTACAAAATATGGATTATATAATATCAATAGATACATCCTTGATACATCTGGCTGGTGCTCTGAACAAAAGAGCGTTTCTTTTGTTATCAAAACCAGCTGATTGGCGTTGGTCCCATGAAAAATTAAATAGTCCAAAGTGGTATGAAAATATAACTATTATTAGACAAAAGAAAAAGAATGATTGGGAAGAGCCAATGGAGGAAATAAAAAAAACATTAATTAGGAATTAAAAAATATAAATTAATAGAATGATTAAACTATTAATGAGTGAAATATTTAAAATAATCTTTTTTTTAATAGCATTCAAAACTTATGCTTTTGCTAATAATTTCCTTTTTGATCAAAATGAAAAATTGTTTATAGAAACAACAAATAGTGGTTTTACTTTTCATAAAAATTATATGAGCCAAAATAAACATAACTTTAGCTATTTAGAGGATAATTCAAAATCACGGAGTGGAAGCTATTATCAAAAATTTGAACTTAGAAACGGTGATTGTTTTGGTGATGAAAATTGGAATGACTGCGATAATGATAGACAAAGGATTGAGCTTTCTTCAGAGCCAAATCAACCAATATCTGGTAAACAATGTTATGGTTACAGTATAAAATTATCTAATAATTTTACTGATATCAGAAAAGTTAGCACAACATTAGGTCAGATACACCAAAAGGGCGGCCCAACTGGAAAAGCAAATAGTTTATCTTCTTTCCCGCCATTGATTCAAATTGATGCTAGAAAAGGAAATTTGTACTTGAATTGGCATAAACTAAGTGGCTCTAGAGATAATGTCAAAGACGAATCAAAATATTATAAATTAAAAACTTTAAAAAGTATGAAAGGTGTATGGACAGATATTTCTTTGTGCTTAGATTTTGAGAATAATAGAATAGATGCTTGGGTTGATGGGAATAACATTGTTAAAATCTCAGAGTCACCAATATTTTTTGAGCCAAAGTCAATTTACTTCAAACACGGTATATATCAGTCGTTCATAAGTAATTACACATCATTCAAAGGGGAAACACCTACACAAATTGTATATTATGACGAAGTTAGAAGAGGTAATTCTATTAAAGATGTAGATATCAACGTTAACCCTGGTTTAAAATTTGTTGATTAAAAAGTTATTTTTTTTGTATGGTCATATCTGTTGGTTTCAAAAGGAATTATCTTAGTCATGTTTTAATTTTGTTTAGCCTATAAGAAACAAACGCACATATAACAACCAAATATATTGAAAACATAGGTAAGTTAAAACCAGAGTCTAATACTAAACTCGAATTAATGTAATGATATGTAAGAGCTACATAAACGAGACACATCAAGATATTAAGAAATAACAGTGGTCCTCTAAAAAATATTTTATTTCGCAATATTAGGTAAGCACATAGAAAAAAAGCAAATGGACTATAGAGAACAGCAAAGGCAAACAAATTAGTTAGAAGTTGATAGACATCGGGGCTCTTTGTTAAAAACATTCCCACTCTATAGCTGACGTAATCGTTACCTAAAAATACCCAAGCTCCACACAAACCGAAAACTGTATGGATTATTGCTAGAGGTGTTTTTATTTTTTTCATAATTTTTTTACAAAAGTGTGGATGAAGAGGAACAAGATAAATTATCCATACTTTTTCCAGAATTATAGGTCATCAACATATCAAGATTATTTCTATTGAGTCTGTGGGTATATAAGTCGTCGTCTTTGTGAGCAAAGACATAGAAATTATCATTTTTTTCTTTGAGATAAAATATAGAACCACTGTCATCATATAAGGTGTCATTTTTTAAAGTATAATAAAAAATTATTTCTTGGTCCTTGTTGGTTCCATACTCTAAAGAACATTCTAATTTAACTTCATTAGAGGCACTAGCGACTAAGTTTTGGGAAATATATTCATCAAGCCTATTTAGTATTTCATCAAATGTATTTTCAAAATTAACACCGAATTTCTCCTTCAAGTTATTCTGAAAAATCATGTTTTCTTCTTTAAACTCTTGCTTCATGGCATTTAAACCTATGAGCTGCATACTGAACAAGATTACATCTTCTTCTAATTCTTCCTCGGTAATTTGTGTTGGCTGACCACTTTCATTTATATCGTCCCAATTCAAGTAATAAGTATTTCCATTTTTTTTATAAACACCATGTCCAAAAGGTTTTATTTCATTCAAATTATTAATTTTGACATAGTTTGTTTTCGTCTCTAATGGTTGCATATTATTTGCTCTATCAAGTTTAGTTTCACTTTCATAATAAAATGTATTGGGAATAAATTCTCCGTTCTCATCAGCTAGATAAACATAATAATTTGCGCGAACAAAATCGTTGTCAATATCTGTTATTTCTTTTGTTTCGAGGGGTGTATCCACACTAAATTGCCCCTCCCAGTATTCTCTAATTTTAGTAAGACCCTCGCTCTTTTGATGAGCAATTTCAAGCCCATGTTTTTCGCCATCAAGATATTTACCAAACCATATGTCAGAATTTTTCAAAATACCAAATTGCATTCCATTATTGGTTTCATCTTTGTATTCTGAAAAAATAATGAATGACTTATCTTCGGGAATTTGAAATATAATGTCGTCTTTAATAAAACCATCATCATTAAAATCCCAATAGTAATTTTCATTGGTTTGTTTATTGGTGCAATGTGCAAATCCATTAATCTCGCCTGTTCCAAGAAGGTCTTGACCTAAACATTTCCAAGTTTGATTTTCCCATTCGGATAACTCTGCTTGTAAACTTAAGGGGATTATTAACAATAGGGCTAAGAGGGTTTTCATTAATACTTAAATTAATTTTCTATGTTTGTAAAAAATATAGCCTGTAACTATATTTACCATTACCCAGATTAATTTTTCATACAAATAAATAGGCAGAATTGGATTATATATAATTGTTATTATTCCAAAAAACCATAACTCTTGATTGCTAGTAATATCCTTATTTCTGTTATAAATCTTCAAGCAAAAATAGAGGGAGCAACTGAATATTATAATTCTAGATAGTGTGTAATACCCAATTGGCATCGGGAATAACCCAATAATCATTATGACGATTGGCGCAAGCCAAAAAAAATCAGAACTTTTTAATTTCCCTCCAAATATGTCTTCATCATGCCTCATTTTTTTATATTAGTCGTCCTCTAAAGTTTTTTTCCAAGCTTTTCTAAACTCTTTAGATTTGAAAAGTTTATAAACTCTGTAAATAAAACCCCATATTAAAACAGCAATAATTAAGTTTATCATAAATAACTGGGAACCTATAAAATCATTAATTAGCCAAATCAAAAAAAATAATAAACTCATTAAAATAAGCGCTTCTATAGTTTTCACAGCTATTTAACCCAATCCCCGAACTTGATAATTTCTTTTTTAGCCTCTGAATGAATGTACTTAATTCTCTTCATTTCTTTATCTAGGAGTCTATTTGCTTCTAATTTGATTTTTTTTATTTCTTTATCAGAAAATAAATTATCGTATTTTTGAAGATTAATAAGAGCATTGATTAGTCTTCTAAAATATTTGAGAGTCTCTTTTTCATAAAATGCCCCTGTTTTTAAAATAACTTTACTGTTTTCACTGACTTCTAAAAATTTTATAAATGCATTCATAGCTCTTTTATTAGGGAGCTTTTCTTCCTTAGTTTTTTTCATTAATCAATATCCATGCATGTATTATTTTTTAAATACTATCTATATTCTGCTACATTCTGCCTTTAATTTTGTCATAAATATGGGTGAAGTTTTTACTAAATCATCAATCCAAAAATTATATTCTTCTTTTCCTGCGCTAACACATCTTGCATATGGAGAAAATACCAATTGGTATAATAGAAATAGAGCTAAAGCTGTTGAACATACTATAACTGTTATCTTTATTGGATTATTGTTCATATTTAAAAAATTGTGATTTCTTTTTTAAAACATAAATTTAACTTTATGTTACTATTTTAGTTCTATGAATGAAGAAGACAAGGAACTATTGCAAATGCAAACAGCAATACTAAATCTAATAAAAGAAACTCATTATAACGACAATACTTTTCAGGAATTCAGTGATAACGCTCCTGCCTCACAAGAGATATTAGTTAAGATAAATCAATTATTTTTTAACTATTTAAGAGATAACGGACTGCCAGAAATATATGATTTTTTAGACGAATATAAATCTTCTATATTAAAATTAAATGAGCATGCATATCAAAATAACTTCACACCAAAGCAAATGATTAAACTCCTTCACACAAAATATTTTGCAGTTGTTGGGTATATGGTAGATGGAAATTTAGATGAAAAAATGAATAAAAAAGTTATTGCTGATTTAATTGAAAATACGTCAAAAAATTAAAATTTTGGTTCTTTTTTATTTTCGCACAAAAACTCTTTGGTCCTAAATCCAGATAGTCTTATCTCATCAGATGCACTCGTAGGATAATAAATATATATATTCCATCTTTGATATTTAGCAAATCCAGAAATCCTATCGATAACAAGGCTGGTTTTATGTTTATCTTCAAAATTTAAAAACGCTAATTCATCTGTTTTGCTTCTTGAGTGATTAGTATCAATTTTTTTGAAGAATTTATTAATTATGTCTTCAGGGGCTTTACACTCAACAGCTCTTATATAAGAATTTATTGAAGAGCAATCAGTCTCAATATTTCTCTCAATTTTAATTTGGTTTTTATTATTTATTAAAACATCATCTGTAAAATCTTTAAATTCACCATCTTTACCAATTAAGATTTTTTTCTTATCAATAACTATTGTTAATAGTTCTGGTTCTCTAGTTGGGTCAATTTCCTCGCATACAATATATTTATCTCCCCAACTCAAACTAGGGATTAATAACAATAGGGCTAAGAGAGTTTTCATTTATCTAGTTTCTTTATTGACTCTATGAATTTGTAATAACCTTTATTTTGCTTTATAAAATTTTTTTCATACCTGCGTAAGTCATCTTTTATTTGTTTTTTAAGTTCAGTTTTTGTTGATATGAGTCTTAATAATTTATTTTGTGCTTTATAAATTCTAAAGGCTTCCCTCCAATATTTCCTTTCAGGTCCTTTAAAGTTGTTCCAATATGGCATGAAGTTTTTCTCATTTGCATGCCATTGTTTATTAATTTCCTCAAATTTATCAATAATAGATAAGCCTCTTCTTGCGTGTCTTCTAACAGGTGCTTTTTTCTTTTTTGGTTTGAGTTCAATTATTTTTGCCATTTAAATCTCTGATTTGTATTTCTTTAAAAACTCAAGAAATGACAAATAATCCTTGTTTCTTTTTTTAAATTGCTCTCCAAATGACTTAATATCTTCTGCAACCATTTCTTTAATGTCTTTTTTTGTAAATGCAGCAGAGTCTCTTAGAAATTTATTATCTTTCCTATACCTTTTTTTTGTAAGTTGAAGATACTGTTTTTCAATTTTAAAAAATGACTCATATGCTTTTGAGTATTTATTATATAGTTTAAAAAATTCTTTATCGGAGTCTGTCAGTTTATTTGTATTTTCTTTAATAGTTTTTTTCTTTTTTACTATTTTTTTCTTTACTACCTTTTTTGTTTTTGTTGGCTTTTTCTTTGTACTTTTTTTAGTTTTAGAGGAGAACTCAGGTGGCTTAGCTTTTGTATTTACTTCTTTTATCTCTTTATTCTCTGGGTAATGCTTTTTCATTGGGTTTTTGACACCTGCTCTTTTGAAAAACTGTTCTTCATAATCTCTTATTTGAGCTTGAGGGTCTCCGTGTCTGAATGTTAATAAAGTTTTAAAGTTTCCTAAAAAATTGATTTTAACGACATTGTAATAATTACAGTGAGTCATGTTAAAAACAAATTTCATTCCTCTTAGTTCTCTAAGTACGTATGTGGATATAGGAGAGTAACTTTGCTTTATTAAATGGGGTCCATCTTTCCAGTAAAACTCATGTTTTTTTCCGCACCCACAATCATAGAGTTTTCCATCATAGATAGATAAATCAGCCTGCGGAGTTCTACCGCCTCTTGTCTCTGAAAAAAACTCCTGAATTGTAGTTACCTCTTTCATCAACTAATAATCACTTACATGGTCTGTTTCTTCAATATAAATTTTTCTTTAAGAAATGGCTATAATGCTTATTGTTATTACATGGTTTATAACATCAAAGTTATAGTATCATCTCTACTTATAGCCCTCGGGGTTTTATTCTATTTATATTACGTTTTCATTGATTATTTATACTTGCTGTATACCAAAGAGAACGTAGAGGGATTTATTTTTGAATATAAATATGCATTTATAGACCCACCATTGTATTGGATTTATTTTGTAGGTCACATACCTGACATATTTTTTATTCTTCTTTTAATCCCAACTTGTTTGATAATTAAGAAGTTAATTAGATTTTAAGTATAAATTATTCTACCAAATAATAATCTTTAGACCCAGGAAGCCAGTTTCTTGTTAGATTTTGTGCAATTATTATATCTTCAAGTGAAAGATTGGCTTCAGAATAATCTCTTGCCTCTCTGGCAATTTTTTTAATATGTTCTCTATTATCGACCTCAAGAGCTATATTGCTCCACATATACGAATGTATAATAGCTATTCGGGTAGGTTCTTTAATTGGGATAGACAGATAAACCAACATATCAGACAATAGTGCCATACAAGTTGTACTCCCACTCTCTGCGCCGTTAATTAAAACTTTTAAAGATAAATTATAGTAAGGCTCAATAGACTCTAATAGTTGTTCCGTTTGATTTAAAACTAAGTATTTATCGTCATTTTTATTTATTCTTTCATATTGCTTCATGAAAATTTGAATTGGTAAAAGATAAAGTTGAACATAGATGTCATCTTTTTCAAATATTGAAATATTTTTACTTGCTGCTTTTTCAAGTATTTCAAAAGCAAGTTCGTAGTCATTATTAATTTTATTAGAATTAACTAATAAATTTGAATACTTTCTTGCAGAAAGTATCTCGTTATGTTGATTAATAGCCATTAGATAATATTGACTGGCAATGTTTATATTTATTTCTTCGATATCTTTAATAAATCCATAATTTCCAGTTTCATAAATTACACCTAAGTCTCTTTGTGCTCTTTCATCACCTTTCAGTGCTAAGTCTTTTAACAAATCTATTCCTTGTTTAGTATTTTGTTTAATTTCAGGACAGACACCCCTTATAAGAAGACTTGCATATATTCCACTCCAACTTGAGTTAATATTCATTTCTTTTTTTAAAACTGAAATATATGGCTCACAAGTTTCTTGTGGCTCACGATAGCTATCTAAATCCCATGCAATAGACCAGTTTTCTCCAAATTTTTTCTCAATTTCCTCAAACATTGACTCCATTGTTTTAAGACCATTTAGAAGCAATAAAGTATTTTTACTCACTAAATTTTCAGCATTAAGAAAGTTTGGAATTAATAACAATAGGGCTAAGAGGGTTTTCATTTCAAAAAATATCTTAACATCTAATTGTTAATGATATCACGCAGATTTTTTAGTGCTCTTTGTCGTTCTTTTTCATCAATATCCTTTGAACCAGAGCCCTTAGGTAGCTCAGGTTCAACAAGTTTTTCGCTATTATTATATTCTTTATAATATTCATTATTATATTTAGAGCTCAATTCTGATACCTCATTAGATGCAAAACTGATACCTGCCTTTGACAAATTTGATACCTCCCGCTCATAGATACCCTCACTAGAGCCCTCTAATCGATACATATTAGAGCCCGTTGTTGGGGAACCCCTCCAGTAGCTAATTACTTTTTTATCTTTCAATTCTCTGATTGCTCTTTTTATTGTGCAGTGAGACTTACCCAACATTTTCGACATGTTGTCGATGCTGGGGTTACACTGTTTACTGCCTGAGTTGTATCTACAGAGTAAATAGCAGTAAACTCTGAATGATTTATCCGAGATATCTTTCTGTAATACCTTATTTATTGCGAGAACTTTCATCTTAAAGTCGAAGTGTTGATTTTTTGCCATTGTTGGTTTCCCGTTAAGCAGCAGAAAACTTAACAAAATAAATAATTAACAAAGGACTTTCTCAATGGGGTTGGGTAACCCAGAGTATGTTAGTGATTTGACGCCCCTTCGGGCTGTCTTGGTGCCGTATAACCAAGATAGCGTCTTCCCTCTGCTGTGGGAATCGAGCTTTAAGGTTACTGATTGTTGAGGCGATGTAAAGAAAAGCGCCTATTAAAAATATTTACAGCTGCTATCAAACTGCCATCAAATTAGTAACAAAATTAATTTAATTTATCTTTTGCCTGGGCTTCGGCAATTCTTTTGATGGCATCCATAAAGGAAGAGTCGTCATAGAAATATTTTTCAGGTAGGTTTTTAAATGGTTCGGTATTGCCATAGAACTGTTTTCCTATTTGTACCTCTCCATTCTCTTCAATGAGCTTCTCGCAGAGCCACTTCTTAAACTTCATGGGTATCTCTTGGTCGAGCTCTTTATTTTTTTTAAAATCCTCGTCAATTCTCCATGGTAGCTGGAGATTAAAACAACTACTTAATGCATCGAGGTATTCCTCTCTATCTTCAGGTTCAAAACGACCCGTAAAATAATCAAACATCCTGTAAATATCGTCTATTGCTTTACTCATAGTTGTTTAGCTATCATCTTAAAAGAGTTATAATTTATCAATGTTCTCAATATTTAAAAGTGAATTAGACCGAACAATTGATGATGCAAATAGTTTGGATTACTCAGATAGAAAGAAAATAGCTGACTTTCTTGATGATGAAATAACTAATGGTTTTAGTTTGGATAACAATTTGAAAGGACGATATGGTAGAGCAACATTTCAAAGACAACAAAAAGAGCATTTGGGTAAAAGTGTTGATTGGATAAAGTGGGCTTTAGCTGAGTCTTATTATCATGCCGTTGCTAAAGATGATAATGAAGGCACAATGAAAGTTCTATCTTTTGCTGCAGACAATAGATGAAAAAGATAAAAAAAATTGAGAAAATTAAAGATATTGTTTCTTCTGGCAGTGGAAAATTGGTTTGTAAATGGAAGTTAAAGACAGGTTTTTTTGGAGGAATTGATGAAGAAACCGAAACATATATTTCGGGATTAAAAAAACTTGTAGATGATGCAGCTTATATTTCCCTAATTAAATTTGACGATGATTATATTTTAATGGATTTAAAGGAATTCACAAAAAAATTGAAAAAGGGTATTGAATTAAACACAAAACTTAAAGATTACCCAGAGTCATCTAGAGATACTATACTAAGAACAATAGTTAATACTAAAGTTTTTGCTGAAAATAATTCTTCTATAAAATTTGAGGTTTTTTATAAATCAAGTTTTTTTGGAAAATAAACTGCTATCAAGAAAATTCATCTCACTCTTATGGATGTTAAGTGACTTTTAGATTTTAGAGGGGTGGGGTTTCTAAATAATTTCAGTTATAAAAACGGCTGTCACAATCCTGTCACAATCATTTGGAAATATGTTAAAGTCTTAGAGAAAATAAAACGACAAGAGAGTTGAAAAAGTTTGCGTTTTGGAGCGGGCGAAGGGATTCGAACCCTCGACTTCAACCTTGGCAAGGTTGCGCTCTACCCCTGAGCTACGCCCGCATAATAAAAAGAATATATTTTATAAACCTCCTTTTTAAAGCTATCAAGGCAAAATAAATAAATATAACAATAAACTATATTGTAAAAGTTCCATTTGTTACTATTTAAATTATATGAGTTTTATTATTGATATAAATCAAGATCAATTCTTGGAGGAAGTAGTTGAAAAGTCAAAAACGACGCCTGTGATTGTTGATTTTTGGGCACCATGGTGCGGTCCGTGTAAACAACTAACCCCTACTTTAGAAAAAGTTGTGAATAAAAAAAATGGTAAAATCATTCTAGCTAAAGTCAATGTAGATGAAAATCAGGGCATTGCCTCCCAACTAAATATTCAATCAATACCAACTGTTTACGGGTTTGTTGATGGAAAACCAATAGATGCTTTTCAAGGCGCACAGCCAGAAAGTAAAGTTGAAGCAATGGCTGATAAAATGATTGATGCATCACCCGGTAATGAAATACCTAAACTTGTTGAGGAAGCCAATAAACTATTTAGTGATCAAAAATTCGAAGACTCCTTAAAACTCTTTGAAAGTTTAATTGGGATGGATGCAGGAAACCCCAAAATAATATCTGGAATGCTCAGATGTTTAATTCAACTCAAACGTATCAATGATGCTAAAGAAATGTTTGAGTCACTCGATGAAAAAATTATAGAAGACGAAGAAATTTTAAAGATAAAAGTACTTTTAGAAAACTCTAATAAAGATAAATCTGACACAGATAATACGAAATTAATTGAAAATGTTGGTGCCGATCCAAAAAATTTGGACTTGCGCTTTAAGCTTGCTAATAGTTACCTTTCGATCAATGAAACGAAAAAAGGTTTCGATGAACTATTAACAATGTTCGAACAGAACCCAGGTTGGAATGAGGAAGCTGCTAAAAAAAAACTGTTGGAGTATTTCGATTTGTTAGGTTTCAATGATCCAAACGTTGTTGCAGCACGAAAAAAATTATCAAGCATAATGTTTAAATAATGGATGATAAAATAAAAAAGCTTTTTGAAGTTGACTCAAAAAAAATACCCAACTCAGTTCCTATCTTTCCTTTAGATAACGTTTTGCTCCTACCATTTGGGAAATTACCACTCAATATATTTGAAGAGAGGTATATTCAAATGACCTTAGACAGTCTGAAAAATCATAGAATGATTGGTATTATTCAACCCAAAAATAATAATAATGAGTTATTCCAGATGGGTTGCATTGGAAAAATTACTTCATACATAGAAACGCCTGACTATAGATTAGTTTTAAATTTAGAGGGTGTTTGCAGATTTGTCTTACAAGAAAGAAACCTTACACCACAAGGCTATTATCAAGCTTCAATAGACTGTCAAGATTATCTCTCAGATTTAAATAACATGGAACCCAATGTAGACAGAAATGAGTTAATTAAAAAATACACTAATTTTTTTAAAATGAAAAAATTGGATATAGACAGAGATGTTTTGGCTGAGACATCAAATTTACAACTTTTATCTACATTAGCTATGCTAGCTCCTTTTAATAAAATAGACAAACAGGCAATACTTGAGTCACCTAATATATCATCAAGGATTAATACGATTAATTCTATTCTTGATTTAAATACATTTCAGGTTGTAAGTAGTGAAAAGCCTAATCAGTTAAACTAGTTCTTCCCATTGCTTGTTGAATAAACATATTTCTTAAAAATTTAAAATTTTTTAAACTTGTAAAACCAACTTTGATTATCTTATCATTTAAAGGATTTTTATTCTCGTAAATTAAATTTAATATATTTGTAAAACCAAGATATATCGTGCTTTCTATAATTCTTCTTGAATAATATAATGAATTCAATTCTTTAGACTCTACTGAATATTGATCCAATAATTTACACAGTGTTTGAACATCTTTAATTCCTAAGTTCCATCCTTGTCCAGCAACTGGGTGAATTGATTTAAAACTGTCACCAATATATATGAAGCTATCATGGTTTTTGATAAGGTGGGGGGTAATAGGAAATTTAGAAATTGATATGTCGAAATCTAATTTGCCATGAGTTTTAGAAATTTTTTTATAAATAAATTTTTGTAATTGAAATTTGTTAATTTTTTCTTTTGATGTGTATATAAAAGTCGATTTATGTTTATTTACCGCTGGTGATGGTAGAATAGCTAGAGGGCCATTGTTGGTAAAGAACTCATAAGCTATATTTTTGTGATCAACAGAATGTTTAAAAAACCCAACATAAGAATATTGTTTTTGATCAAATGTAATACTTTTATGATTTTTATTTGTGATAACATTCTTACCGATACTGATTATTACTTTTTTAAATAGATAGTTACTTTTATTTATATTTAGGATCTTATTAGGCAAAATGGTATTTGACTCTATATTATTATCAACTTTCAAAATTTTTAAATTTTCTAACTTTTTTTTAGATACTGCATACATTTCTTTGTTGAAAATCACATTTCCCATTGATTCATATTTATTTTCAAAGATGAGGGGTTTTGGATTTTTATTATCTTTTATGACTATTTTGTTAATAGGTTCTGGCTTAGATTTAAGCAACTTCCAAATACCTAATTTTTTTAAAAGATCAGTAGAATTTGCATTTACTGCTAATGTTCTATTATCTCTTAAAATTTGATTTTTTTTATCTACAACTAAAACCTTGTACTTTTTTTGAACTAAAGCTAATGCAGCAATAGTACCAATAAGTCCGGCACCTACTATTAAAAAATCATATTTATATATTTTATTTTTCATTTAGACGCTTATATTTATTTTAGATCATGAAGAATAACTATATTCCAGAAATCTTGAAAGAGAAAATATATCTTTCTTTACAATACACATATGCAATTTTTCTTTTATTGTTTTCAATATTATCCCTAATAGCATTATTGACATTCAACATAAATGATAATTCTTTTTTGACAAACTCAAGTTTTGAGACACAAAATTTTTTAGGTGAAATAGGATCATATTATGCAAGTTTTATTTTTTACACGTTCGGAGTATTAGGGTATTTGATAATTTTATTTTTTTTTATTTATTCATTATTAACTCTGCTAAATAAATCACCGAGATATATTTTTATTAGACTATTATGTTTTTTTATAAGTTTAATTTTATTACCTCAATCATTAATATACTTAAATATTAATTTTATTTTTATTGAGTCCATAGAAACATGGGGGGAATTTGCTGTAAATATTCACAAATTACATAATTTAGAATATCTAAATTATTTTTTTTCGCTCATTGGTTTTATAATTTTTTTGATTTCACAAAATTTAATTAGTTTGTTTAAACTTCCAAGGTTAAGTCTTGAGAATATTTTTAAGAGTAGTCTTCGAAAAAATTATGTAGATACAAAGATTAAGAAAGATCCAATAATAAACAACGTAAATTTAGGTAATACAGAAAAAATTAATAGCCTAGAAGATGATAAAAAAATTAATAATTCAAATAAAGAAGTTGAATATTTATCTCCCTCTCTTGAAATTTTAGAGTCAAATAATATGAATAATAATAATAAATTTGACAAAGAAAATGTTAAAGCTAATTCAAATTTACTTGAGAGAGTTTTTCAGGATTTTAATATTGAAATACAAGTTATAAATGTAAAGCATGGACCAGTTGTAACTCTTTTTGAGATATTGCCTGCCGCAGGAATAAAAATAAATACAATTATTAATTTAGCAGATGATATATCAAGAAGCATGGGTGTTGGGGCAGTACGTATAGCACAAATATATGGAACTCAATACCTAGGGGTAGAAGTTCCTAACGAAAAACGTGAGACTGTAACCATTAAGGAGCTTTTAAGTAATGAGAATTTTAAAAATACTTCTTCAAAAATACCTATTTGTATCGGCAAGGACATATCTGGAAATATTGAAGTAATTGATTTGAGTAAAACACCTCATCTTTTGGTTGCTGGTACAACCGGCTCAGGCAAATCTGTTTTTATTAATACCTTGCTAGCGAGTATTTTATATAAATTTTCGCCAAAAGAATTGCGCTTAATTCTTATCGATCCAAAGATGCTTGAACTAAGTGTTTACAATGACATTGCACACCTTTTAACACCTGTTGTCACTGAAGCAAAAAAAGCAATTATAGCTTTAAAGTGGGTTTGTAAAGAGATGGAGAGAAGGTATTCATTAATGAATGAGGAAAATACTAGAAGTCTTGAGGGATATAACGAGAGATCGATCGAAAAACTTCCTTACATAGTAGTATTTATTGATGAGATGGCTGACTTAATGATGACAGCAGGCAAGGAAGTAGAGCATTACGTTCAAAGACTTGCTCAAATGGCAAGAGCATGTGGCATACATCTTGTTATGGCTACACAAAGACCAAGTGTTGATATAATCACGGGGAGCATTAAAGCAAATTTCCCCTCGAGAATTAGTTTTCAAGTTGCAAGCAAATATGACAGTCGAACTGTTCTTGGTGAAATTGGTGCAGAACAACTACTAGGTAATGGTGATATGCTAATGTCAAAAAATGGTGGAAATATAATTCGTTATCAATCTGCATTTATTTCAGATAATGAGGTTAACAAGCTAATAAAAGAGATTAAAAGAAGTCAAACAGTTCAATATCTTGATGAGTTAGATGAAATAATAAAAAATAATGATGAAAACTTTGACAGTTTGAGCGATGAAGATGAAGCGCTTATATCAAAAGCGATTGATCTTATTAGGTCAACGAATAAGGCCTCAACTAGTTTTTTACAAAGAAATTTTCAAGTTGGTTATAACAAAGCAGCCAGAATTATGGAAGCTCTAGAGCAACGTGGAGTGGTGTCAACTCCAAATCATGCTGGAAAAAGAGATATTCTAATCGATCAATAAGCGTAATGTTTTGTTCTGAGACTGAAAGTTAATTTTTAAATCTAATTCCTGTTTAAGTTTTTTCTTAAGATTTGTTAAATGCGTATCAAGTTTGTTAATGTGCACTAATTTATCTCTTTTCCAGATTAAATTATATAAATAATCTTTCTCAATACCTTTTTGATTTATTATCAAATTACTTATAATTAAATTTTGTATATCACTTAATAGTGATTTTTTATTTTTACTACAAATTACCCTTTGATAAGGGAAGTATTTATGATCCGCAATTGGAAAATTAATATCAATTATTTTTTTTAAAATTGTTGAGCTTACAAAGTTAATATCAATAGGTAAAGGTATTGCAGTTATATGACCATTTATATTAAGATTAATAACATTTTCTTTTTCTTTTATTTCAATTAAAACTTGATGATTGTTGTTAGATAATAATAGGTTCTTTTGTAATAAATAATTAGATAATGTATTATAAAGGAGTTTATTATCAGAGATTAATTTTATCAAATATTAATCCTTATACTCTTCAAAATTAAATTGGCTAAAATATTTTTTATTTATTTCAATAAATTTACAGTTCATAATGTTAATACTCATATTTAATTCATCAGATTGAATAGATACCCTTTTGACAAAACTATTTGCACTTTTTTCTATTTTAATCAGTGCATTATTTTTATTATATACAGATTCTATATTTGGGTAATCTGAAACGATTTTAATCAATGTTTCAAGATAGTCTGTTTTTTCATTTAGCTTCTGAACAATTTTGCTGTGATTATTAATTAAGAAAAAATTATTATTTTTAGCAATTATGGTAAAAAGATCGTGTTTATAATATTGATATCTAAGCATGTCACCTTTGATAAATAACACACCTTGTTGGACCTCGCCATTTTGATAAACCTCTTCAAAATTACATTTCACCTCAACTGCATATAAAAAGTTTAAGGGAAAAAGAATAAGTAATAAAATTTTTTTCAACTAAAAATTCTCGATCCAATTCTAATTAGATTAGAACCGCATTCTAATGAAACTTTATAATCGTTACTCATCCCCATACTTAGCAGTAAATTAGGGTTTAATTTATTTCTAAGTGATTTCATTTCATTAAAATAATCTTTACTTTGTTTATCCATGGGAGGAATACACATCAAGCCTATAACAGAAAGTTTTTTTTCGATACATAAATTGTAGAGATCTTTTAAATCTTCAGGATAGACGCCAGATTTTTGGTTCTCCTTACCAATATTTATTTGTAAATAATAATTTTTAGTTATTGGTTTGATTTTAGTATTACACTTTACGATTTCATTGACAAGTTTTGGTCTGTCAATACTTTGTATGCAGTGAAAAAGACTCAAAGCTACCTTTACTTTATTTGTCTGGAGAGGGCCAATTAGATGTAATTCTAAGTTAGGGTCGTTTATATTTTCAAATTTATGCTGGGCCTCTTGTACCTTATTTTCGCCAAAAAAATGGTAGCCGTTACTAATTAATTCTCTAACAGTCTTTTCATCTCTGTTTTTTGTTACGATTTGTAGTTTTGCATCTGGAAATTTATTAAGATTTTTTTTTATATCGCTTAATTGATCGTAGTTTATAGTCATTTTAAACTATTAAAGATCATAATTCTCAACAGTATCTGACAAATATTTATCAAGAAATTTCTTTTCTTTCGATGA
Source organism: uncultured Alphaproteobacteria bacterium (assembly GCA_902523135.1). Lineage (GTDB taxonomy): Bacteria > Pseudomonadota > Alphaproteobacteria > HIMB59 > HIMB59 > HIMB59. The sequence goes on from CABYYB010000001.1 coordinate 298,278, forward strand.
AATTTCAACGTTAAGATCATCTTTTTTATATGAGTTTTCTTTCACAAAATTATCGATCAAATCATAGTTTAATTCTATCTCAACACCTGATTGAATAAGATGAAGAATTATGGAACTTAAAACTTCGTAGGTATTTTCGTGTAATTCTTTTATTGAAATAACTTTCCCTCTAAGAGAGTTAACTACATTTGCATCTGTCCAGCTTTGCGTATTTATGTGCCAACCTTTGTTTGAAAGATAAAAACTAGTATTGTTAAAATCTTGTTGAGAGGCTTTTTGATCCAAGTTCAAGAAAATATTTCTCGCAATCTCCTGATCGTTATTATTTTTTTTTTTTATGTATTTATAAACATCATATGGGTTATTGATGATATATAGGTAGGCTTGGGTAATATTTGATTTTGAGAAATTATAATTTTTTTCGGTAGAAAAAAAAGGGAGATTATTCGAAATAAATTTATAAGGTAATTTTTGATTATTAATAATCATCCATTGAAAAAAATAAGAGTGATTAATTAAAATATTAAAATCTATCTTTTCTGAATTTATTAATATGTCGTCGATTTCTTCTTGATAAAATCTAATTTTTTGTTTCAGAGAATCAAAATTTGATAAATAGCTTTCAATGAATGTTAGAATATATTTTTTATCTTCGTTCATGAAAGAATTTATCCATATAATTTGTTTTTTTGATACATCATTAGTTAAACTATGTATCGCATGGTTGACGTATTTTAATGATAAGTCATGAAATATCTTTGAGTCTTCTGAGAGCTTTTCTAAGTAGGAGAGTATTTCTATATAAGCTTCTTTATTAGAAAGAGCCTCGAGATGTTTGTTATGATAATTATATTGAAATTTGTTTAAAAAAGACATTTTATCCTTTATCTATATATTAAATCTATGCAAAAAGAAATTTTAGAACTGCACAAATTAATAAAACTTAAAAACATAGATAAAGCCTATGTAGAGGCAAAAAAACTCTATAAATCCAATAAAAAAAATCAAGATATTATAAAAGTTCTCGCATATCTTCATATCCAAAGAAGAAATTATGAGAGTGCTATCAGCGTTTTAAATGATTACTACAATGAGAATCCTAAGGAAAAAGATTTTGATTATTTCGCAAATATGGGGGTTGCCCTTAAATCCATAGAAGAGTTTGAAAGTTCTTTGTCCATGTACGATAAGGCATCGAAAATTAATCCTGAGTCACCATTGTGTTATACTGTACCTTCAGAAATATATTTAAAACTGAGAAAATTTGACAAGGCTATTCAATTAATAAATTTGGCATTAGAAAAAATAGAAAAATCTAATGATAAAAATTTCTTACATTTCCCAAATGCTATTAAATTAAAAACAGAAATTAATGTTGCGCTAAAAAAAGATGAAGAGAGTGGCAGCATGTTAAAGAAAATATTAAATGAAAAATTTCATCCTGATATTTTTTATTTACTAGCAACATCTAATCCAAAACTTATTGACGATGAATTGTTAAAAAAAGCTGAAGATCAATTAAAAATTAACGATATATCATTTCAAAATAAATTAGATAGATTTTGGTATGTGCACCCTCTTTATTTTGGATTAGCTATTTGTTATGAAAAAATTGATCAAGATAAATCAGAAGAGTTTTATCATTTAGGTAATAAAGAAACTATGGATTCATTGAGATATAATTCTTTTGTTTATCAAAAAAACATTGGAGAAATAATGGAACATTATAAAAATTCTTTTATCAAAACTGATTTCAGCTCAGATAGTGGTTCTAACAATATTTTTATATTGGGCACACCTAGGTCAGGAACCACCCTTATAGAGTCTATTATAGGATCTAGTGACGAGGTTACTAGTGGTGGAGAACTATTAAGTGGATTTAGACTAATTAACGAATTTGTAAATGATGAAAATATTAATCCAAATGATTTCATTAAAGATTTTAAAAATAAGTATTTAAACAGAACTGATTATTTGAGGGGAGAGTTTAATCTAATTATTGACAAGCTTCCTGAAAATTTTTTATTTATTGGATATTTGTTAAACATACTCCCTAATTCAAAGATTATAAGAACATTTAGAAATCCTTGGGACGTGGCAATATCAATTTACAAACAAAGGTACGTTACAAACATACCCTACAGTGCGAGTTTTTTTAATATTGGTGTATTTATGGCTAACTTTGAGGCCATTAATATATTTTGGAACGAACAGTTTAAACTGAGCAAAAGATTGCTTGACATCAAGTATGAGGACTTGGTCAGAAAAACAGATCAATATCAAAAGGAAATTTATCAATTTTTAAATATAAAAAGTGATTTTGATGAAGAAAAGAGAAAGTCATTTTTCTCTCAAACAGCAAGCATTCGTCAAATTGGTGGAGACGTTCATACTAAATCTATTGAAAAAAGGGAATTTTTAGGACACAAAAACGAATTTTATGATGCTCTCTTAATGCAAAGAAAATATTGGGAAAAAAGGGATATTATTTATGAGTCAGATGATTTTTTTGGCTACAAACTTGGGTAAATTTATTGTGTTGCAAAAATGCAACATTGCTTAGAAAAACAGAGAAGTATCAACAAAAAAAGTTTAAATTTTTCGTAAATCATTAATATCACAATTGTATTAGATCTAATAAATAAGAAAGGATTTTATTATGAAAAAAATACTATTAGCGGTCTCTGCTCTTTCAGCTGCTCTGTTTTCAACAGCTGCTAATGCAGATATCTCCGTGAGTGGTTCTGCAAACGCAGTTTATGTTGATGCAGATGGTAACTCACAAGGTCATGTTGGTGGTACAATATCATTCTCCATGTCAACAACAACTGATGGTGGTGTAACAATCAGCACAGGTGGTCAAATTACTAACGACCCTGATACTCCAGGTGGTGCAGGTACTGCTTCAGGTATGACTGCATTAACTTTTGCTTTTGCAAATGGTTCAATTACAGTTGCTGACGACGTTGCTGTTCCTGCTGGTACAGGATTAGTTGGTGAATTAGTTGGTCATGCTGACTCAAACCAAGTAACACACACAAATGACGTAACACTTGCAACAGATGATGGATCTGGTATCTCAGCATCAACTTCTGTAGGTGATATGACTCTTGCAGGTACTTACTTCTACGATGGTGGTCATAACCAAGACATCGATGGTGGAACAACAACTGGTGCTGGTGCATCATTAACAATGCCTCTTGGTGATATGTCTTTAGTTGTCTCATCTTCTTCAGTAGATGCTAACGGCACAGAAAACACTTCAACAGGTGGTGCTCTTACATTGGCTGCTGGTAACGGAACATTATCACTAGGTATTGAAACAACTCATGGTGATACTGCTGCAACAGAGGGTGAAGCATACTCAGTTTCATACTCAACATCTTTAGGTGGAGCAGCTGTAGCTGTAGGTTACACTGGTTTTGACGCTAACAGCAACACATCAAACAAGACTGACGTTACAGTTTCTCAGTCAATTGGTGGCGGAGCTTCAATATTTGCTGAATACAGCAACCTAACAGGTGCTGGTGCAGCCGCTGGTACACAAACCTTGGCTGAAGGCGTATTAGCTGTTGGTACAAGCGTAAGCTTCTAATCAACTTAGCTAATTATTTTAATATTAAACCGGGGGGCTTAACCCCCGGTTTTTTTTTTGTTTATTTTTCCCTAAATTGATCTAATTTGTTGGACATGTTGAAGTACATTATTGTTTTATGTGCTATTTTTCTTATCTCTTGTACTGGGACTTATGAACAAAATCAGGCAAGAATGGATGACCTATATGGTTGCAAAAAACCTGGTGAGAATTTAAGTAAAGAAAAATATAAGGCCTGTTTAGCAAAAGAAAGAGCTGATGGAGAGACTTTTTTTGATTTAGAGGGAAGTTTAAATGATTTAATCAGTGGAGAAAAAAATGTTGTTTATCAATATAATGTCAACCCCTACTTGTGGAAAGCTGCATTAGATGTAACAAAGACGTATCCTCTTAAGATAGCAGACAGCCAAGGAGGCTATATTCAGACTGAATGGATAAATAATACTGAAGATCAATCTGTAAGATGTCTTATTAAAATTCAAATCCTTTCCAAAGAGCTTATAACCACCGGTGTTTCAACAAATTTTTTATGTGAAAATAAACTAAATGAAACTTGGAGCTCAGATAACATAGACTACATTGAGGAAGAAAAGCAGATCACACTTAAGATCTTGGAAATTGCTGGAACACTAGAGAAAGCCGAAACATAATCTTAAAGTGTCTTCAAAAAAATATATTTTGGAAATGTTTCCCTATCCATCAGGAAACATACACATGGGGCATGTAAGAAATTATGTCATAGGCGATATCTGTGCTCGCTATCATAAGCTTAAAGGTGACGAAGTAATTCACCCCATGGGCTGGGATGCTTTTGGTTTACCAGCAGAAAACGCAGCGATTCAATTTAAAACACATCCTCAAGATTGGACTATTACAAATATTAAAAATATGAAGGATCAACTACTTAAACTTGATTTGGATTTAGATTGGGATAGAGAGCTAGCTACATGTAATGAAAATTATTATCGTTATCAGCAAGAACTTTTTATAGATCTGTATAACGCTGGATTAGCATATAAAAAAGATGCTGTAGTAAACTGGGACCCTGTTGATCAAACTGTATTAGCTAATGAACAAGTAATTGACGGCAAAGGTTGGAGAACTGGTGCAACAGTTGAGAAGAAAAAACTATCTCAATGGTTCTTCAAAATTACTCATTATGCTGAAGAGCTTTTAAGTGGTTTAGACAAATTAACTCTCTGGCCTGAGAAAGTGAAGACAATGCAAAAAAATTGGATAGGAAAATCTTTAGGCGCTGAGATTAAATTCGAAATAGCTGGAAAAGATAACTTTCTTAATATTTTTACTACTAGACCTGACACCATATATGGAGCAACATTTATAGCAGTCTCTATTAATCATCAAATTATTAGTGAAGTCTTAGACACGGCTTCAATTGAAAAAATAAGAAAAGATTTTGAAGAAGTGAGTGATGATAAAGAAAAGATTGGTATAAAACTAAATCTAAGATGTAAACACCCAATTTTAGACAAAGAGATACCTGTTTATATAGCTAACTTTGTTTTAGACAATTATGGAGAGGGGGCTATTTTTGGATGTCCGGCGCATGATGAGCGAGACTACGAATTTGCTAAAAAATATAATTTACCGATTATTAAAGTGATTGATTGCTTGGATACAGAATTACCCTACATCGGTGACGGTAAATTAATTAACTCTCCTTTACTTGATGGTTTAAATAAGGATAAGGCGATTGAAGAAATAATTAAATTTTTTAGTAAAACTGGAACTGGTCATAAGAAAATAAACTATAAAATAAGAGATTGGGGGGTATCAAGACAAAGATATTGGGGCTGCCCTATACCAGTAATTTACTATGAAGATGGCTCTTATAGGGTTCTTGATAAGTCTGAATTACCTGTTCTTCTTCCCTATGATATCAGTCTAGAGGGCAAAGGAAATGCTCTACTAAACAAAGATGAGTGGAGAAAAATAATATGCAATAAGACAAATAAAAAGGCTTATAGAGAGACTGACACACTTGATACATTTGTCGACTCATCATGGTATTATATTCGTTTTCTTAACAATAAGCTTGATAAGCCATTTGATCCATCAAAAGCAAATGAGCTTCTTCCAGTTGATAAATATATAGGTGGAATTGAACATGCCATTTTACATCTCCTTTATTCAAGATTTTTTATGAAAGCACTGAGAGACATTTATAATTTGAAGATTGATGAACCATTCAAGCAGTTGTTTACACAAGGAATGATAACTCATAAAACATATAAAACTAATGCTGATGAATGGGTAATGCCTATAGAGGTTGTATCCAAAAATGGAAAACTTTTGAGAAGCAAAACCGGTGAGGCTATTGAAGAAGGCCCATCTGAGAAAATGTCAAAATCCAAAAAAAATGTTGTTGAGCCTAATGTAATATTAGAAAACTACGGTATTGATGCGACAAGAGTTTTCATGATATCTGACTCACCCCCTGACAGAGAACTAGAGTGGACTGATGAGGGTATTCAAAGCTCTAAAAACTTAGTTAATAGAATTGAAAGATATTTTTCTAAGAAGGATGGTGATGTTAATTTAGAAGTTGAAAAAGAAGTTGAGAAGTTTGTAAACAATATTGAAAAAAATATATTAAGTTTTTCTTTTAACAAATGTGTGGCTGATGTTTATACTCTTTTTAATTATTTAGAAAAAAAGAATGTATATCTTTATAATGATAAATTAAGTAAAAAAATTCTTATTTGTTTATTTCCAATAGTGCCAAAATTATCAAAATCCCTTAATAAAAGTTTGTTTAAATCTGATGACTTTGAAAGATGGCCAGAAATTAATATAGATTTATTAATAGAAAATAAAATAAAACTACCTGTTCAGATACATGGTAAATTAATCACGACAATTGATACAAACAAAGGTTATTCGGAAAAAGAAATTTTAAAATCTATCTATGAATTAGATAAAATAAAAAATAAGATGCAAAATAAGAAAGTAACAAAAGTTATAAATGTCCAAGATAAAATTATCAATATTATTATTAATTAAGATATCTCTTGTTTCATGTACAAGTAATATCGGAAGCATTAATTATAAAACATCTGTAGCGTATGTAGATGGGGAGTACGATGGATTAGTTTTATCCAATCAGCTGAAAAGCCACCTCAATAATTTTGGAATGTTTGACAAAAATTCAAATTTTGAAATTCAAGCTGATATTTCACATTCGCAGAATCTTTATGTTACAAATATTGATAACACTTCAGAGCGTGAAAAAATAGATAGCTCGTTAAATGCAAAAATCTTTGATAAAAAATTAAGTTGTATCACATACACTTATAACGAAACAATTTCCCAATTTTATGTACTTGCATCAAGTGATCAATTTATAAGTAACAGCACAGCAGTCGAAGAAATTAAATTTGAAAACACAGAATATTTAGTGAAAAAATTAGTAAACAGGTTGTCTGAGGAGGCATTTGTTTGCGATGAACAAAAGTAACATAGAGATAATCAAACAATTTTTCTCATCAGATAATAATAAGACTTTACTGATCAATCAGGTTAGTGAAGATATTGGATGTTTTTATGAATTGGTGATAGAGGAATTCTCTTCTAATTTTAAAGTTAAAATTGATAAGCTCTCAGATTCTGGTTACTCAAACACTTCAAATGAATTGTTCGAGGAAAGAAAAATTTTGCTTTGTCATTTAACCAATAGTAAGCAAATTGAGGATTTATCTAAAAACGATTATCAAAAAATCATTATTTCTGATTACAAAAATTTTAAAAAATATCAAAAAAAATTTATAGTAATCAATGGGTATCAATATGAAAGTGATATTAAATTTTTTTTAAAGAATATTTATGAAATAAGTGATGAAAATTTGATAAATTACTGTGTATCTTTTCCATACTTTACACTTTCTGAGTCAACAAAGTACAAAGTAAATCAATCTGGCTATTCAACAGATACTAAAAATAAAGCTCTAAATAATTTCATATTAGAAATTAGGAAAGATATATTTATGTTGAGAAAATCACAAATTGATATTAAGAAATTATTTTCTAAGATTAAGAATGAGGCTATGTATAAAAAATTTAATTTTTTAACTTATTAATTAAAAAATTGTATTGCTCTAAATTCTCATAAAAAATTTTGATATTACCCTTTCCTTTTTTACTGTATGTAATTTTAGTTTTAAAACCTATTGTAGCGCTTAAATTTTTTTCTTCCTGTATTAAGTTTGGTTCAATGTTTTGAACCCTTCTTTTGTTTTTTTCTAAGTCTCTAACTGAAATTTTACCTGAAGAAATGATTGACAACATTTTTTCATCAAAATTATCAGGTGTTTTTCCAATTAATGCTCTGGCATGGCCCATTGTAATTATTCCTTTATTTAAAAGACTTAAAAAGTATTTATCTAAATTTAGAATTCTTAAAAGGTTTGTTATATGTGATCTACTTTTTCCCACTATCTGTGCTAAATTTTCATGTGTATAATTATTTTTGTCGATCAGTCTTTGATAAGCTTGAGCTTCCTCGGAAATCTTGAGATCTTCTCTTTGAATGTTTTCTATTAATGATATTTCATCTTTATCAAGATCTTTTGGCAATAAAAGAGATGGCAGTATTTTTAGCTCTGCAATTTGAGCGGCTCTCCATCTGCGCTCTCCTGCGACAAGTGTATAAGTGTCGTAATTTCTTTTAGTCAAAATTAATGGCTGAATTAGACCGTTTTTTTTAATTGACTGTGCTAATTCGTTAATTTTCTCAGGATCAAATTCTTTTCGTGGCTGGCTTTCATCTCTAAATATTTTTTCTATTGAGACAAGCAATAGTCCTTTGTCGTCTTTAACATTTATTGGCAGATCTTCTTTGTTTCCAAGAAGTGAGGAAAGACCTTTTCCTAATTTTTTATTTGTTGCCATCTATAGTACTCCTTTCTAGAAATTCTTTGGCTAGTGCAATGTAAGCTTGTGAGCCTGCACACTTAAGATCATAAATTATAGCTGGTAAACCGTGACTAGGTGCTTCAGACAGGGTAACATTTCTAGGGACATTAAATTTATATACATTCATATCAAAGTATTCTCTTGCCTCTTTTTCAATTAAAGATGATAAAGAATTTCTTTTGTCATACATTGTCAAAATAATTCCATTTAATTTTAAATTTATATTAAGATTTGATTTAACAATTTCTATGGTCTTAATTAGTTTTGATAAGCCTTCTAATGCAAAAAACTCACACTGTACTGGAATCAAAACTTCATTACTAGCAGTTAAAGAGCTTATTGTGAGTAAACCAAGAGTTGGCGGCGTATCAATAAAAATGTAATCATAATTTTTAGTAATGTTGTTAATATATTTTTTTAATAAATAGTTTCTATTTTCATCATCGGCAAGCTCATATTCTGCTGCGGCCAAATCTTCACACGCTGAAATAACATCTAACTTTGGGATTAGAGATTTTTGTATAGCATTATTTATATCAGACTCATTACTGAAAACTTTATAAATTGATCTATTAGCATCGTAAGCATTAAAAGACATGGAGGAATTATATTGGGGATCCATGTCCACAACTAAAACATTTTTATCAATTGAAGCTAAAGCAGTTGCTAAATTAACAACTGTTGTAGTTTTACCAACACCTCCTTTTTGATTTGCTATAGTAATAATCATTTAGCAGCCATGATTATTATTTTAGATTCACTTGATGTAATACTTGGATGTGTCTCCCAACAATACTTTTGTGGATTAATTGCTTTGAGCTCTGTTAAATAAGATCTTCCTTTTAGTAGTATGAATTTTGTTCTTTTATTAATTATGTTCTTAGTCATAGATATAATTTTTTCTACAGAAGCAAAAGCACGCGCTGTAATACAATCGACATTAAGGTCTAATATTTCTGTTATGGATTTATTATGTACACGATAATTTAAATCTAATTGTAATTTACATTTTTCTAAAAAAAGAGCTTTTTTTGGTGATTTTTCAACTAAATGAAGGTTTTTGAAACCAATAATTGATAATATTATTCCTGGAAGTCCAGCACCTGTTCCGATATCCATCAGAGACTTTCCATGATGGGGTAGATACTTAAATATCTGTATGCAATCTAGAAGATGTCTTTCGTCTAAATTTTCGATTGTACTTTTTCCAATCAAATTCATAGACTGATTTTCTTTCGTTAATATTTTTTTATATTCAAAAAGTTTATTTAAAATTGATTTTGGGTTATCAAAATTTTCATTGCAAAACTTTACTAATTTTTCATCAAGCAACTTTATTACCTTTAACTTTTTTGTGTTTTACTATTTGAAAAAGTGCACTGGGTGTAATGCCTGAAATTTTACCGGCATCATATAAATTTTCAGGTTTGTGTTTATTTAATTTTTCAAGAATTTCTTTAGATAAAGAAGGTATCTTATTAAAATCAATATTCGTTAGTTTCATATTTTTATTCTTACTCAGTTGATCAAATGACTTTTTTTCTCTCTCATAAAAAACATCATATTTAGAGTCAAAATGAATTTTAGTTAACAATTTTTGACTTATTTTAATATTAAAGAATTGTTTAAAATTTTCTGGGGAGGGGTCTAAGAATTTTAGAACTTCGAATCCATTTCTTACTTTGCCATCTTTTTTGACTTTAATATTTTTTTTCATTAAATCATTAGGTGAATATTTTAGTTTTTTTAATTGGTCTAATATTTTTTTTTCATTAATTATATTTTTTGAAATTAAAGAATATTCAGTTTTATTAAAAGCTTTAGAGGTGATGATTGTTGAAAATCTTTCATATGAATTATCAGTTCTAAGCTTTAACCTATTTTCTGCTCTTGATGTAAACATTCGATATGGCTCTGTCACTCCAAGTTTTGTTAAATCATCAACTAGGACACCAATATAACTGTTATCTCTCTCAAAAACTTTTGTGTTGAATTTTATTTTTTTTATTTTTGTTGCAGCATGAATAGCGGCATAGACACCCTGCCCCGCTGCTTCTTCATATCCTGTTGTTCCATTTATTTGTCCAGCTAAAAAAAAATTTTCTATTTTTTTTGTTTCAAAATTATTTTTTAATTCTCTGGGATCAACAGAGTCATACTCCACTGCGTATCCAAATTGATCAACTTCGCATTTTTCTAGACCTTTAATAGATCTTAAAAATTTTAATTGGATTTTTTTATCTAAAGAATTTGAAATACCATTCGGATAGACAAGATCAGAATTTAAACCCTCTGGCTCTAAAAAAATATTATGACCGTTTCTATCGCCGAACTTTGTAATTTTATCTTCAATCGAGGGACAATACCTTACACCTTGAGATTTAATTATGCCTGAGTACATTGCAGATTTATCTAGATTATCTCTGATTATTTTATGAGTCTTGATGTTTGTTTTGGTAATAAAACAATTAATTTTTTTGTTCGTATTTTGTTTTGTAAAATATGATAAAAATATACCATTATTTTCAGATATTTGAGGTTCTAAAACACCGTAATTAATAGATTTTGAATATATTCTGGGAGGTGTTCCTGTTTTCAGCCTCATTGTTTTAAAATTTTTATTAATAAATTTTGCAAGAACTTTTGAAGAACTATTTCCTATTCTTCCTGCTTCTTGTGACTCATTACCAAAATAAATCTTTCCATTCAGAAAGGTTCCTGTTGTGAGAATAACTGCCTTTGATTTTATTTTTCCAAAATTAGACAACTCGACACCTATAATTTTATTATTTTTTTCTAATATATTGGTAGCTTCGTCTTCAATTAGGTCAATTTTAGAAGATTTAATAAATTTTTTCATGTTTTGAGAGTATAAATCTCTATCAATTTGAGCTCGTACGCCCCATACTGCTGGCCCTTTAGAAAGATTTAATACTCTGTAATGTATTGCTGATTTGTCACCAATTTTACAAATAACACCTCCCAAAATGTCAACTTCACTAGCTATGTGTGTCTTACCAACCCCTCCAATACTAGGATTGCATGATAATTTGCCCAAATCTGAGTAATTTTTTGTTATAAGTGCAGTTTTTAGACCATATTTGTCAGAAATATTAGCTGCTTCTATTCCAGCATGACCTGCCCCTATAACTACAACATCATAATGTTCCACGTGAAACAATCTACTTTCCTATGCAAAATTTGCTAAAAACTCTATCATAAACATCTTCGTTGTTAATATAACCAAATTCAAAGGAAAAATCATCTAATATATTTCTCATTAGCTGGGCTATAATCAAAATATCCTTTTCCTTAACAATATCATGTTCATATTCTAAGATCCTTGCTAAAAAATCTATTTCTTCTGAATTAAGATCGGTCATTTTATGCTTATTTTTTACATATTTTCTATGAATCGAAGATAATTTTAATTTCTGGTATATTTTATCCCTCTCTAGACTATGGTTTATTTTGATATTCACTGTTTTATAACTATATATATCAGATTTTGTTTCAATTAAGCTGTAATTCTTATATATCATGAAATCCTTGAGAAGTGTTGATATATCGGATTTTTTAGTTTTTTGATCGATTAGAACAAAAAAATGGTCTATCTCACTGGATATTTTTTGTGCTTTTTTATAGCCATATTTTTCTATTTTACCTTGTTTAGATCTTTGCCCTGCTGTATCGAAGATTTCAAAACGATTACTATTAATTATAAATTCATTTGAAAGAATATCCCTGGTAGTGCCTTTGATATTTGTGACAATAGCTCTATCTTTGTCAATAATTTTGTTAAATAGAGTTGATTTACCAACATTTACTGGGCCTACCAACATAATTCTACATATGTTTTTTTGTTCTATATTTGTTCTATTTTTATGTAATAAATTATTACAATTGGTAAAAAATTTTCTTATCTTTTTCCTTATTTGATTGAAATTAAAGTCCTCGTCGTCAACGAAGTCAATTGATGCAGTAATTTCTGAGAATAAATTTATAACCTCCTCCCTGAGAGGAACAAGACCGCTGACAATATCTCCCTCAAAAAGTAGTTTTTTGTTATATTCTAAGCCTGAAAAACTCTCATTAGAAATTATGCCGTTAATTGCCTTTGCTTGTTTAAGAGAATTTTTGCTATTTAGAACAGACCTGTAAGAGAACTCTCCGTTTTTTGCCAATCGTAAACCAGGGATTTTTAGATCTTTTAGTAATTGCTCGAACTGACTAGCAATAAGCGGTGAACCGTGTAAAAAAATTTCGCAAACATCCTCTCCAGTAAAGGATTTGGGAGATTTAAAATATACAACACTACACTCATCCAATATGGACTCATCTTTATGATAGATTTTAACTATTCGGATTAAAGCGTGATCTTTAGAAAAATTTTTTTTAGTAATTTTCTTTAAAATATTCAAAACGTCATCTCCAGAAAATCTATAACCAATAACTGGGGCCTTCACTAAAGGAGTAAAGTTTGAATATATTGTTCCAGACTTAAACAAAACTTGATTATTATAAGTTTATAATAATTCTAGTCTACCAATGAAAAAAATAAAAAGCACAGTCAAATGATATTAACAAAACCAAATCATATTAAAATTTATGGACACAGGGGGGCGAGGGGCGATTTACCAGAAAATACACTTGATAGTTTTGAGTTTTTATTTGAGAATAAAATTACAGCATACGAAGCTGACACTTTACTTACTAAAGACTTAGTGCCAACCGTAAATCATGATTTTAGATTAAACCCAGCGCTCACAAAAGATAGCAAAGGAAATTGGATTGAAAATGACGATATCAAAATTTTCAATTTAACTTATGAAGAACTTTTTAGATTTAAAATTGGATCAATTGATAAAAAATCTAAATACGGAAAGAGATTTAAAAATCAGAAAATTTTAGGTGAAAAAAATATTCCAAAATTGTCTGATCTACTTGAATTAACATCAAATAATATTTCAGATAATTTAATAATTAATTTAGAAATTAAATCAACACCTGTTGAAAATAACTTAACACCCACTCCAAATGTAATGGCAAGATTAATAGTTGATGAAGTTAATAAAACAGAATTGAAAGATAAAGTCATCTACTCGTCTTTTGATTGGAGAGTTTTAAAAGAAATAAAAAATATTGATCCCAAGATCTCAAGAGCTTATTTGACATCTGATCTTAAAGAAATAGTCAATAATAAATCACCTTGGTTGGACTTCATACCCTTATACGATAGCGATAGCAGAGAGCTACCAAGACTTATCAAAGCATTGGGTGGAAAAGCATGGCATTCTAAAAGTAAAGATATAAATAAAGATATGGTTAGAATTTCTCATGAAGAAGGCCTACCTGTGAACGTATGGACTGTTAATGAAAGATATGAAATGTTGAGAATGATTGAATACGGCGTTGATGGAATAATTACTGATTATCCTCTAAGGTTAAAAAAGCTATGCGAAAAAAATGGAATAAATTGGTTTTAGTCCAAAATTAGATCGATGAAAATATTTTTCTTCTTATTTTTTTTAATACCCAATCTAACTCTATCTTTAACTTTTAAAGATGGTAAGCAAGTAGATGAAAAAAGCCAAATCAGTAATAGTTTCGAAAAGAAATCTCAACCTTTAGCTGGCTACCAAATAGAAAATAAAGTATTTAATATAAATTTTCCTCCTTTTTCGCCAAATGTTGTTAGAGATAAGTATTGGTTTGGGTGGTTCTGGACTGCACAAGATTTTAACAATGACGGATATTTAGATTATTTATACTCCGGCACAATGAAGCCAAATAATATAGAAATTACCGGTGAAACCACTGGAGGAGCTTGCGGGGGTGAAAGATGTGAGGGCGAAATGCCAGGACCAACATTGTTTCTAGGGAATAAAGAAGGACAATATGTTTTGAGTAGTCATTTGTTCATAGATAATAGAGATTTATCAGGACAGTCTCTCTCCAGACAAAACTTAGTTGCTGATTTTAATAATGATGGGGTATTGGACTTATTTATTGCTGATCATGGTGTTGGCACACATAAAGGTATAAGAGATAGTTATTTTTTAAGCCAAGATGATGGAACATGGGTTGAGAGTTCAGACACGCACCTTAGTAAATCAAATTATGTGATTTTTGATCATGGGGGTGCGGTTGGAGATATCGACAACGATGGCGACATTGACATAGTTTTAACAGAACTGAAGAATCAACTTACATGTTGGATAAATGAAGGCGATGGTGTGATGACATATAAGGTTTGTGGAAATATTCATGCTTTTGCAATTGAGCTTGGCGATATGAATGGAGATGGTTACCTCGATCTAATCCATACAGGCCATGAAGGGGGTCCCTCTACCGATACGGGTATTGTTCTAAATAATGGTCATGGTTATTTTAAAAAAAGGATAAGTCTTCCAATGATACCGAAATGGACAACGGTGTCAGAGTTATCAGTTTGGGACTTAGATGCTGATGGTGACTTAGATATTACTTTGTCGAGAGCTGGTCATTTATATGTAGGCGTGGCTGTACAGATTATAGAAAATCAAGGAAATAATAAATTTGACTCTCAGTTGCACGTTTTATTAGAGGCTCCTGCGGATTATGTTCCTGAACATGAGGGCAATGAATGGAATAACTTTGTTCAAAATTTCTTGTTTGGTGATTTTGATAAAGATGGAGACCCTGACATTTTGCTTGTAACTCATCTCGAGTATAAACATAAACATATAGGTGGTTCTATTTTAAAAAATGATGGAGATATGAAATTTGTACACCTTCCTAACGGTGAAAAAGGCAATCCAATTAATTTAATATCTGACAGTAAATTTATTTTAAATAGTAATACTAAAAATCAAATAACAGTATTTGAAATAATACCTGTTACTGGTTTAAATGATTATACATATCTGAAGGAAGAGGTTTATTTTGGTTCAATTGATGCCAGCCTAATAGCAGCAAAACTAATAGATAATAATAACGATTTTTACATATACAGCGGACTATTTGAAAAAAATAACAAGAGATTTTTTATTACACTGTGTAGTGAATATTATGAGAAATTTAAGTTTATAGGTAATAGGGTTGGTACTGCTTATGATAATGGTTTCATGGGTAATTCTGATTTTAAAAAATATGGTAAAAGTAGTTGTAGCTATCATGATGGTTTCCTTGGGCATTGGGAGGATGATGCTGATAGATTAAAAGAAATGCAAACGAGTTTATCTCCTTTTCTCTTTGAAATTGAACATAAGTGGAAAGATGTATTAGATAATTTATTAGTATTAACTGAAGAGGAAAAAAATTATTATTTCAACAACTGGATAAGATAAAGAGTTATTGGTTCATACTGCTGAAAAACTCTTCGTTAGTTTTACAGTCTTTCATTTTATCAAGAAGAAACTCCATAGCATCAACTGTACCCATAGAGGATAGAATTTTCCTTAAAATAAAGACTTTTTGTAAATCTCCAGCATCTAAGAGTAAATCTTCTTTTCTGGTGCCTGACTTTTGAACATCAATAGCAGGATATGTTCTTTTATCAGATAATTTTCTGTCGAGGACAATTTCTGAATTACCAGTTCCTTTAAATTCTTCAAAGATAACTTCGTCCATTCTACTACCTGTTTCTATTAGAGCAGTAGCAATGATAGTTAGTGAACCGCCTTCTTCTATGTTTCTAGCTGCTCCAAAAAATCTTTTAGGTCTTTGTAATGCATTAGCATCTACACCACCTGTTAAAACTTTACCACTTGATGGTACAACTGTGTTATATGCTCTACCTAATCTAGTGATAGAGTCTAAAAGAATTACAACATCATATTTATTCTCAGCTAGTCTTTTAGCTTTTTCAATTACCATTTCTGCAACTTGGACGTGTCTTGCAGCTGGCTCATCGAATGTTGAACTAATTACTTCACCTTTAACAGATCGTTGCATATCTGTAACCTCCTCCGGTCTTTCGTCTATTAAAAGAACCATTAGATAAACTTCAGGAAAATTTTCTGCAATTGACTTAGCAATTTTTTGTAGGATTACAGTTTTACCTGATCTAGGTGGTGCAACAATTAAAGATCTTTGTCCAGCTCCAACTGGAGCAATAATGTCTATAATTCTAGACGATAAATCTGTATCTGGTTTTTCTGTTTCTAAATTAAATTTTTTCTCTGGATAAAGAGGGGTTAGGTTATCAAAGTTTGTTTTGAATTTATTATTTTTAGCAATTTCTATAAAATTTACTTTGTTGGTTTCTACTAGTGCAAAGTATCTTTCGCCATCTTTGGGAGGACGAATTGGGCCCTCTAGTGTGTCACCTTTTCTAAGACCGTATTTCTTTATTTGATTAGGGCTGACGTATATGTCATCTGGTCCTGGAAGATAATTAGAGTTTGCTGATCTTAAAAATCCAAAACCATCTTGCATTGTTTCTAATACACCTTCGCCTATTATTTCTTCATTTTTTTCAGCGAATTTCTTTAAAACAGAAAAATATATGTCTTGCTTCTTTAAACCAGAGGCATTTTCTATCCCTAAAGACTCAGCATAGTCTAATAGTTCTTGAGGTTTTTTATCTTTTAGTTCGTTTAGATGCATATTGGGAATTACCTAGATAGTTAGATATATTGATTAGGTATATAACAAAAAATAAAGAGAAAATATATATATTTATATATAGGTATGTTGTTGTATGTCGAATGACGTGGATTAACAACTTCTTATTTAAAAAAACCCATATTTAAGTACTTTTTTAGTTATTTAATAACAAATGTTGATAACTTAATATTTATAAATTAATGGTAATTTCGTTGTTTAAAACTCAAAAATTTTATGGATAAGTCACTTAATCCACAATTAACTAAACAGGTTATTATTGGCACAAAAAGCCAATCTAGGAGAAAAATTTTTAAATTAATGAACCTAAAATTTCAGCACAGATCGCCCAACATAAATGAAAAAAAGGTAAAAGATTTAAATAACGATAAATATGATGCATTAAAAATTGCAAAAGCTAAAGCTGAATATCTTTCTAAAAAATATAGAAATAAAATTATTGTAACTTTTGATACAACAATCTTATTTAAAAAAAAAACTATTTATAAATGTGCCAGTCCAGAGTGCTGCAAAAGAACCCTTAAAGAATTTAATGATAAATCTCATGATCTTTACACAGCCATGATTTTTATGATAAATAACAATCTAATAAAAAGCACTCTGACGAAAACAAAAATAACTTTTAAAAATACTAGAGTAAAAGACATCAATAATTACGTTGATAAGAACTTTAAACAAGTATCGAAGGCCGTAGGTTGTTATAACATAGAAGGAAAAGGGAACTTTTTCTTTAAAGATATATATGGCAGTTATTTCAATATTATTGGAATGGATGTTATTAATTTTTTAAAGACACTGAGAAGTATCTAAATGAATAAAAAAAAAATAGGCATTGTAGCAAAAAAACTAAATCATTCATTATCGCCATACATACATAATTATTGGTCAAGAAATAATAATTTTATTTATAGAAAATATGAGGTACAAGAAAAAAACATAGATAAGTTTTTCTATAATTATAGAAAAGATAAACGATTTGTTGGTTTTAATATTACAATACCATACAAAGAAAATTTTATTGGTTTTTGCGATAAAATTACCGCAAGAGCAAAAAAAATTGGTTCTGTAAATTTAATTTATAAAAAAAACAAATTAATTTTTGGTGATAACACAGATGTTATTGGTTTTAGTAAGACTTTTAATTCTTTGAAAATTAGAAACACAAAAACTGTATTATTGGTTGGTGCAGGAGGAGCCGCAAGAGCAATTTTATATTTTTTAAATCAAAAAAATATTGAAAAAATTGATATTTTTGCGACATCTATAAGAAGAGAGGAAAACCTCAAAAAAAAATTTAAATTTGATCGTTTTCTGATCAGACCATCTCATCTCAAGAAAAGATATGATTTGATAATAAACGCATCCAGTGCAGGGATGACAAAAAAAAATAAAATAAATAGATATATCCTGAATTTAGTTAAGAAATCTAAAGGAGTAATTGATATAGTTTATAACCCAATTGAAACAGATCTCTTAAAAAAAGCTAAAAAACATAACATAAAATTCTCAGGTGGATTAAAAATGCTTTTAGAACAAGCAAAACCATCATACGAAATATGGTCTGGTAAAAAGATAGAAATAGACAATAAAATTTATCAAATGCTTGTAAATAAATTATGACCAAAGTTGCAGTTACAGGTAATATAGGATCGGGCAAAACTGAATTTATTAAATTTATCTCTAAGCTAGGTTTTTGTTGTATATCATCTGATGCTATAATTTCAAAATTATACAATGATGACCGCACAAGAAAAATTATTTTAGAAAAATTGAAACTTCATGATCATAATTACAAAAAAGAAATAATTAAAATGTTACAGAATGAAGAGTTTAATAGGAAACTTAAAAGAACAATATATCCTCTTTTATACGCCAAAAAAAAAATTATAGCCCAAAAACATCAATCTTATCAGCCAGTATTTTATGAAATTCCATTGCTTTATGAAGAAAATTTATTCAATAATTTTAATGTCACGGTATTCATAAACTCGGATACCACTAAGAGAAAACAAAGGGTTTTAAAAAGAGGTGTTACAGAAGATTATTTTAAATTAATGGATAATAAGCAGATTAAAGAGAATATAAAAAAGAATAAATCAACTTTTACAGTAAGCAATAATGGTTCAATCTTGAACTTACGTTTAAATATTATTAAATTATTAAATAAACTATGAGAGAAATTATACTTGATATTGAGACCACAGGCTTAGAATTTAAAGAGGGACATAGGATTATTGAAATTGGCTGTATTGAACTTAACAAAAAAGAAGTCGGGGCAAACTATCATGAATATATAAATCCCTCTAAAACTCTTACTGAGGAGAATATTAAAATACACGGAATAACTAACGAATATTTAACAGATAAGCCGATTTTTGAAGAGATTGCAGATAGCTTCTTAGAATTTATCCAAGATAGTTACATTGTTGCTCATAATGCATCTTTTGACATCGGTTTCTTAAACTTTGAGCTTGAGAAACTATCTAAACCAACAATATCGAGGGAAAGAGTTGTAGATACAATTAAAATTGCAAGACAACGGTTTCCAGGGCAGCAAGTATCATTAGACGCACTTTTAAAGAAATTAAAAATCAATACTCTTGTAAATAGAGACCAACATGGTGCTTTAAAAGACGCTAAAATCCTGACTGATGTATATTTGGAGTTACAAGGCATAAACCAAATCGGATTGGAATTAAGTACGGCAAAATCAGAAAAAATTAACTTAGCTAGTGAGCCGAATTACTCATCCATCGTATTAACAAAAGAAGAGACAGAAGCCCATAAAGAGTTTATAAAAAATAAAATACCTAATTCAAATTGGGCTAAAATGTTGAAAAATTATGAGTAGTGAATTTATAGATATTGTGCTTTTTGGAGCAATAGCGATATTTTTAGTGTATCGCCTAAGGAGTATTCTTGGATCCTCTGACGGAAAAATTGTGAATATTAGAACAAAAAAAAATCCTCAATCGAAGTTTAAACCTAAGATAGTTCCTAAAAATGATAATAACGAATTTTTAGAAGGCGCAAATAAAGCTTATGAAATGATCGTTCAGGCTTATCAAAGTAACAGTATCGAAAAAGTCAAAGATTTACTTACACCTGAAGCAATGCAAGCGATGGAACAAGCAAAAGCACCCAAAGAAATAAAATTTTCAGAAGTAAAAAATAGTTCTATTTTAGATGATAAATCTGATGACCTAAGACTAGTTAAGTCTGTGAAGTTTGAAACCGAACATTACAATGTTGCAAATAACGAAATTCTAAATGTTGTAGAAGAATGGGGTTTTGAAAAAGATAAAAAATCCTCCGATCCTAATTGGAAGCTTTTTTCTATTAAACTTGTCTCATAAAATTAAATTTAACTTAAATAAACATCAAAATAAAAAACCGTTAGAAGAGCAACCTAATGAAAAAATTAGTATTTCAATTGGCGCTCCTATTAAGAATAAAAAAAAGAGTGATAATTTAGATAAAAAAATTACAAAAGTTAAAAAAATTTTTTCTAAACCAGTTCTTTTAGATAACAATCTTTATAAACAATTTAAAAATCAGCATTTTAGCAAAATCGATTTACATGGTCTTACAGTTGACCAAGCATACCAAAAATTAATCGAATATTTTTCAGTCAATTACAAGAAGAAAAACTTATTTCATATAGTGGTTACTGGTCTTGGCAATAAAACTAATGGAGAAGAATTTTTTACAGGAAAGATAAGAAGACAATTTCCTTTTTGGTTAGATACAGAAAAATTTCAATCTATGATAAAATCATATTCGCCTTGTAAAATACAACATGGTGGTTTGGGTGCTTTTTATATTAAGCTTAAATCTAAAGAATAAATTTCTTTTCGTCGGTTGGTTTTATCTCTGATTTTACAGCATCTACAACCCATGCTTTATTTACTACTTCAGTTTTTTGATCACTTAGGTTTGCATCAAAACTAATTCTCTCAAGAATTTTTTCAAACATTGTTTGTAATCGTCGTGCACCAATATTTTCAACCTCAGTATTTATTTGTTCAGTGAGAGTTGCTATCTCTTCTAAAGCCTCATCTTCAAACTTTAATTCAATATTTTCTGTTGCAAATAATGACTTATATTGTTTGGTTAAACTATTATCAGTTTCTTTTAAAATTCTAATAAAATCATCTTTTTTAAGCGCATTTAACCTTACCCTTACAGGTAATCTTCCTTGAAGTTCAGGGAGTAAATCACTTGGTTTGGATTGATGAAAAGCACCAGACGCAATAAATAAAATATGATTTGTTTCGATTGTTCCATATTTTGTGCTTACAACTGTACCCTCAATAAGTGGTAGTAAATCTCTTTGCACACCTTCTCTTGAAACATCCCCACCTCGTCTCTCACTATTGGGCGCAATTTTGTCAATTTCATCTATAAAAACTATTCCACTTTCCTGGACACTTTTAATTGCATTTTGAACAACATTTTGTTTTTCAGCAATTTTCTCAATTTCTTCTTGAATAAGCGGCTCATAAGCTTCACCTATTTTAAGTTTTGTTTTCTTTTTATTTTTTAAACCTTTACCAAATATATCATTCATATTAATCATTCCCATTTGAGCACCAGGCATTCCTGGTATGTCCAATGATTGAAAAGGATTAGATTTTTGATCTAACGCTATTTCGATCTCTTTATCATTAAGTTGATTATCTCTTAGCATTAACCGAAATTTTTCCTTAGTTTCTTCACTTGGATTGTCACCAAGCAGTGCTTTTAAAACAATTTCTTCTGCGTTTGTTTTGGCTTCATCTATAAAACGATCTCTTATCTTTTTCTTTTCTAAATTAATTGCAACTTCAATTAAATCCCTAATTATTTGTTCGACATCTCTTCCAACGTATCCAATTTCTGTAAATTTAGTTGCCTCTACTTTTATAAACGGCGACTGTGTAAGTTTTGCTAATTTTCTTGCAATCTCAGTTTTACCGCAACCTGTTGGCCCAATCATTAATATATTTTTTGGAATGATATCATCTCTGAGAGTCTCATCTTTTACATTTAACCTTCTCCATCTATTCCGAAGAGCTATGGCGACTGCTTTTTTTGCATCATCTTGACCTATCACATAGCGGTCAAGCTCTTCTTTAATAACTTTTGGTGTAAGAGATTGGCTATCCATTAAATCTTAATCTCTGAGATGTTTAGAGTATCATTTGTATAAATACAAAGCTCTGCTGCAACTTTAAGTGACTCTGTTGCAATTTCTTTTGCAGACAAATTAGATTTTCTTTTTAGAGCCCTTGCTGCGCTCAGGGCAAAGTTGCCACCTGATCCAATTGCAACTATACCTTCTTGAGGTTCCAGAACGTCTCCTGTTCCACTAATAAGATATGTTTCACTTTTATCAGCTGCAATAATCATTGACTCCAATCTTCTAAGATACCTATCGGTTCTCCAATCTTTAGCTAATTCGACACAAGCTCTTTTTAGATTATATGAAAATTCTTCACACTTCTTCTCCAGTCTATCAAAAAGAGTCAGTGCATCAGCGGTTGATCCAGCAAACCCAACAATAATTTGATCATTATGAAATGTTCTAATCTTATTGGCGTTTGACTTAATTACAGATGTTCCCAAAGTTACTTGTCCGTCAGATGCTATAACAACACTCTCATTATCACGAACGCAAACAACAGTTGTAGAGCGTATTATTGTTTTATTTTTATCCATTATTCCTATAAATATAGGTACTAAATAGCTAATTACAAATGCGTGAATTTACATTTAATAGAGACACAAAAGAAACAAAAATATCATTAAAACTTAACCTTGATGGTTCTGGAGTAAATAAAATTGACACTGGGATTGCTTTTTTTGATCATATGCTTCAACAAATAAGTACCCACAGTTTGATTGATATAGAGTTAAAATGTGATGGCGACCTTAAAGTTGATATGCATCATACTGTTGAAGATGTTGGCATAGCTTTAGGTGAGGGTATAAAAAACGCACTTGGTGATAAAAAAGGCATAACACGATTTGCATACTCTTATGTTTCTTTTGATGAAACATTAACAAGATCAGTTTTAGATTTGTGTAACCGCCCGTATTTTATTTGGAATGTGAAAACAACTTTAGAAAAAGTCGGTGAAATGGACCAAGAGTTATTTTCAGAATTTTTTAAATCTATAGTTACTGAGTCAAGAATGAATTGTCATATCGAAACATTATATGGAAAAAATAATCACCATATTATTGAGAGCTGTTTTAAATCATTTGCACTATCCCTGAAAAAAGCAATATCTATTGATCCAAGAAAAACAAATATTCCGAGCTCTAAAGGGAAACTTTGAAAAAAAAAGTCATAGGACTTATTGACGGACAGTCTGGAAATATTGGATCGATTAATAAAGCAATCAAAGACATTATTAAAGGAAGGCCATATCAATTAAAGATTATTAAAAGTCATTTCAATTATACTTCGTTTGATAAAATCATTTTACCCGGACAAGGCGCTTATGCCACTCTTATGTCAAATTTGAAAAAATTAAAAATAATTCAACCATTAAAGAAATACTTAGATAATAACTCTTCATACTTAGGCATATGCGTTGGTATGCAAATTTTATCTGATTGGGGCTATGAAGATAAGACTACAAGAGGATTAGGAATTATCAGTGGAGATATTAAAAAATTTAGAAATAAAAAACTTATAATTCCTCATATGGGCTGGAATACTATTAACTTAAACAAAGATGACACTATTATTGCAAATAGTTTTGACAAGAAGGATTTTTATTTTGTTCATAGTTACACTTTCCAAAACATTAAAAAATCAGATGTTTTAGCTTTCACTCTTTATGGTCAAAAATTCCCTTCTATTGTAAAGAAAGGCAATATTTACGGAGTGCAATTCCATCCTGAAAAAAGCCACAAACACGGACTAAATTTGATAAAAAATTATATTTTGAAATCATGAATATATTCCCAGCAATTGACATAATAGATGGAAAATGTGTGAGACTAACAAAAGGTATCGCCGATGATAAAACAATCTATCAGTATTCTCCTCTTGATATGGCTAAAACATATCAAGATGCAGGTTTCAATACTATCCACGTTGTCGACTTAGATGCTACTTTAGGCAAAGGTAATAATAATCAGGTTTTGAGTCAGATTAGAAGAAAAATTGATATTAATATTGAAGTTGCTGGCGGTATAAGAAGCAAAGATGCCATTATTGATAAAATTAATGAAGGGTTTAACATAATTGTAATTGGAACCTTTGCAATAAAGAATATTGATGACGTTTTAAATTTTGACGACTCTTTAATTGAAAAACTATCCATTGCTTTGGATATAAAAGATAATCAAATTGCTTCTCATGGCTGGCAAGAAACAACCAATCAATCTTTAAAGCATATTATAGATAAATATAATAACCTGCCTATTCATTCCTATTTTGTCACAGATGTTGCTAATGATGGAATGATGTCTGGCTTAAATATGGATACGTTTAATTCTATAAAAAAATTAACTGACAAGCATATTACTATCGGAGGAGGAGTTAAGGACCTTAACGATATTGAATTGAGTAGATTAAACGGTTTCAATAATGTTGTTGTAGGTAAAGCTATATACGAAAATAAAATATCTATAAATAGTTTGGTCCAATTTAATGCTTAAGACAAGAATAATTCCATGCCTCGATGTTATTAAAAATAAAGTTGTTAAGGGTGTTAATTTTAAAAACATAAGAGTCATGGGTAACGCAGTTGAAATGGCAAAATATTACTCTTTATCAGGGGCTGATGAGCTTTGTATGCTTGATATAAATGCATCATATCAAAATAGAAAAACATTTATTAAAACTGTTGAATCAATAGCTAAGGTTATAAATATCCCTTTAACTGTGGGTGGAGGAGTTTCAGATTTGAGCGATATAACAGATTTGCTTAATGCAGGAGCAGATAAAGTATCAATAAATTCCGCAGCAGTAAAAAATCCAAAATTAATAAGACAAGCTTCATTGAGACATGGCTCTCAATGCATAGTCGTAGCAATTGACGGAAAAAGGCATAAAAATAAAATGAAAGTTGTCATCAAAGGTGGAAGAGAAATTACCAAAAATGAACTTATTAGTTGGGCAAAACAAGTACAATATCTTGGTGCTGGAGAAATATTAATGACCTCAATGGATACAGATGGTGTTCAAAATGGTTTCGATAGCAATATGCTAAAAAAAGTAACTAGTAATGTTGGTATTCCTGTAATTGCTAGTGGCGGCGTTGGAAATCTTGAACATTTTTATTTAGGTTATTTGACAAAATCCACTGGTTTGTTAGCTGCGAGCGTATTTCACTCTAGAAAATATAAAATAAAGACTGTAAAAAAATATCTTAGTAGTAAAGGTGTTCCTGTCAGGTTATGAGTTATGATAAAGAAAATATTTTTGCAAAAATTTTAAAAGGTGAAATTCCTTGTGATAAGGTTTTTGAAAATGAGCACGTGCTTTCATTCAAAGATATTAGCCCAAAAGCAAAAACACATATTTTAATTATACCTAAGAAGCCCCTAATTGATATTTCTGATTTCTTACAAAATGCAGACAGTTTATATCAAACTAATTTTTGGAAATCCGTCGATGAAATTATAGATATTTTAGGTTTAAGAGATAAAGGTTTTCAAATTAAAACACATAAAGGCAAAGACGGTGGTCAAGAGGTTTTTCATTTCCATTTACATTTGCTATCGAATGCTTAACTACCTAGCTTGAATATAATTTATGATATCTAAAACACCTTTAATATCTTTTGCATGATCGATAACTCTATTGATCTCTTGCTCATCACTTGACACACCAAATAGATAAACAATTTGTTTTTGTACTTCAAAATCATACTTAAACTTCTTTATATTCGAGTCAGTAAATATCTTTGTATAAAGTTGTGTGCTAATAAACTTATCTTTAGCTATATCATCAAGTCCATATCCCGTATCAATCGAAATTTCATTAAGAACTTCAATAACACCGTCTTGTTTCCAAGCCAGTCTCACAGCTTCTAACCTCATATCCCCATAAGGAACAACTCCTGTTAGCAATACCTTTCCTAGCTCCACTTCAACATCAATCCTAGTAAATAGAGTTGCATCATATGAAAAGTATTTTTCTTTAATACCAAGTTTAATTGTGGCATCGTCCCAACTTTCACTAAATGTTTTTTCATCTTCGTTTTCCTTAATGACAGTTTTTGCACCTGTAGATACAAGTGACGGACCACAGCCAATAAAAAATACTGATAGTAGAATTATAAAATGCTTAGTCATCTTTCAAATCGATTGATAATTTATAAAAATCATTCCTTGATATTTTATACTTACTTTTAAGCTGTTGATAAGCCTTTTTTACACCTACCTCCCTAATTATCTCCTTAATCTCTCTAAAATCAAAATCTTTAATCTTGTCAGTCTCTTTTTCAATGCTAACAGCTAAAACTAACTCACCTTTAATTCCAGAGTAATTAAAATTTTCATAATTTTTGTAATCTATGTGTATTCTTTCCTCATAAAGTTTTGTCAGTTCTTTAAGTATTACAATTTCAAATGTATCAGAAATAGAGGCAATAGCATAAACGTCCTTACGTAATTGTTGTTTAGTTGAGTAAATAATTAGATTATTAATTTTATTCTCTAAAAGAGTTTTTTCTTTATGTTCTTTTTTTTTGGGAAGAAAACCAACAAAGGTAAATTTTTTTTTATTTAAAAAACCACTCAGTTGAATACCTGAGATTAAGGCGCTAGCACCAGGTATTGAATATATATTTACCTGATTTTCAAATAAAAAATTTATTAATTGGTTTCCAGGATCGGATATAAGTGGAGAACCAGAGTCTGATATCAATGATATGATTTGATTAGATTTTAATAATTTATATATGTAATCTTTCTTTTTGCTAAAGTCGTGGTCAGTGTACTTAGACAATGATGTTTTGATACCATATCTTTTTAAAAGCTTTTTACTATTATTGGTGTTCTCACATAAAATTAAATTAGAATTTTTTAAAACATTTATAGCTCTTAATGTGATATCATCTAAATTTCCTATGGGAGTTGAAACTAAATACAGACCCGGGTTCATTATGAGTTTATTTAAAAATATAATTATATTACTCACATTAATATCATTTTTTAGTTGTGCCCCAACAACAATCGAGAAAAAAAAGCCAATTGAAAAAGCACCAGAAAAAGTTGAAGAGATAGAAATTGTTGAAGAGAAAGAAGAAGAAATAGAGAAAGTTGAGACAATAAAGAAGCCATCAAAACCCGGAGATAAAATAATTGATTTTAATAATATCGATAAAATAATTGTTTTTTTATCAGATGATGAAATTTTAACATCCTTGTTTTATGATGTTTTTATAGAAGAAATCGATAACTTTCCTGATATCAAAAAAATAGAATTTATCTATTCAATTGATGAAATACAAAACTCAATCAAGAATTCTCTAATTATAGGCCCCACAAATTCAAAAGATTTGTTCGACTTACCAAATAAACTTGGTGAAAATACATTTACGATTTCTTTATCAAATGACTTCTCTGTAATGAATAAGTATGCAGATAATGAAATCATTTTCGTATTTAGTAGCCCTTACCAACACGTTGAAATACTTGGGGATTATATCAATTCATCAAACTCACTTGGTGTGTTATACAAACAAAACGAATATGGATTAAAATTATTTGAATATTTTAGAGATACCTACCCATTAAAATATATTAAATCATCTCCATTTGGAGACAGCGCAGTGGATTTGGAATTATCAGTGAGGTTGATGGGAGACTTAAATACATATGACAACATAATTATTTTTGACGATACTTTTAGCTATAAAGATTTAGTTGGATATTTAGCAACAGAGGACGGAACTTATCCTCTTGAGAGAACATTCCTAATTGACAATTTTTTAGAGCAAAGAAAGAATTTAGAAAATTATTATAAGCCTATTAATCGGACTTTCTTGCAAAATATCGATTTGACTACCATGGATGAACCGCATCGGGAGTTCTTCTTCAGGATTTCAGTAAAGATATCACTTAATATTGCTAATCAAATTCTAAAAAACAATTCTTTACCAAGCGCTATTAATGATGAGGATTTTGGAAGATTGCCGTTAGAAAATATGATGATTAATTATCCTGTAATATTTGATTAGATAATTTTTTAAAAGCTTCATACCTGTGAGAGTTTAATAATTTTTGTTCCTTATTCATTTCAGCGAAGGTTTTATTGTTACCAGTGGGAATGAAATATGCATCATAACCAAAACCATCATTGCCTCTTTTATATTTTATTATAGAACCTTGTATGGACCCCGATGCCATATATCTTTGGTTTATTCCTAAAACACAAATAGAACAAAAAAAAGTCGCATCAATATAACTTAAGTTTTCAAATTTACTAAAAATAAAATCTATAACCTTTTGTTCCCCACCTAATTTTTTTGCCTCTCTTGCTGTTTTTATTCCTGGATAGTTATTTAATTTATTTACAATAAATCCACTATCATCACATAGTACGAGTGTATTTGTTTTATCTAAAAAATATTTCGATTTAATTTCACAATTTTCTTCAAAAGTTTTACCATTTTCAGTTGGTTCACCAGTATTGTTAAATTCATTTAGATTTAAAACTTCATATTCACTAAATAGATTGAAGTGCTTTATATAAAAAATAAATTCTTTTAATTTTCCAGTATTATTAGTGCCAAGTAATAAATTATTTTTCAATTGCCAAGTTTTGAATATTGAAAATTTCTGGCATCGATCCCTCAACTAGTTCTATAAAACTCATAATAGTTTTCTTGCTAAATTTAGCCTCTTCACCAGTAGATTGAAACTCAATAAACTGACCATCATTTGCCATTACCACATTGCAATCTACCTCAGCACTCGAGTCTTCAATGTAATTTAAATCTATGCATGATGTTCCTTTAACAACACCAACCGATATTGCTGCAACTTGATTTACTATAATTGCTTTTGATAAATTAAATTTATTTTTGAACTCATTAATTGATCGAACAAGACTAACGTATCCACCAATGATAGATGCTGTCCTTGTTCCTCCATCAGCACTAATCACATCACAATCAATCTTGATAGTTTTTTCGCCAAGTATATCTAAATTAACAGCACACCTTAAACTTCTTCCAATAAGTCTCTGAATTTCTTGTGTTCTTCCAGACTGCCTACCTTTGGCTGCCTCTCTGTCCATTCTTTCAGATGTAGAAGAAGGTAACATACCATATTCTGCAGTTAACCAACCTTTCCCAGAATTTCTTAAAAATCCAGGAACTCTATCTTCAATAATAGCTGAGCAACAGACATGAGTATTTCCTAACTTAACTAAACATGATGATTGATTATTTGGTTGAAAGCCTGGAATTATTTCTAAATTTCTAATTTTAGAGAGCTCTCTATCATTTCTTGTATATCCAGACATTTATGTTTTATTATTTTAAATTATAAGATTAATTAAGATTAATGAATAAAAAAATTACAGATATTGGTGCACGATCAAAGCTTATATTCAAGTCACTTGTCGAAAGTTACTTGAAAACAGGTGAGCCTATGGGCTCCAAAGCACTTAGTTCAAAAATTTCTTATAAACTTTCACCAGCAACAATAAGAAATGTTTTAAACGAAATAAATTTTCACGGACTTATACAAAAAGGACATTTCTCTGCAGGCAGTATACCAACTGATTTAGGTTTACAATTTTATACTCATGCACTTTTAGAGCCAGGATCAATCAGTAAAAGTGAAAAAGAGATTATTGAGAAGTCATCTAAAATGAATAATCTTTTAAATGAACAAGAAATAATTACTAACACATTAAATGGCCTATCGAAACAAGCTAGTCTTGTTATTAATAATGAAAAAATAGCAAAAATTAGAAAAATTGACTTTCACAAAATCGATAATCATAAAGTAATATTCATTATCGAGCACGAAGATGGGTATACATCAAATAGAATAGTAGAAATTGATGAAAATATTCAAACAGAAGATTTAAATAGTATTGGCAACTTTATAAATAAGTTTTCAAAATCTATGTCACCTACAGAAATTCAAAATAATATAAAAATTTTTATAAAATCAGCAAGAAATCAAATAACCAACACCTCAAAAAAACTATTGCTGAAAGGAATAAAAATTGAAAAGTCTCAAAATACAGAAACCTTTTTTGTTAGAGGTCTACCAAATTTAATTAAGAATAATTTAGAAACAGACCTAGACAGCATAAATGAGCTTTTGAGAGATATTGAAACAGGTAAAATGGCAAACAAAATGATTAAGGCCTTGAAAAAATCAAAAGGAGTGCAAATATTTATTGGAAGTAATACAAATTTTTTTAAAAATACAAATTTATCTATGATTTTATCAAATTATAAAACTAAAAATGGACTCACTGGTGCTATTGGTGTTATAGGTCCAAAAAGAATTGATTATCAGCGAATTGTTCCTATTGTGAGTTATATGTCTGAAACAATATCAAAAAAATAAAGGAATTATTATGGAAGAAGATAAGAAATACGAAGATCAAGCCCAACACCAAGTAGAAGATGTTACAGAAAATCAAGAAACCATTGAGACTGATGTAGATGAAAATTCAGATACAAATGATGATGAAATCCAAAAACTCAAAGAGGAAATTGAGAGTTTAAAAGATCAAAGGTTAAGAGCTGTTGCTGAACTAGAAAACTTTAGAAAAAGGGCAGAAAAAGATCAATCAGATGCATTGAAATACGGTATAGCTAATTTTGCAAAAGAAATAATTAATATCGGTGACAATATAGAGAGAGCAAAATCAAGTATTTCAGAAGAAGTGAGATCTAATGAAAGCATAAAGTCTGTTGTTGATGGTTTAGATCTAATTGCACAATCCACTATGGCCACTTTCGAAAAAATTGGCATCAAAAAAATTGAAAGTATAAACCAAAAATTTGACCATAATTTACACCAAGCCATGATGGAAATTGAAAAAAATGACTGCGAGCCCGGAACTATTGTTCAAGAACTAATACCAGGCTACACATTGCATGATAGATTACTAAGACCAGCAATGGTAGGGGTATCAAAAAAATCTCAAGAAAATCAAGAAGATAAAGCCATTGAAGAAGAAGAGAAATCCTAAAAGTAAGAAAATTCAATAGTTTTAATGCTCTTGAATTAAGTAAGTATCAACCCATATAAATATAAGATTATTTAATTTTTAAAGTAGGAAAAACAAAATGGCTAAAGTAATTGGAATTGATTTAGGTACCACAAACTCTTGTGTGGCAATAATGGATGGAAAGAATCCAAAGGTAATAGAGAATTCTGAAGGTGCTAGAACAACACCTTCTGTTGTAGCTTTTACTGAAAGCGAAAAACTAATTGGTCAATCTGCAAAAAGACAAGCCGTCACCAATCCTGAAAATACACTTTATGCTGTAAAAAGATTTATTGGTAGAAGCTTTGAAGACGACACTGTCCAAAAGGATGTAGGCTTATCTCCATTTAAAATTATTAAAGGTAATAACGGTGATGCATGGGTTGAAGCTCAGGGTGAAAAATATAGCCCTAGCCAAATCTCTGCTTTTATTCTTCAAAAAATGAAAGAGACAGCCGAGTCTTATACAGGAGAAACTATTACACAAGCAGTGATAACTGTTCCTGCTTATTTCAATGATGCACAAAGGCAAGCAACTAAAGATGCTGGCAAAATTGCTGGCTTAGAAGTTTTAAGAATTATTAATGAACCAACCGCTGCTTCATTAGCATATGGACTAGATAAAAAACAATCAGGCACTGTAGTTGTTTACGATTTAGGCGGTGGTACATTTGATGTATCAATTTTAGAAGTTGGCGATGGAGTGTTCGAAGTTAAGTCAACAAATGGTGACACACACTTGGGTGGCGAAGACTTTGATTTAAGAATTATTGATTTTTTAGCTAGCGAATTTAAAAAAGATCAAGGTATAGATTTAAAAAATGACAAATTAGCATTACAACGTTTAAAAGAGGCTGCTGAAAAAGCAAAAATAGAACTGTCAAGTTCAACTCAAACTGATGTAAATTTACCTTTTATTACAGCTGATCAATCTGGGCCTAAACACTTAAATGTAAAACTTACCAGAGCTAAGCTTGAAGAGTTGGTTGACGACTTGCTTCAAAATACAATTGAACCTTGTAAAAAAGCTCTTAGTGACGCTGGCCTTTCAGCAAGCGACATAAACGATGTCATTTTAGTTGGTGGAATGACAAGAATGCCAAAAGTAACAGAAATTGTTAAAAACTTTTTTGGAAAAGACCCCAGTAAAGGTGTTAACCCTGATGAAGTTGTGGCTATGGGAGCAGCTATTCAGGCAGGTGTTTTACAAGGTGATGTAAAAGATGTATTACTTTTAGACGTAACCCCACTTTCTTTGGGTATTGAAACACTTGGCGGAGTATTTACAAAGTTAATTGAAAGAAATACGACTGTTCCTACAAAAAAAAGCCAAGTATTCTCAACAGCAGAAGACAATCAAAATGCCGTTACTATCAGGGTCTTTCAGGGAGAAAGAGAAATGGCTGCTGATAACAAGCTTTTAGGTCAATTCGATTTAGTTGGCATACCTCCTGCTCCAAGAGGAACACCACAAATCGAGGTAACTTTCGATATTGACGCTAATGGTATTGTTAATGTATCTGCAAAAGATAAATCTACAGGAAAAGAACAACAAATTAAAATCCAAGCATCTGGTGGTCTATCAGATGAAGAGATTGACAAAATGGTTAAAGATGCTGAAGCCAATGCTGAAACAGATAAGAAGAAAAGAGAAGAGGTTGATGTTAAAAACCAAGCCGATAGTCTTGTTTTCCAAGTGGAAAAAAATATAAAAGAGCATGGAGATAAAATTAGTCCCGAAGATAAGTCCAAAATAGAAGCAGACTTAAAAGATTTAAAAGAGGCACTCGATAAAAATGAGATTGAGACTATAAAACAAAAAACACAAGACCTTACTCAATCATCTATGAAAATGGGTGAAGCGATGTACAAAGATCAACAATCATCTGAGGCATCTGGTGCAGAACAACCTAAACAAGAAGATAACACTAGTGAAACTAAAAGCGATGATGACGTTATAGACGCAGACTACGAAGAAGTAGACGACGATAAAAAAGCAAGCGGACAGTAACTCTTAGCTTGGTTTAAAATATTATGGCTGAGGATTTTTATGACACTCTTGGTATATCCCGTGAAGCTAGTGACTCTGAAATAAAAAGTGCTTACCGAAAATTAGCAATGAAATATCATCCTGATCGAAATCAGGGTGACTCTGCTGCTGAACAAAAATTTAAAGATGTGAGTCAAGCATATGAAATTTTAAAAGATCCAAAAAAAAGACAAACTTATGATCAATTTGGCCATGCTGCTTTTGAACAAGGCGGTGGTGGAGCCGGTGGATTTGGCCAACAAGGCTTTGGTGGTTTTTCAGATATTTTCGAAGATATTTTTGGTGCATTTGGTGAGGGTGGTCAGCGCGAAAGTAGAGGGGATGATTTGCGCTACGATGTTACTATTGACCTAGAAGAGGCTTTTACTGGAAAATCACTAGAAGTAACGATACCCAAAATGATTAATTGCCCTGAACAGCATAGTTATAAAAGTTGTTCTACTTGCCAAGGTTACGGAAAAGTTAGGACTCAGAGCGGGTTTTTTTCTATGGAGAGGACCTGTGGTAGATGTGGTGGAACTGGGCAAGAAATGAAGGGTCGATGCTCAAAATGCAGTAACACTGGACGAATTAAACAAAATAAAAAAATTCAGATCAAAATACCTGCTGGAGTTGAAACAGGTAACAGGATTAGAATGAGCGGAGAAGGAGAGGCTGGAGAAAGAGGCGGCTCCTATGGAGACCTTTACGTTTTTATAAATATAAATAACCACAAACTTTTCCAGAGAGAACGAGATAACATTATTTGTGATGTTGCTATACCTTTTACTACAGCAACTTTGGGCGGAAATATAGAAGTTCCTACTATAGAAAAAAAAATGGTTAATGTTTCCATACCAAAAGGAATGCAGTCAGGTCATAAACTCAGAATCAAAGGCAAGGGAATGAGTATTCTGAGAACAAACACAAGAGGTGATATGATTGTTAAAGTACATGCTGAAACACCAGTAAACTTATCTTCAGATCAAGAGAAGCTTTTAAATCAATTTAATGAAACCCTTACTAAGAAAAACTCTAAAATGACGGAAGGGTTTTTTGATAAAGTAAAAAAAATGTTTAATTAATGAATTATTGTTTTGATTTTATCGAAACACCAATAATTAAACTTTTTGTCCTAGATAGTTCAGAGGGAGTTCACTTTCTTATAAAAGATAATGATAAAAGAATTAAAAATATACTTAATTTATATAATCCAACTAAAGGTTTAAAATTAAAAAAAGCAAAAATATTAATAAACAACTTATTGAAAGGTAAAATTTCTAAACAAAAAGATATAAAAATAAAATTCCTCGATGGAACTACACTACAAAAAAAAGTTTGGACAGAAATTACTAAAATTCCTTATGGTCAAACAACTTCCTACAGCGAGCTTGCTAAAAAAATAAAGAGACCAGATGCAGTAAGAGCCATTGCTTCAGCGGTTGGTAAAAATCCTGTTGGATTATTGGTTCCTTGTCACAGAGTAGTAAAAAAAAATGGAGATTTCGGAAGATATATGTGGGGTGATAAAATTAAGAGAAAAATACTAGATATAGAGGGTAGAGGAACGGCTGACTCGACATATAGAGGAGGAAAGTGAGATACCGAATCAGCCCCCGCATGAATGCTAACTGAACACTAATAAATATTTTGATATAGTCAAAGTTGTTCAAGTATTAAATATCCAAAAATGAGTTTAAAATCGATTTTATCCTATAGTTTTCAGTCATTTTACCTTGCTGGGAGTTTTTTATTATTATTTATTTTTTTGCCCACATTTTACAATTTATCAATTGGTATCTCTTTAAGTGTTATCGGTCTAGTAATACTGATATCTAGATTTTTTGATGTCTTCTCAGACTTTTTAATTGGTTATTTAACAGAAAAAAGAATTATTTCAGGTCGATCAAGAAAAAATCAAATTCTTTTAGGAATAATAATATTTATTTTCTCCTTATTTGGCCTTTACGTTTTCCAATCTTCTAATATTTATTATTTTATTTTTTTTTATAACTTAGCATTGATAAGTTACTCAATTGCAATCATTCCTTACGACTCCATAGTTATCGATCAAAAAAAAATTTTAAAAAAAAGATTTCGTTTGGCAGCAGTCAAAGAAGTATTTGCAATTTTAGGAGTTCTTGCAGCTCTTATTATTCCAACGACTATTTCAAATTTAAATAATGTTGAGCTATTAAACCCAGACGTTATAAAAACAAGTGGTTTTATTTTTATTTCTCTTGCAATTATAGGGGGATTAATTTTTTATTTTTTCTATGATGATGAACTTAATTACAAGCCAAATGAAATTTCTTGGATAAAATTAAAAACTTTCATTAAAAAAAATAAAAAAATCTTACCTTTTTCTTACATTACATTTTTTAATTTACTTGCTAATAATTTTACTGCAAATTTATTTATTATATTTGTATCTGAATATCTGGGTCTTAGTGATTATGCAGGCCATTTATTAATTTTGTATTTTCTTATAACATTAATTTCCACGCCATTTTGGTATTTTTTTGGAAAAAAATTTTCAAATATGTTTTTATTACAGATTGGAACCAGTATAACTATTTTTGGTTTCTTATTTGTTATTTTCACTAGCAGTGACTATTGGCAAATATATATATTTGTCATACTTATTACAGGAATTGGAATTGGAATTGATCTTATAATACCCCAGATTGAGTTAGCTGACATATTAGATGTAAATAATGAAAATCGTTTATCACAGTTTTTTACCTCATTTTTCTCAATTATAAGAAAAGCTGCTATAGGAATTGCTGCTGGTATAGCACTAACGGGATATGGTTACTTACAATCAATAAATTTTACAATTCACCCAAATATTCCAAATATTATGATTTTTTATTTTTTTATACCGCTTACCATTAAATTGTTCGTATTAATCTTAGTAATGAGATATAGAAGTAAATTCAATGTCTCAATTAGAGAGTAAAAAACACCTAATTTACATACTAGGCACTGTTGCCTTTTTCTTATTTTCAATTGCAGACACTATTATAAAGGTAATTGGAGATTTATATAAAGACACAGTTATATTTTCCATAGCGAGTTTCTCCGCAATAATCCCAGTGCTCTTTTATTTACTATACAGAAAGAGCTTAGAAGAAATAAAAACAAGCAATTATAAACTTCATTTTATAAGAGGTATTTTAATGACTTTGACCTATTATTTTGTTGTAAAAGGTATCATTTTATTACCTTTATCTATTGCTTATCCAATAATTTTGTCAGCTCCTGTGTTACTCTCAATTATGGGAATAGTAATTTTAAAGGAGTCGATTTACCTTTCCAAAATAATTTCTTTAATACTAGCTATGATTGCTGTTTTTATGGTCTCAGGTTTTAGTTTAAACGCAGGTTTTAATGCTTTGGGAGTAATATTTCTTATATTAGGTGTAATTTCATTAGCGTGTCTAGACTTTACAGTGCGAGTTTATGGGAAATCTGAAAGAACTATGGCTTTGACTTTTTATAGTATGGGAATTACTGGCATAATTTTCACAGTATTTTCAATCAACCATTACAAAGATATCGCTTTGTACGATTTTTTAATAATGGTAGGTGCAGGGCTTATTGATGGTGTGGCCATGATGATCTTAATCTATTCTCTTAGAAGAATAGAAGCTTCATTTTTTAGCATCACACATTATTCACAGATCATTTTTGGAATAGTAATTAGTATTTTTGTTTTCAATCACTACCCCTCAATTATAGAATTATGCGGAGCTATTTTAATAATAATTTCTGGATATCTTGTTTATTCTAAATTAAAAAAGCTAAATTGATTGCTTTTCCATTGGGTAAATAGAGCAACCTGAAATTTTCCACTCTCCCTTATCTTTAATGAGCGAGTACATTGCTAAATAAGAAACATTATCTTGCGAGACGATTTGTAGTTGATGATATATAGCTCCTTCAAAAAATTTTGATTCCATAAAATAGTAATTTTTAGGGTTATAAACAGGCTCATAATAGTTTTTAACCATACTCATAAAATCTTGAGGATTATTGAACCTCATCTTGATATAAGGTGAGGCATGAAAGAAAGCTCCTTCAGCATCTTTGTTAATGAAGGCCTTTAGTTGACTTTCAATCACTGCTTGCGTTTCACTAAACTCATTTTTATCAATAGTTTCTGCAATAGATATGGTGTTAAAAAGTAAAAGGCATAAACTTGTGTAAATTAAT
This sequence comes from uncultured Alphaproteobacteria bacterium, assembly GCA_902523135.1. Taxonomy (GTDB): domain Bacteria; phylum Pseudomonadota; class Alphaproteobacteria; order HIMB59; family HIMB59; genus HIMB59. The sequence goes on from CABYYB010000001.1 coordinate 335,847, forward strand.
TTTTTAAACTGCATACTATTTATATGCGTAATTAAACAATATAGATGAAAATCATTTTAATTATATTCGCCTTGTTTTTGAACATATCCTATAGTTACGCAGATCAAAATAGCCCAAAACTTGATGAATTATTCAATCAGCTCTCCGAGGTAAAGGACTCAAAAGAACAAAGTCTAATTATATCAAAAATATGGGGAGAATGGATGAAAATTGAAAATCCAGATGTAAAAATAGTAATGGAAAATATTTCAGATTTTTTTAAATCTAAAAATTACCAATCTGCGATATCAGCCTTAACTCTTGCTATTGAGTTAGAGCCAAATTACGCGGAGGCCTACAATAAAAGGGCAACTTTTTATTTTATGATGGGAGACTATGAAAACTCTATGAGAGATATTGAAGCTACATTATATCTTGAACCAAGACATTTTGGTGCATTAGATGGTTTGAGTAGAATTCTTATAAGCTACAAAAATTATGATGGAGCACTTAAGGTTTATCAAGAAATGAAAAAGTTAATGCCAAATGATTTGTCTGTTGATATGAAAATTGAAAATCTAAATCAAATGGTGTCAAAGGAAACTTAAATTAACCAATTGGTTAAGAATATAGTTTAACGAAATAATGAAATTTATTGCCCCTTGCCACCTTCCTCCTCGACAATGTCTCAACCCAAGCGGCTAGGGGACAGGTATAATATTCGAATTTTGGTTGATATGAAACAGATTTCTTATAATTTAAAAAGCCTATCAAATAAGAAAAATATCGTTATAGATGTTATTTAAAAATTAATTAGTTATAAATTGAGCTGTGAAAAAAAAATTTAACACAAAAGTAATTCATTCTGGACATGGCCCAGATAAAGAAACGGGAGCCGTTATGCCACCGATACATCTTTCATCAACCTTCAAACAAATGGAACCCGGAAATTTTGAGTATGAATATGCTAGAACCAAAAATCCTTCTAGAGATGTACTAGAAAAATTACTAGCACAAATTGAGTCTGGAGATAAAGCTTTTGCATTTGCATCGGGCATGTCAGCAATTAATACAGTTTGTGACCTATTTGGCACAAACTACCATATAGTTTGTTCTGATGATGTATATGGGGGTACTCGTAGGTTATTTGATAAAGTTAAATCAAATATTGACGTAACTTACATCGACTTTGATAAAAATATAAACTGGAATGATGAAATAAAAGAAAACACAAAATTTATATGGATTGAAACACCATCAAATCCTTTAATGAAAATTATTGATATTAAAAACACTGTTAATATTGCAAGTGAGTTTAAATTACCTGTGATATGTGATAACACATTTGCCTCTCCATATAATCAGAGACCACTTGAATTAGGTGCAGATATGGTAGTGAGTTCTTCAACAAAATATTTAGGAGGCCACTCAGATATTGTTGGCGGGTCTATTGTTATTAAAGAGAATAAGGAATACGCTGAAAAAATTTCTTTTATTCAAAATGCAGTTGGGGCTGTCCCCTCTCCCTTTGATTGTTATTTATTAACAAGAAGCATTAAAACACTTTCTGTAAGAATGAAGCAACATAATGAAAATGCTATTGCTGTGTCTAATTATTTATCCAATCATCCTAAGATAGAAAAAGTTTTTTTTCCAGGTAATGATAAAAGGCACAAGGAAATCGCAGAAAAACAAATGGATGGTTTTGGTGGAATGATGTCTTTTGTAATTGACTCAGATATTAATGGGGTAAAAACTTTTCTAAAAAATTTAAATTTATTTACACTCGCGGAAAGCCTAGGAGGAGTCGAAAGTTTGATCGAGCATCCAGCCATCATGACCCATGCTTCTATAGATCCATCAATTAGAGAAAAATTAGGCATATCAGAAACATTACTAAGAATATCTGTGGGTATTGAAGATGTAGATGATTTGATCTCAGATTTAGAACAAGCCCTATCAAAGATTTAAGATGAGAGACATAGTTGACTTTATTGGCAATACGCCACTTATTAAACTCAAATATCCATCTGAAATTACGGGTTGTAATATTTATGGTAAAGCAGAATTTATGAATCCAGCTGGTTCTATCAAAGATAGAACGGCATTGGGTATAATCCTTGATGCTGAAGAGAATAATTTAATTGAACCAGGCGGCACTGTTGTTGAGGGTACCTTTGGAAACACAGGTATTGCTTTAACAATGATTAACAATGCTAGAGGATACAAAACTATAATTGTAATGCCTGACGGTGCATCAGAGGAGAAGCAAAGTATTTTAAGGAATATGGGGGCAAAGCTAAAAGTTGTACCAACTAAACCCTATTCTGATCCAGGTAATTATCAGCATGTATCAAAGAGGTTAGTTGAAGATCTACAATCAAAAGGAGAGACTTCAGTTATGTGGGCAAACCAATTTGACAACACAGCAAATTACAAATTTCACTCAAAAACCACAGCTAAAGAAATATTCAATCAGCTTGATGGAAAAGTTGACGGATTTACTTGTGCAATTGGGTCGGGTGGAACATTAGCAGGCACTTCTATTGGACTCAAAGAATTAAATTCAAATATAAAAATAGCTTGTACAGATCCACAAGGTGCTCAAATGTATAATTATTTTAAATATTCTAAATTGGAAGTTAAAGGCGATCCATCAGAAACGGAGGGAATAGGCCAGTATAGAGTGACAAAAAATGTTGAACCTTCCCTTATTGATTTCTCATACCATATTACGGATTATGAAGCGTTTGAACTTTTATATAAAATGGTCAAAACAGAAGGCTTATTTCTTGGCTCTAGTTCTGGAGTAAACGTAGCAGGGGCTATCGAAATGGCTAAAGAAATGGGACCAGGTAAAAACATTGTTACAATTCTTTGTGATGATGCTAACAAGTATTTTAGTAAGTTATATAACAAAGAATATCTGATATCAAAAAAACTTCCCGTACCCGAGTGGCTTTAAAATATTAATCACTATCAAAAGTCATTCTTTTTAAAGTTCTATCTTTAAAAACAAAATGGTGCATAAGTGCGGCTCCTGAATGTATAAAAAATAAAACTAATAAAACATTACTAGAATATTCATGGAAACTTTTGAACAAGTACCTTAAATCACTGTTGTGATCTAACAAATTTATTAATTCAAAATTTAAAAACATTACCGTGTCACCTTGCAAGTTTGTAAGGATGTATCCAGATATTGGTTGTAAAAAAAATATTGAGTAAAATAAAAAATAGTTAGTTTTAGCAACATTAATTAATATTTTATTTTTTAAGATGGGCTTGGGCCTAATATTGATAAATTTCCAGCTTAATCTAAAAATGGCTAGGACAAGAATTGAAAGGCCTAGTGTGTTGTGTATCATCAATATCTCATAGTAATACTCGAAATTATTCTCTAAATTTTTGCCTAGTAAGTATGTTGCAATTATAAGAGCAGCCATAATCCAATGAAATAACTTGCTAATTAAACCGTAATTATCTGCGCTGTTTGCTAACTTCATTATCTTCAATTATGTATGTTAATATTGTTGATTATAAATGAAATTAAAAAATTTATTTTTATCGTTATTTTTATTTTTTTCCATAAGTGTTTATTCTAAAGATTTTATAATCATTCAGTCTACAACAAGCATTGCGAATACGGGTTTGCTTGATCTCTTAGCATCAGAATTTAAAAATAAAACTGGAATAAGTATAAGACCTATTGCAGTTGGAACCGGCAATGCTATTGCAAACGCAAAAAGGGGCGATGGAGATTTATTATTTGTTCATTCAAAAAAAGATGAATTAGAATTTATAGATGAGGGCTACGGTGTTCAAAGATATGAGGTTATGTACAATAAGTTTATTTTAGTTGGTCCAAAATCTGACCCACTGAAAATATCACAAGAGGAAGATATTTTATCCGCATTAAAAAAAATATATAACTCAGAATACAAATTTATTTCAAGAGATGATAATTCTGGAACTCATAAAAAAGAACAAGAATTATGGAGTTTGGCAAATATCAAAAAATTTGACTATGATAAATATATAAAAACTGGAACAAGCATGGCCAATACATTAAATATTGCCTCTGAAATTGATGCCTATACGATAAGTGACAAAGGCACCTGGCTATCTTTTAAAAATAAAAATAATTTAAAAATTCTTTTTGAGGGTGGTGATGAATTACATAATCCTTATGGAATTATTGCAGTCAATCCTGAAAAATTTCCTCATGTTGAGTATAATAAATCTCAGAAATTCATTGAATGGTTGATTGCAGGTGAGGGCAAAGATGTTATTAATAGGTTTACATATAACGGTGAAAAGTTGTTTCATACCAATTAATATTACCTAAATGCTAACTTTTGAAAAAATACAATCCGCAGTTTTTATTACAATTTATGTAAGTATTTTTTCAACATTAATTGCATTTTTTTTATCAATGATTTTTGGCTATTTAATTGCTATTTATCAATTCCAATTAAAAAAACCAATTGTAATTTTCCTAAGCTCTCTTACCTCTATCCCTCCTGTATGCGCAGGGCTATTAGTCTATATACTCATAAGTAGATCTGGCCCCTTAGGTTGGATGGAAATTTTATACTCACCTATAGCAATGATCATTGCCCAGATCGTAATTATCTTCCCAATTATGATTACTTTAATAATTAAAAACATTGAAGAGGATTACCCAATTTATAGAGATGAATTAATGTCTTATGGAGCGTCCAAAAAAGATACAATTTTCATACTCTTTTCAAATAAAACAAATATCTACATAACAGTTCTTTTATTAGGTTTTGGCCGAGCTATTAGTGAGTACGGTGCGGCTGCGATAGTAGGAGGTTCAATTGATCACTTCACAAGAAACATGACAGCTACAATTGCATTAGAAACATCTAAAGGCAATGTCTCACTAGGTATTATTTTAGGAGTTATTCTTATCTCTCTGACACTTTTAATTTCAATATCTCTTAACTTTTTAAATAAAAAATGATTAAAATTAATAATATTTCATATGCAATTAATGGAAAAAATATACTTTCAAATATCAATCTAAATATTAGAAGGAACAAAATTACAGTAATCACTGGAAAAAACGGTTCTGGTAAAAGCTCCTTAATAAAAATTATAAATAAGATTATTTTTCCTAGTAAAGGATCAATTAAATCTGACTACTCTGAACCTATTCCGATGCTTTTTCAAAAACCTATTTCTTTAAATAAAAGTCTAGAAGATAATTTTTTATTATTAAGCAATATTAAGAGATCCAAGGTTAATAAATCTTATTTTAATCTTTTCAATTTAAATAAATTAAAAAAACGTAAGTTTCAAAATTTATCGGAAGGGGAAAAGCAGAAAGTGTTTATATCTAGATTTATGAGTTTCGAACAAGATTTAATTATACTTGACGAACCTAATCAAAATCTAGACCTTGAGAGTGAAAAATCTTTTTTTTCATCTTTGTCTAAAATGAAAAATAAAACTATTGTATTAACGTTACATAATTTAACCTATATAAAAGATTTTGCAGACTATTTAGTAATTTTGGACTCAGGAAAGATAATATTTAATGACACTATTAAAAAATTTTCAAAAAAATAAGTCTATAATTTTTTATGATACGTTAATAAGTTATGTTTAAATTAATTTTAATTTTTTTTCTTCTTGCACAGTCATTACTCTATGCAAACCCAATATCTGATAGACAAGAATTAATGAGAGATTATAACAAACTCATGAGGGCAGCAAATAACTTGATTAGAGAAAATGAAATAAATGATGACCTAGCATCAATTTATGAAGAAATCGAAGAGATTATGAGAGTATATCCGACTTTATTTCCAGATGACTCTTTTGGTGGTAAGTCAAAAGCTAGTACTGACATAATTGACAATAGGGAATTATTTAATCAAATTGCAAAAGAGACCGAGAACAGTGCAGCGCTTGCCAAACTTTCTGCTCAAGAAGGAGAATTTGAAAATGTTATGCAATTCCACCAAAATCTTTTTGGAAGCTGTAAGAGTTGCCATTCTCGCTTTAAAAATTAATAAAAATGAATTTACTAAAAATTTTTTTTCTATTTTTTTTTCTGTTAACTAATTTATTATTTGCTCAGAGTAATACAATGAAATACACACCTATAGATACCGAAGAGTCGTTTAAAAGAATTCAAGAGGGTGCAATTGTGATCGATGTTAGATATCCAAAAGAACATAATATGATTCGAATTGAGAACTCACACAATATACCTTTTAAAGAAATAACTGTTGAAAAAATCAACTCCATAAACCCCGATAATAAGGATATTATTATTCACTGTACTGCAGGTATTACCTCTAAAAAAGTTGCAGATAATCTAGTATCTGAAGGTTATCAGGGTACTATTTATGAAATGGACAAAGGTTTAATTGATTGGATTAATTTAGGTTTTAAAACCGAGCAAGGTATATAGTTCATAATTCTAAAACCTCTAAGAAAAATAGTTGGTACTGAACATATAGTAAATCATATATCCGATAAGTCCTACAACTAGTAAGATAAGAGGTATCACTGATATTGTAAAAGCCTCCCTAAATTTCTTATTAAATATTAATAAACTAGCTAGTAATAAAATAAGAAGAATAAGTGCAAGTCTAATCATAAGTTAATTTTAGCATAAAATTTAATAATTTTGCTATTCCATATCTGCTAATTTATGTATAACAAGTCTTAATCATGTCTAAAACAAAAATAGCTATCGCAGGGGCATTAGGAAGAATGGGAAATAATCTCATAAATTCCGCTCTATCGAATAATAACGTTGAGCTCGTTGGAGTATTCGATGTTAACGATATTGACCCTAGCTTTATTAATAAAAATCAAATTCAAGAAAATGTTTTTACCACTAGGGAAGAATCATTTGAAAAAGCAGATATAGTTATAGATTTTACAACACCTAAGGCCTTATTTAATTTCACGGAAGCTGCCGTTTCTAATAATACTGGTTTAGTTATAGGAACGACCGGACTAGATGAGAGCCATTTTAACCTTTTAAAGCAAACAAGTAATTCAACAAAAGTATTTTACGCGCCGAATATGAGTTATGGAGTTAATACATTTTTTGAAATAGCAAGAAAAGCCGCAAAACACTTAAAAGATTTCGATATAGAAATAATTGAAACACACCACCGACACAAAAAGGATGCACCTAGTGGTACAGCTTTAAAGCTCGGAGAAGAAATTGTAGAAGAGCTTGGGCTATCCAAATCAAATTTTAATTTTAAACGTCAGAATCAAGAAGGCCAAAGAAAAGAAAATGAAATTGGTTTCTCATCTATTAGAGGTGGAAATATTCCAGGAGAACATACGGTCATATTTCACGGTGACAATGAGTCTATAGAATTAACACACAAGGCCCACAACAGAAAAATTTTTTCTGATGGCGCTATTCAAGCAGCAGTATGGTTATCATCAAAGGAAAAAGGCTTTTACACCTTTAAAGACATGATTAGCTAGACGAGGAGCTGTACTTCTCAATAATTCTTTTTAATTTTTTCCTTCTATCCTCACTCAAAAAACTGGCGAAGAATTTTTTCTTTCCAGCATAATTTACACTTAATGAATTTTTTTCATTCTTTATCTTCAACCAATTCAAATTATAACTGTTTTGTTCAATAACCTCATCTCCATCAAGCCGCTCTAATTGCATAGATTTTGATTCTAATGAAATTTTTTCTGTTTTTTTTAAACTCTTTACAAAAAAATAAGTACATACGACCAAAATAGAAAATTCAACAATACCAAATATAATTATCGGCCAAGCACCGACTAATAAAAATCTTCCACCAATAAAAATGATCAAGAAACCTGTAATGAATAAAAAAAATAGAATTTGAAGATTTGTCAGACTCCTATTTGGTTTGATATGAAGCTTTCTTGTCATTTCTATAAGTTTATAAAATTATATTTATATTTATAATAGTTTTAATAGCACACCAATAATAATATGAAAAAACAAGAAAGAGCAAATGTGGTATTGGATAATTTAAACAAATTTTATCCAAATATCCCGATCCCTCTTAAACATAAAAATGTATATGAGCTTTTAATAGCAGTTTTATTAAGTGCTCAATGCACAGACGAACGTGTGAATAAGATTACACCTTTACTATTTAAAACGGCAAATAATCCTCATGATATGGCAAAGGTGCCTGTTAATAAAATTTATAAAATCATTAAACCATGTGGACTTGCACCTAAAAAATCAAAAGCTATTTCTAAACTCTCAAAAATATTAATTAAAAAATACAATGGTAGGGTCCCAGAGACTTTTGAAGATTTAGAAAATTTACCGGGAGTTGGTCATAAAACAGCGAGTGTAGTAATGTCCCAAGGTTTTGGTCACCCTGCATTCCCTGTAGATACTCATATTCATCGTCTAGCACAAAGGTGGGGTCTGACAAATGGTAAAAATGTAGTCCAAACTGAATTAGATATTAAAAAATTATTTCCTAAGGCAACTTGGAACAGACTTCATTTACAAATGATTTTTTATGGAAGAGAATATTGCAAAGCTAGAAGCTGCTTTGGTGTTGAATGCAAAATTTGCACAGACTGTTATCCAAACAGAAGAAAGGCTATAAAAGTAAAAAAACCTTAATTTTCTATAGATTGTCTATGAAAAAAAACAGAATAATGTATAAAAATAAACTTATTTAGCATTATGAAACAAATTAAGAAAATATTAATTGCTAACAGAAGTGAAATTGCAATTAGAATATCTCGTGCAGCAACTGAATTGGGCTTTAGGACTGTATCCATTTACTCGTACGAGGATCGTTTTGCATTGCACCGCTTCAAAACAGACGAAAGCTATCTTGTTGGATCAGGATTAGGTCCTATCCAGGCTTACCTAGATTACAAAGGTATCGTACAAATTGCTGTTAATTCAGGTTGTGATGCCATCCATCCAGGTTACGGCTTCTTATCTGAAAACCCAGAATTTGCTGATGAATGTGCAAAACATAATATTATTTTTGTTGGACCCTCTCCAAAGATTATGCGATCACTTGGAAATAAAGTAGAAGCTAAAAAAACTGCAGGCAAAGCTAAAGTACCAACCATACCTTCCACAGGACCCTTACCAAAAGATTTAAAAAAATGTAAAGATCTTGCAAAAAAAATTGGATATCCAATTATGCTCAAAGCATCTTGGGGTGGCGGCGGTCGTGGAATGCGAGTGATAAGAAAAGAAACAGAATTAGAAAATCAAATCAACACCGCTAGGAGAGAAGCTAAAAGTGCCTTTGGAAAAGATGATGTATTTTTTGAAAAGTTAATCGAAAAAGCTTTTCATGTTGAAGTTCAGATAATTGGCGATACGCATGGCAATATAGTTCACCTTTTTGAAAGAGATTGTTCTCTTCAAAGACGACATCAAAAGGTAGTAGAAAGAGCTCCTGCTGCCTACCTATCTGACAAAGAGAGAAATGAGATTTGTAACGCAGGTGTTAGAATAGGAAAACAAGTTAATTATTCATGTGCGGGAACTGTAGAGTTTTTAATGGATGCTAAATCTAGAGATTTTTTCTTCATTGAAGTTAATCCAAGAGTTCAAGTTGAACACACCGTAACAGAAGAAATTACTGGTATTGATATTGTAAAAGCTCAGTTCCTCTTAGCAGCTGGTGCTAAAATTGGAGATGATATATGTGGTGTGCCAACTCAAAAAGACATTCATATGAAAGGTCATGCTATCCAATCAAGGGTTACAACAGAAGATGCCGCTAATGATTTTGCCCCAGATTACGGTAAAATTAATGTTTATAGATCTGCAAGTGGCTTGGGAATAAGACTAGATGCTGGAACTGCATCTACTGGTACAGTTATTACTCCTTATTATGACTCTCTTTTAGTTAAAGTAACTGCAAAAGGCCAAACCCCTATTGAAGCAAAGAGACGAATGAATAGAGCATTGAGTGAATTTCGCGTCAGAGGTGTAAAAACAAATATACCTTTTTTATTAAAGTTAATTAACCACAAAGGTTTCGATGTTTTTAAATACCATACAAAATTTATAGATAGTGAAAAAAGTTTATTTCAATTCTCTGGTCGAAAAGATAGGGCAACCAAAACATTAAACTTCTTAGCCGAAGTTATTGTTAATGGTAACCCAGAAGTCGCTAATAGACCAAAATTAAGAGAGACAACACCAGCAAAACTCTCAGACTATGGAATATCTAGATCAAAAAAAGCACAAGAGACTGTCGATAAAACATATAAACAAATTTTAGATACTAATGGTCCATCTGCTGTTGCTGAGACTGTGTTAAAAGAAAAACAATTATTGATTACAGACACTACCTTTAGAGATGCTCATCAATCTTTGATTGCAACTCGAATGAGAACACAAGATATGTTAGGCATAACTGACTTATATGAAGAAAGACTTAAAAATCTATTCTCAGTTGAGTGTTGGGGTGGCGCAACTTTTGATGTTGCATTAAGATTCTTAAAAGAGGACCCTTGGGAACGTCTAGAAAAGTTACGTGAACAAATGCCCTCAGCCCTATTACAAATGTTATTCAGAGGATCGAATGCTCTTGGATATACAAACTATCCTGATAATGTTTTAAGAAGGTTTATACAACTCTCCGCTCAGTCTGGGATTGACGTTTTTAGAATATTTGATGCACTAAACTGGATTGAAAATATGAGAGTCTCTATTGACGAAGTATTAAAATCTGGAAAAATCTGTGAAGCTTCTATTTGTTACTCCGGCGATTTATCGTCTCCAGCAGAGAAAAAATATACACTTGATTACTACTTAAAAATGGCGCAAAAGCTTGAGAAAATGGGAGTTCACTTTCTTGCAATCAAAGATATGGCAGGTTTGTGTAAACCCAAGGCAGCAAAAATTTTATTCAAAGAATTAAAAAAAAGCATAAAAATTCCAATTCATTTCCATACTCACGATACAAGTGGAAATGGTGTTGCAACATTGCTTAATGCCTCAGAAGCAGGGGTAGATATTGTTGATGTAGCAATTGACTCTTGGTCTGGCTTCACATCGCAACCTAGTTTTGGTGCAGTTTTAGAGTCTCTTGATGGCAATAAAAGAGATCCAAAAATTTCTTCTGCAGTTGTCAGGACTGCTGCAAATTATTGGGAAGGTGTTAGAAAACAATACCAACCTTTCGAAAGTAAAACTCGCACTAGTATGTCAGAGGTATATTTACATCAGATGCCAGGAGGCCAGTACACTAATTTAAGAGAGCAAGCAAGGTCAATGGGTATTACAGACGAGAGATGGCCAGAACTTGCATCAATGTATGCCGAAGTGAACAAAATATTTGGTGATGTAATTAAAGTTACACCTATATCTAAGGTTGTTGGTGATATGGCAATTTACATGTTGGCAAATAATATTCAAATTCAAGATGTTTTAGACCCTAAAAAGGATGTTGGCTTTCCTGCATCAGTCATCGAATTCTTTAGTGGCCGATTAGGTCAACCATATAAAGGTTTTCCAAAAACACTCCAAAAGAAAATTTTAAAAGGAAAAAAACCTATTAATTATAGATTTGGATCAAAGTTACCCTCATTAAAAATTAAAAATAGAACGAAGGAATTGGAAAAGAAGTATAGCGAGACTATTTCAGAGAAAGATACAATTTCACAAATATTTTTTCCCGAGGTTTTTGATGAGTATATAAAACACAAAAAGAAATTTGGTAATACTAGTGTTATCCCAACATCAAACTATTTCTTTGGGATGAATACAGGGGAAGAGATATATGTCTCTATAGAACCTGGTAAAACTCTTATAATAAGATATTTCACTTTAAGTGAGCCAAACGAAAAAGGTTACAGGACAGTATATTTTGAATTGAATGGCCAGGCCAGATCAGTTGACATCAAAGATAATTCCATTGCAGTTGACGATTTAGCTAAAGAAATTGCTGATCCTAGCAACAAAGATCATGTTGCGGCCCCAATACCTGGTTTACTTGTAGACGTTGCTGTTACTGAAGGAATAAAAGTGCCAAAGGGTGCTAAATTATGCACTATTGAGGCCATGAAAATGGAAACAGTTATTTACGCAGACCAACCTGGAATAGTTGAGAGACTGTGCGTAAAAGCTGGTGAAAATATTGAGGCTCAGCAACTTTTATTAATTATAAAATAATTTTTCTCTTAATAATATGATAACAATTTACCGTGGTTAAAAAGATTATAACTGCCAAACACAGAGGTTTTTGTGCTGGGGTTGAGAGAGCTGTTGAAATGGTCGAAAAAAGCCTTTTGAAATATGGAGCTCCAGTTTATGTACGTCATGAGATTGTTCATAATAAATTTGTTGTCAGTAATTTGAGAGAAAAAGGCGTTGTATTTGTAGATTCGCTAGAAGAAATTCCTAAAAATACAAAACAACCAGTAATTTTTTCTGCGCATGGTGTTGCACAAAGAGTAATTAACAAAGCCAAAGATTATAATCTATTATTTTATGATGCCATCTGCCCATTAGTCAGTAAGATTCATAAAGAAATAATTCAATTAGAAAAAAACGAATATAAAATAATTATGATCGGTCATGAACATCACCCTGAAGTTGACGGGACAGCTGGACAGCTCAAGGATATTAGCAATTTAACTTTAGTTCAAAATATTGAGGATGTTGAAAAATTATATTTCCCATCAAATCAAAAACTTGCCTATATAACACAAACAACCTTATCAGTTTTTGATACACAAAGTATTGTTGATGCTTTAGAAAAAAAATTTCCTTCAATTCTAGCTCCTAAAAAATCCGATATTTGCTATGCAACTTCAAATAGACAATTATCTGTACAAGAAATGTCTAAAAATGTTGATGCTTTTTATGTTATTGGTGCCCACAATAGTTCCAATTCAATTAGGTTAGTCGAAACTGCTAAAAGATTTGGTTGTAAACATAGTGAACTAGTTGAAAATATAAACGACTTTGATTATTCAAATTTATCAGAATTTAATACAATAGGTTTGACAGCTAGTGCATCTGCTCCTGAAGAACAATTAAATTTATTCATTGATCAGATAAAAAAAGTTTATGCAATCGAAGTTTTAAATTTTAAAGAGGATGAAAACATCACATTTAAAATACCTAATTTTCTCAATTAAATTTTCTTCTATAAAAGATATCTACTAAAGTCATATGGGGAAGAGTTAATGCCGCTAATCCAATAAACAGTGTCTTTATAAAAGACTCATCAAAAGAAAAACTCTTATGAAGGTAGATAATTGCTAAGCTGCCGCCGACCCATGTTAAGATTGTAAAAGAGATGGTAGTTATAGTTATAAATTTGTTATTTGATAAATATTTTGATGTATCTTTTAATATTGATTTGACATGTTTAAAAGTATGAATGAAACAAAAATAGATAGAAAATGCCACGAGCGGTTCTGTTAAAAATATTACCAATAAAATAATAGACATTTCTAATATCCCCCATCTTAATCTTGTAAATTTAATTGCCAAATATGCATATCTAATCAAAAGAAAAAAGTAACAAATGTAAACAATATATAGATATTCTTGAAATTGATTAAAAGATAGATTTGATAAAAAAGTAAATATCTCAAATGTTTCGTTAGTGTGAAAAAAAATAATCCCAAATACAATATTTAAACCATGCGTTAAAGAAACAGACCATTTATATTTCTTCAAACCTAGATAGGACCAGTCACATAATCCAAAATGAACGATACTCATTAAAATGAATAAAATTAAAGCGATTACGGAAAAGTAAATCCAAAATATAATTACTGCTGCAGAAATAATTAAATATAAGAATACAAATATAAAAAAATCTTTTCTTGTCTTATAACCTAACAGTGCAGCTACAGCTCCGTCAAATGAACCATGCGGCACACCAATAAATGAAACCATGCAAAGAGCAAGTAAAGATATAAAGCTTAATTCATACATTTAATTACGAATGGTGCTTAATGCACTTTTTATAAATTTAATTTTTGGCATTGACATAATGACCTTTAATTTTGTCGGAAAAGCAGCTACACCCATCATAAATGATGCAAATTCATTGCCATTTAAAGAGTAAGCCATATTAATAAAAACCTTCTCTGTTCCACTATTATTTTTCAGATAATTCACAAATACCTTATCCATCCATTTATCAAAATATGAGTGATGAGCTTTATTAATATTTTCAAAATTTAACATTATGTTTTTTAGAAAAAAGGAAAAAGCATACCCGGTTGATATTTTGGTGGCACCACCTCTTGAACCAATATGAATATAATTTTCACTTGATTTGTTTTCAATATCATACATTGGTAACGCCCCTTTTTCTTCATCAACTATTTTATATTCAGATAAATTTAATTTTGTCTCAATGTATTCTAATATCTGTTTTTGATACCATTCATCCTCTTGGATTTCTGAAGAAAAAACTGTTGACTCAACTAACATTCTATTTTCATCTATTGGTAAACAATACATAAAATGTAATCCCATTTTTTGTTCAACACGAAAATCCATTAAGGTCACACTATTACCATTTATCATTTGTTTAGTTTCTATAAGGTATCCAAAAAAATGCTGTTTTACTTTTTCATTTTCCAATTTCGGCGTACGAGAATCATAAATTTTCTTAGCAAAAATTTCCTCACCATTCTCTAGCTTGATTTCATAGTATTTTTTTAAATTCGTAATACTTTGAACATTGAACTCTTTAATTGATAAGTTTTCTAAGCCTTTTAAGCAATAATTTTTCCAATCTTGGTATCTTATAGTGCAATAGGGTAAATCCTTAGTTTCATGTTTTATATGATTATTTGTTAAGTAAAAGTTCCAGCAAAACCATTTTTTTTGTGCAAGACTATCAAAATCTTTCATCCAATCTGTCAGCCAAAATGCAAAAAAATTATTTCTTTTGCTATGATAATTTTTATCAATGCCAATTAAACTAACACTTGTTCCCTTATACTTTAATTTTGCAGTAGCAAGGGCACTGGCACCCATGCCCAAAAATGCTACATCATATATTTTCATTTTTAAAAGAGCCCCTAATTGGTTTGTAGGATTTAAAAATATTTTTTAAAAATAAAAATTCAGGTATAGAAATTATTGTAATCCATAACTTTTCTAATTTGTTTAAATAAACTCTTTCAAGCTTGTAAACATAACCACCGCTTTTAATCTTTTCCCCAATCCCTTTATAAATTTTTGCTGCAAAAAATATTGCTAATCTGGTTCTAAGAGGAATAAATTTCATACCAGAAAAACCGTTCGCATAGAATTTATCTGAGAGTTCTATTAAATTTTTAATAGATAATTCAATCAATTTTTTTTTTTGATCATCTAACTTATTATCTATCAGGTCACTTATTGAGACTTGTCCTAACCATTCTTTTGGTAGATATAACCTATTCATTTTTGCGTCCTCGTAAACATCTCTTGCAATATTTGTTAGTTGCATAGCAATTCCTAAATCAATAGCATGCTTTCTTGCTTCAGCATCTTTAGTATTAATTATTGGTAACATCATCAAACCAACTGTTCCAGCAACCTTGTATGAGTAATCTATTAATTCTTTCTCATCTGTAACTCTGACGTTCTGCTGATCGCTGATCAAACCATCCATTAGATCCTTTAAAATACCAAGGTTAATATTATTTTTTTTAAAAAAGATATTTATCTCAGAGCTCTCATTTTCTTTTATTTGATTAAATATATTTTTTATTTGAGAAGAGGTATCTAACTTCGAATTATCTGCCACATCATCTAGATATCGACATATGCTATAGAGCCTTGAAGCTGCGATTCTATTTTTTTTGGGTAAAAAAAAACTTGCCCAATAAAAACTTTTACCTTCCGATTTAATGCTATAGGTATTTGTTTTAAATGATGTCACCTTAATGACTAACTTTGAAATCCTTAATTATAAGCTTTTCTATTACCTTTGCAGAGCACAATACGCCAGGTATTCCGGCACCTGGATGTGACCCCGCAGCTGAAAAATATAAATTTGGTATTTTCTTATCTTTATTGTGATAGCGAAACCATGCCGATTGAGAAAAAATTGGTGCCACGGAAAATCCAGCTCCGTATTTTGACCTATAATCACTTTTAAAATCCTCAGGAGTCATCCAGAATTCTGCCTCAATGTTTTCTTTTAGTCCAGGCATAATTGTTTTATCCAGTGCTTCAACTATTCTATCCTTAAGTTTCGGACCCTCTGAATTCCATTGAACGTTTCCTTGAAGATTAGGAACAGGGCATAACACATAAAAACTATCGCATCCTTCTGGTGCAAAAGTATCATCTGTTGCTGTTGGACGATGAAGATAAAGTGAAAAATCCTCAGTCAAAATCTTTTTCTCAAAAATATCGTGAAGCAATTCCTTATATCTTTCAGACATCCAAATAGTGTGGTGAGCGACATCAGAGAATTTTTTCTTCGATCCAAAAAAAAGAACATAAAGGCCCATAGAGTAATGTGTAAATTTCTTAGGTTTGAGAAGACTATCTCTGGAGTATTCTGATGGTAACATCTCACTATAAACTGTAGGGGGATCTGCATTACAAATCACAAGATCCGCAGGTATTTTTTTTCCATTATTAAGCACTACGTTTTCTGCTTTACCATTTATAATGGAAATTTGCTCTACATCGGTTTCTTTATTAACAGTAATACCCTGTCTTAACATTAAATTTTCTAACTCTCTCACAATTTTACCTGTGCCTCCCATGCAAAAGTACACCCCCCACTTTCTTTCAAGATAGTGTATTAATGCATATATGGATGTTGTAGTGAACGGATTGCCCCCAACTAATAAAGGATGTATCGAAAATGCCTTCCGCAGATACTTATTTTTTAATTTACTATTTACCAATTGACTGACTGTTAAATAACTTTTGAGTTTTATTAACGATGGTATTTGCTTTGCCATTTCCCAAAAGGAAATAAATGGCTTATCCGATAACTTTTCGAAACCTATTTCAAAAATATCTTTTGAAGTTTTTAATAATTTGTCATACCCATCAACATCATTTTCATCAAATTTTCTTATTTCATTATTTGTATCTTCGATAGATGGTCGATAATCAAAAGTTTTTCCATTGTGAAAGTAAAATCTGTACCAAGGATCTAAGGATTTAAAATTTAAGTAATCTTTTAAGTTTTCACCAAATAATTCAAAAAGTTCTTCAAATAAAAAGGGAGCTGTTATAACAGTTGGTCCAGCATCGTGTCTATAACCATCTTTTTCGAAAACTCTTGCTCTTCCGCCAAGCATGTTAAGTCTTTCAAGCAGCGTGACATCAAAACCAAGTTTTCTGCATCTTAAGGCAGCAGCTAGTCCTCCAAAACCCCCACCAATAACTACAACTTTCTTACTCAAGATAGTTAAAATATATGAAATTTAGACAAAAAAAAACCAGGCAAGTTATCCTTGCCTGGTTTAAATAGGTTATAAAGCTTTATTAAGCTTTTTTGCCTGAAGATGCTACAGCAGCAGCCCAAATAACTGCGACAAAAGCAATCTTATTCACAACGTCAGCAACGTTATAGATAACGTTTAGAGTTACAGCATCAGCTCCTCCAGTTAAGTAACCGAAGAAATATCCTAATGGATAAATTGCCCAACCAACTGTAACGATCCATCTCATTGTGTTGAAAGCTGTTTGAACAGCTGCAGGACATTTGTCAGCAGCAGCTTTACCAGCTTCACCAGCAAAAATTTCATATAAAATGTATGCCCAACCAGCTAGACCTACAATGAATCCTGCCCATGCGTTGATGAAGCCAGCTTCACCAGCATAACCAGCAACAAGCATCACTAAAGTACCGATTAACAGTCTCCAGAAAATACCAGCTGACACTGCAGCAACTGCAGCAAGGATAATGTAGAATTCAATCATCTGTAATGGAACAGTGATTAACCAGTCAACATATCTATAAACAGTAGGTGTATCACCTGTTGTTACCCATACTTCTCTCATATAAAAGTAGTGTACTGCGGCAACTAGACAAACAAGACCACCAAGTGCAAGAGATGTCTTCCACTTACCTGATACGTTGTTAGTTTCTAGGAAAAAGAATGCAGTAGCGGCAACCATACACATTGAGATAACCCAAAAAGATATCCCAACAAAGTCGTCTGGCGCTAAGCCAACGCTTGCAGAAGCTATTCCTGGCAGTGCTACTAGAGCAGCTGTTGGGATAGCCATAGATTTTAAAAACTTAATCATTGAGTACTCCTTTTCTTAAGTTCTAAAACTTATAACAGAATCCTAAATGTAAGGATTTGTTAATTTCAGGGGATTATAGGTATAAATTGCAAAAAAAAAATACCTAATATGACTTTTATTAATATATTTTGGGAGTATAGTGGGTAAAAAAATGGCTATTTTTCAAGATAGTGTACTATTTAATGGGTTTTTATTCTTTTTATCCACACTATTGCTATGGATGATACTGAAATTCAATAAAAGCTACATAAATAACAAAAAAACTAAGAAAATCATTAATTTCTTTGTTTACCTTGTTTTTATAGGTGTAATTATATTCATTTTCGATAATCACACCTCTCATTACTTGGATAACTTGTAATTAAATGAAAATAAGTGAAAACTTCGAGAAAAAGCAAATTAAATCATTTTCTTTGAATTTTGATAAAAAGCTTATTAGACACATACAAGAATTAAAGTCACCCGATAAACGAATTAAGAAGGCAATGATCTATTTTGCCAAAACTGGTGGAAAGAGGATTAGACCGTTCTTGCTTTGTCGAATGGGTTTATATTTAAATATTAGGCCGAAAATATTAGATGACTTTGCCCTTTCGATAGAATGTGTCCATCTGCACTCATTAATACACGACGATTTACCGTCTATGGATAACGATGACTATAGAAGGGGTAAATTAACTGTACATAAAAAATTTGATGAGGCCACTGCTGTCTTAGCAGGAGATATGTTTCAAGTTTTGTCAGTAAAAACGTTAGTGGAGTCAAAAAATCTCTCTGATAATCAGAAAATCAAATCAATACAGATGCTTTCAAAAGCTAACGGTCTGCAGGGTTTAATAGCTGGACAATCCATGGATATTTACATGAAAAAAAATTCCACCATAAAGGATATTGAGAAAATGCATCATTTAAAAACTGGTGCATTATTTAGCTTATGCTTCAATCTTCTTCTAAACGTAAAAAAATTAAATGAAAATAAAAAGAGAGAGCTAAAAAAAATTGGAGATACAATTGGAAAAATTTTTCAAGTTACTGATGATATGCTTGATAGATGGGGAAATGAGAAAAAAGTTGGAAAGAAAATTAAAAAAGACTCACAAAAAGCAAATATTGCTTATAAGCTTAATCGTATTGAATGCACTAGGCATTTAAGACTGATTCAAAATAGAAATTACAAAGCAATGCAAAATTTCTTTGATAAAAAGAGGGAACCCTTGCTATATATGTCGAGTCTTGTTAATTTTATCGTTAACCGTATTAGATGAATAATCATTTTTATAAATATGAAATAACACATAGCCAATGACAATAAATGAAAATGATTTAACGAATGCTCGAACTGCTTGGGGAGAGGGCATGATTGCAATTTCACAAGCTTATGAAAAAAAAGGTATTGATCAAGCTACTTTAGTTGCAAACGAAATGTTAGATAATCTTTATGGGTTTGAGTTAGGAGCAGTATTATTTAAACCAACTCTGAGTGGCGGTAATCAAACATTTCGATTAGACAAAGAGGGGGCGCTTTCATACTTTGTTGGAAATAACCCAAAGTACCCTAAAGACAGTGGGTTTGGAATTAAAGATTGGCTCGAAGTCAAATCAGAAACATCATCTGTGTTTATAGATCAAAATGTAGCAATGTGGATGGGTTGGGTAACGTTGATTAACAAAGAAGGAACCGCTGTTAAAGTTGATAAGAGCTGGGGATATAAAAAAACTGAAAATGACATATTAAAAATAGTTTTGCATCACTCTTCGCTGCCTTATAAAGCTTGAGTAAATATTTATTTTTAGAAAATCCGAAATTCATTTAACTTTTTACATAGAGTAAGTTTTTTTGAAATTCTTTTAATGTAAATCTAATTATTGTTAACTTTTACTGTGTGTTCTATTGGTTTTCCCTTAATAGTAAACTGATCATGGAGATAGGAATGAATTGTAATTTTGATAAAGTTTTCTTTCAGATTAAAAAAACGTTGAGGTACGTGTACCCAGTCAGAATAAATTCTTGTGATCCTAATATCATTTATAAAAAGCTGTAAATATCCAGAGTTTGAAATATTTTCACTTCCAATTTCTGAAGGGTTTAGGTTAAAATTTTTTAAATCTATAAAAATATTGTAACCATCAATTTTATCTTTGATGACTGTTAAATTAATTGAAGGGTAAGGCTTATCAGCATCTATCTGATTTCCTGGATGATGAGCAAAACAATTTATTGAGAAAAATAAAATAAATATCCCATACTTAAATTTCATAATTAAAAATTATATTATTTGTTATTAAACTATTATCTATTTTAAATGTCAGTACACAAATCTTTTGAGTATGTTTCAATAAAAAAATTCTTTTTATAGTTGTAAATCGTAATGTTTATTATTGTTTTATCTACAGATCTGTTTTGTATAAAGATTCTACAATTATCAGTGTTATATCTGTGGAATTCATAAACACTCTCAATTTTTGAAAAATCAACTTTTCCATATTTTAAAATTAAATCATTTACCGATTTATTTAAAAATAGTTCTACACCTTTGAAATGCTCAACAATTTCATCACTTTCCTCAACAGTTTCCTCTACTTCAGGGGTATATATAATTTTAGGTACAGGCTCTGGTTTTATTACTTTCTCTTCTACATCAGTTGTTTCACAGCCAGTTGCTATAATCAGAAAAGAAATAAAAATAAAATATTTAGATAATTTAACTAAATTCATCAAACTCTTAAATCAATAAGAACACAAATTGCTCATGCAATTTCTATATTAAAAACACGATAAGACAATCAAAACAAATCTCCAACATACTTTTTTCATCTAAATATTTAGTTTATAATCATTTTGTGAGAATTAAATACGAGCAACCGTCTGTTTGCCATCAATCATATAAAAGTGTTCTAGGTCAAAGACCAATTTGGGATTGGAGGCACGATAAGCTGTTATGGGTGGATATTTATGAAAATAAAATAATTGAAACTGATCAAGATAATAACGAAGAACGACAATATTCAGTACAAGACGGTGTCACCAATATTCTTTTACAAGATAATAAAAATTATATCATGAGTTCATACGACTCTCTTTATTCAATTCATCCCTCAATATCTAAAAAACAGCTTTTAACAAAGATCAATTTTGATAGTCCAAATAACAGAATTAACGATGCAGACATAGATTTAAATGGACAAATTTGGATATCAACAATGGATATTCAACAAAAGTCTCAGACTGGAAAAGTTATATGTCATGATTCCAATTTAAAACCAATATACTCAGATAACTCCTATATTATTTCAAATGGACCAGTTTTTGACTACGAGAGAAATGTAGGTTATGTAACTGACTCTATTAAAAGAATTATTTATATTTTTTCTATCAATGATTTGTCAGGCAATGGAATAAATAAAAAAGTTTTTCTTTCCATGAACAAAATCGATGGAAATCCAGATGGAATGACAGTTGATAAAAATGGTAACTTATGGGTAGCAATGTGGGGAAGTGGCAAAGTTTGTTGTTTTGATAAAAAAGGTTCACTTAAATTAATTTTACAACTTCCTGTTTCAAAAGTAACAAGTTGCACTTTTGGTGGGAAAAATCTCAATGAGCTTTTTATTACAACTGCATCTGTTGGTCTCAACGACATTGAAGCAGAAAGACAACCGCATGCAGGAAAACTGTTTAAGTTTGTTACCCAAGAACAAGGTTATGCTTCAAATTGTTATAGATCTGAAAATATCCCCGATTTGTATCATTAAGTATGAAATTTAATCAATCTCAGATTAGCGAAATAATTCAAATGGCTTGGGATGATCAAACAGATTTTAGTCATATCAAAAAAATTTATGAAATTGATGAGGGTGATGTTAAAAAAATTATGAAAAAAAATATTAAACAAAAAAGCTATGAAATTTGGAGAAAGAGAATTCACCAAAGAAGTGCCCAAAAGAAACAACTAAAAGGAAAAGATTATGTCTAAAGCATTATTTGGTGCAGGATGTTTTTGGGGGCCTGAAAAAAAATTTTCTGAGATCAAAGGTGTGATTGAAACCCAAGTAGGCTACTCTCAAGGCTTAACTGATAAAACTTCTTACGAAGAAGTTTGCAAAGGTAATACAAACCATGCTGAAGTCGTTTTCTTAAAATTTGATGAAAATCTAGTTTCATATACCAACCTTGTGGAGTTTTTTTATCAAATTCATGATCCGACAACTTTAAATCAACAAGGCCCAGATCGAGGATCTCAATACCGATCATTGATAGGCTATTATGACGAAACTCAATGTGAAATAGCAAAGCAGATCACAGACAAATTGAACGAAAGCCAATTTAATCAAAAAATTACTACTATTATAGAACCCGTTAAGAATTACTGTCCCGCAGAGGATTATCATCAAAAGTATATGGAAAAAAAATACTCTTTTTTAAATTTTTAATTTTTAAATCGGAGAGTAGGGATAAATTATTTTTGGGAATTTATAATAAGATTTTTTCTTATAAAGCTTTTTAATAAAATAACTTGATTTCAATTTTGTTGGCGAAATAATTTTATTTTTAATAAAGGCAAATTCAGAAATTTTTTTAAGTTTTTCTAATCCGTTTCCTATTAAAAAATAGTTTTGACTCAATATATCCTCAAGGTCTGAGTCAATTTTTAAAGTTTTTGTCTTTCCAATTAATCTCCCTGAAGTATCAATCTTTTGAATAGCTAAATCTTTTCTATTTGTGTCAATCACACACAAGACATCTTTAGTAAGTTTTTTGTTAATACCTAAAAAGAAATGCTCAAAGATAGAATAACCCACAATTTCTACTTTATGATCTATAAAAAATCCTTTCATAAGTGAGTGACAATTTCTTATTGCTGTGAAGCGTGCTGGTCCATAATTTAGATGCAATTTTTTGATATGATTAGCTTTTATTTTTGTTTTAGTTACTAAGTTTTGTAGCAATTCCGATAATATTTTTTCATGTCCATACTCACTTTTTACAGTTTTATCCCAAATGATTTTTTCATTTTTAAATAGAGTAATTGAACAGTATGATAAAGAGCTATCGATGCCGATTTCAAAATTTTTTACTTTACTGATCATTTTTGTGTCAAATTTTACTTTTCCAATTAGTACATCCTATGCAACAAGTGTGAATGATACAATTCCAAATAATATTCTAATGTATCATCGTTTTGGTGAAAATAAGTATCCCTCAACAAACATACGCGAAGAGCAATTAGTAAGTCATCTAGAGTATTTAAAGGACCAGGGGTTTAATTTTATTTTAGCCAGAGATCTTTTGTTTGAAGATAAATTACAAAAAAAAACTATTTCAATAACTGTAGATGATGCATATTTATCATTTTTTGAGGTGGGATTACCTATTTTTGAAAAGTATGAGATACCAGTTACTCTTTTTTTAAATACAGAAAACGTTGGTGGACAAAATTATATGAATTGGACTCAACTTAAAAGTGTATTAAGCCGTGGTGTGGATATTCAAAATCACACACACTCTCATTCAAGTTTATCTAGTCTTAGTGAAATTGAAATTGTGAATGAAATAGAAAAATCACAGGATATTATTTTTGAAAATTTAGGTATTACTCCAAATTTATTTGCTTATCCTTTTGGTGAAAATAGCTCTATAGCACAAAAAGTAGTTTCTCAGTATTTTGATGCTGCATTTGGACAACATTCAGGTGCCTTTTCAATTAATCAAAAATATTTTATTCCAAGATTCCCCCTGAATGAGAATTATGGATCTATTAATCGAATAAAAGATGCATCAAGTGTTTTACCTTTTAATAATGTGCTTATTGAACCTATCAACCCTTATCAAAGCGAGCCTATCAGTAGATATGCTTTAGATTTTAACGAGGACTCTTCCAACATAAATTGTTTTATTAGTGATTTTCAAGGATCATTTAATCCAACTATTACAAATCTTAATAATAAGTTATTAGTTGAACTTAATCGTTTACCTGTAAAAGGTAGGCTTAGGTTTAATTGCACAAAAGTTAATAATGGTATTTTCTGGTTTGGTTATCAGTACTTAGTTAATTAAATTTAAATCGATCAAATTCTTGAAGATTATTTGAAGCAATGATCAGCTCTAATTTATCAACGTATTTATCGCCGATTTCAGCATAGGCTGCTAAATATTTTACTTTCATACTAATAGGGTCTGTATATTTTATGCGCTCATCTATTCGTCTAATGACTCGAAAATTATAATAAGCTTGATGGGTATTAATATTAAACATATAGGCTTCAACACTTTCTGATAAATTTTTAAATTTTAAAACTGCGTGAGTTTTATCATCATCCCTGTCTTGAGGAATGATTCCTTTATCTTCACTTGTAGTCCACTGACCATAAAGAGCATTACCCTCAGTTGCAAATCTAGACTGTCCCCAACCACTTTCAATAATTGCTTGTCCAAGAGCTAGTGACACTGGAATAATATTAATACGTTGTTTGAGTTTTCTGAAAAGTTTTGTGTTAATTTCGCTATAATCTAATTTATACTTTTTTGATAATCTAATAATCTCGTCAGTTTCGTTTTTGTTTAATTCTTTCCTAGCAAATTTTTTTTCGATATTGATTACCATTCTTCGTTCTTGCATGATTGAAGTATTCGTATTGTAAATCAATGGTAGTGTTACAAGGTAAAATAGTTTTTTCTTTGTTGGAACATCTTGTATTTCTGAAAAATCATCAGGTAATTCTGATATTATAGGAAGATGACCAATATTTTCTTGTGTTAAAATTTCAGGAATAAAATTATTTTTTTTATAATATTTATTTAAATCAACCCAATTATGAAATTCTCCCGCGCTAAGAGATGAATTTAATAAAAATCCAAAAAAAAAAAATAAAAGACTAGACTTCAACGGGTCGTACTTCACGGACTTCAGGAATATAATGCTTTAGCATATTTTCAATTCCCATTTTTAAAGTTGCCGTTGAACTTGGACATCCCTGACAGGCCCCTTGCATTTGTAGAAATACAACTCCCTCATTATATTTGTCAAATATGATATCTCCACCGTCCATAGCAACAGCTGGTCTTACTTTACTATCTAGAAGTTCTTTGATCTTTTTTACAACATCACTATCGTTCTCATCAATTGTATGTCCAGTTGATGCAGATTGCTCTGAGATAATAGGTTTGTTCATTGTAAAGTGCTCAATGATACAACCCAAAATTGCAGGTTTCATAAGCGTCCAATCATTATCTTTGCCTTTGGTTATAGTGATAAAGTCAGACCCAAAAAAAACACCCTCAACACCTTTAATATTGAACAAGTTCATTGCCAAAGGTGAATTAGAGGCAGACTCTTGGTTTTGATAGAACATAGTTCCGTCTTTCATGACCTCTTTACCTGGCAAAAACTTTAAGGTTGCAGGGTTTGGCGTTGGTTCAGTTTGTACGAACATTGCTAATAATATGTCTATAAAATTGGAAATTTCAAGCCAAAGTGTCTATCTAAAACCGACTATCTTATAGACTTCTTTAAGAATAGGGCCTGCAATTGTGGATGCTTTTTCACTGCCCGTATCCAGGACTTTATTTAATTCATCTTTATTATTGAGAAGATTTAATATCTCGGTTCTAATTGGTCCTATGACTTGAATTAATTTGTCTGCAAGGTCATTTTTTAATTTTGAGTATTCTTTGCCAGCATAACTTACCAGAGTTTTTTCGGTACTTTCATCTGAACAGGAGGACAAAATATTGATTAAATTTAAGCATTCAGGTTTATTTTGTAATTGATCCTTATCATCTGGAATAAGGTCTGAGTCAGACTTTGCCTTTTTTATTTTAGAACTTATATCATCATCGCTATCAGTTAATAAAATTCTAGAAAATTCAGATGCATCAGATTTTGACATCTTTTTAGTTCCATCTCGAAGGCTCATTACTCTTGTCGCATTTCCATAAATAAGTGGTTCTGGCAGGGGAAAGAAGTCTACTTTAAAATCATTATTAAATTTTTGTGCAATGTCTCTTGATAGTTCTAAATGTTGTTTTTGATCATCGCCAACTGGAACATGTGTTGCAAGGTAAGCAAGAATATCTGCAGCCATTAAATTTGGGTAAACCATTAAACCAACACTAACGTTTTCTTTATTCTTTCCAGCTTTATCTTTGAATTGTGTCATTCTATTAAGCCAACCAATTCGACTGACACAATTAAATACCCAAGCAAGCTGAGAGTGTTCTGCTACACTTGATTGTTGAAATATAATTTGTTTTTTATAGTCCACTCCTGCTGCAATAAACGATGCTAATACCTCAAGTGTGTTTGAGCGAAGTTCAGCTGGATTTTGCTCAACAGTAATCGCGTGTTGATCTACAACACAATAAATACATTCAAACTCTTTTTGAAGCTCTACAAAATTTTTTATGGCACCAAGATAGTTGCCTAAATGCAGGGTTCCTGTTGGTTGAACACCAGAAAAAACTCTTTTTTGGAAACTGCTCATATTCAAATATTATTAAAATTGATATCAGAATTATCTAATAATATCGAGGGACTAAAATTGACTAACATAAAAAACCTAAAAAATAGACATCAAATCCTTTTCAATTGATTTGAGTAATTTTTCATCTTTGATTTTTTGGTTATTGCTATTCGTTAATTGAAAAATATCGAAAACCTTTTCCCCGTATGTGGAAATTTTTGCTGATTGGACACTTATTTGTTTGTCATGAAATACTCCTAAAATATCCATTAATAATCCAGGCCTATCGCCAGATAATATTTGAAAAGTAGTGACTTGCTTACTCATATCGTTATCAATTGTAATTTGAGGATTTACAGCAAGTTTTTGCAGACCTTTGATAAATGACCGTAAGGGTTTAAAATCTTTTTGATCAAGAGCACTCATTACATGTTTAGCTGCTCTTTTTTGTTCGTTTAAATCTAAAACACCTTTATTCAAAAAATTGGTTACCCAAAACACATCAATTACTTGATTGTTATTTAAAGATATTATTCTAGAACTAAGAATATTCGATTGAGAGTGTGTAAACCCCGAAACAATATCTTTTAAAATTCCTGGTCTATTTTTACTTGTGACAACAACAGCACTATATTCTTTATTTTCATAATTAAGAAAATTTACAGAGTTAATAACCTTTGCTTTTTTATTTCTTTGGTAAATTTTAAAGATATCGACGATCATTCTTGATGAAAAGGCTTCCCAGAATTGATTTGGAAATTCATTTATCGAATTTTTTATAAACTTTTTTAAATTAGCATCAGATTTTTGTAATACTAATTTCTTTAAAGATTCTTGAACAGAAGTAGAATAAGTTTTTGTATCTAGACCTCTTTGCAGAAAATCTCTTGCATTATAAAATAAACTTCTAAGCAGGCTTATTCTCCATTCGTTTAGAACGTTTGGTCCGACAGAGGCAATGTCACATAAAGTAAAAAGAAACAATGAGTTTATTTTTTCTTCTGTGTTTGCAATAGAAGTAAATTTAGCAATTGCCTCAGGACTTTGAGTGTCATTTTTAAAAGCTGTATCGCTCATTGCTAAATGATTTTCAACTAACCACAATGTCAATTCTTTTACTTCTTCTGATACAGGAAGTCTTTTTAGGACCTTTTTGGTCAACTCTGTTCCATAAACAGAATGATTTTTTGGCCCCTTCTTTCCAATGTCATGAAATAGTAAAGCGATGTGAAGGGCTTCTCTTGAGGATAGCCTGCTATATATTTCATTATAAAAGGATTTTTGTCTTAGCTCATTTAGGTTGTGCAGTGTTAATAATAAGTGTTCGTCGGTGGTGTAGTGATGATAAATATCAAACTGCACTTGTCCCCAAACTCTGCCAAACTCAGGAAATATTTCGCTAAATAGCTGGGTATCATTAAAATCATGAAGGGCTTGTATAGGATTTTTTTTGGAGACAACAATATTTAAAAATGATTGGAGGTGCTGTTTATCTGTGGTTTTTTTTAAAACTTTTCTTTTTTCCTCGACGGTCTTTAAAAAGCGAGGATGAATGAGTAAATTATGTTCCAAGGATTTTTCAAAGACGTTTGCCCATTTTAGTTGAAGGTTTTTAGCGGTATTATTTTTTAAATTCAGAAAACCTTTTTCAATTATAAATTCTTTTTCTAATGATTTAGTTTTAGTGGGTTTTCTTTTATAAATTGTTTTGATTATTAAATCCTCTGGAAGCTTTGAATAAAAGGTTCTTAAGAGAGAATTAATCTTTGCAACATTCACAAACAAATCTTTCATAAAAATCTCCACTCCTTTTTCCTCCTTTTTATCTTTGTAAGAGAGTTTTTTTGAAATTTTTAATTGATTTTCAATAGATAAAACATCGCCTTTACTTTCGTTAAATAAATGAATAAATGCTCGAATGGTTAAGAGAAATTTCCAAGCATTCTTTAATTCTTTAATTTCCTCTTTGGTATAGATATTAATAGACGTTAAGTCTTCTAATTTATAAATGTTAAACATAAAGATCGATACCCACAGTATGGTATGAATATCTCTAAGACCCCCAATACCCTCTTTGATATTCGGCTCTAAATTACTTTTAATTCCTATTCGATAGTCATGTCTTTCAACCAACTCTATAAGCTTTAATTCGCTGAGCTTTAGGGGATTTTGTTTTCCAATTAAAATCTTAATGGACCGAACAAACTCACCATATTGAATTTCATCACCAATAATAAAACGAGTCTCAACAAATTTTGTAATTGTCTTTGTATCTTTCTTAGAATCGATTAATGCCTGTTTAATTGTTAAGAAAGATATTCCAACTTCTAATCCAATATCCCACAGTGTATTATTTAATTGAGTAATAAAATCTCTTATATTTTTATTAGATTTTTTATAAATAAATAGTAAGTCAACATCACTTTTTGGTGACAAGTCATGTCTGCCGTACCCACCTACAGCGATTAAAGAGAAATCTTCTATTGGATAAATATTATAAATTCCTTTAACTATTTCTTTTACAACTGTATCAACAAGATCTGTATGATTTTTATTAAAATAGAAGCCATCATTAGTTGATGCTAATTTTTTGAATAAATCAATTCTACTAGACTGATATTTTTTTTTTAATTTGAGAACATCTCGCATTTATAAATTTTATATTAAAAATTCCTAATCAAGCTATAAAGTTGTTCAGTTTTGCCTGATTTTGGTACTTTTTGAATAGACGAAACCTTTTTTTGCTCCGCCAATGTTAAAGATTTAAGATCAAGCTGTTTTAATAAAAAAGAAGAACCCTTAGTTATAGAGTATAAAAAATTTAATACACACCCAATCTGATAAGCTAACTTTTTTTCATCACTTGATAAATAAGATAAATAGCTACTTAATTCTTTTTCAATAACCCTCTGGTCTAAGATATTTTTCGTGTGCCTTAAATACACTAAATATGCAATAAATACTTTTTCTGATTGTTCTATTCCTACTAGAGGACTATTTAATATTAGGTTGAATGCATAAGAAGCTCTAATTTTGGCTGTTTGCTCCCATCCCAAATCTGAAATAATACATGAGAGTTTTATTACTCTCAGCTGGTTAGGGGACATTTTTAAATTTATAAATTTTAAATAAACATTTTTAATCCAAGCAAAAGTCTTTTTATTAAATATTAAAAAACGACATCTACTTTTAGCTATTAATTCTAAAGAAATTTCAGTTGGATCTAAAAGCCTTTGCTTTTTGGGAAGATTTTCGTAAATGAAACCCTCTCTAATCCCGTACCTTGGATAAATAAACTGCTCGCAGTTTGATAATTTTAACACCTTGTCCAATACTTCTATTGCAATATGAATATGTTTTATTCTGTCGACAGAAATTTTCGGAATTTTTTGTAGATCATCAATCTCAATTTTTTGTAATTCTGATTTTAATTCATAAAAATTTTTCCGAGAGATACTCAAGTTATGTATTTCATTAAAGGGCAATTTATTAAAATAAATATAACATCTTGCAATTGTCCTAAATGCCCCACCAATTAAATAGAAGATTTTTTGATTTTTATGTTTTGAATTTATTTCTTTGTTAATTTTTTTATGCTCTTTATGTTCTTTAGTGAAGTTTAATATACCCAAAGGAAAAGAAGATATATTTTTAATTTTATTTGGTGTTATTTGTGCTAATTCAAGACTACCACCTCCCATATCAATAATGGTCCCATTGGCCCTAGGTATTGCAGAACGAACGCCTAGTGTGGCATAGGAGGCCTCTTGTCTTCCAGATAAAGTTAAAACTTTTCCCTTAAAAACTTTTTGTATCTTATTTGTAATTTGTTTTTTGTTAGAAGCATTTCGAATTGCTGCAGTACACAAAGCGACAGAGTGGTTAGGTTTTATTTCTTCAATTATTGAGTTAAAAAAAATTATTGAGTTGATACATTTTTTTTCAGCTTCTTTGCTGATCAATTTTGTTTTTGGAAGGTATTCACCTAACCCACAAAAAAATTTTTTATTATAGAGCACATCAGGGCTTCTCATATTGCCCCTAAATACACACAATCTTACTGAATTTGACCCTATATCTATTACTGCAATAGAATCTTTTTTATTAAGCATATTATATTGCATATATTTAACAGATGATTGAAAAAAAACTATTTTTATTACGTCACGCTAAATCCTCTTGGAAAAATTTAGAATTAGACGATCATGAAAGACCATTATCTGAGAGAGGGATTTTTAGTTGCAAAGTAATGGCAACGCATATTTTTAAAAAACTAAATATTAAAGATATCTCAATTTTTTCATCGAATTCAAAAAGAACACAAGAGACTTGCAAAAAAATATTTAAAGACTCAATTAAAGTTAATTTTGAAAGTGAACTATATACTCTCAACTTTAACGATTTAATTAAATGGATAAAAAAAATTAAAATTAACAAAAATTTAATGATAGTAGGTCATAATCCAGCTTTGATTGATTTAATTAACTATATTGCAAAAGATAAAATAATAAAATTTCCAACATGTGCATTTTGCGAGATTAATCTATATATTAATAACTGGAGTGAGATAAAAAAAAATACTGGTGAAATTAAAGAACTACAATTAGTAAAAAGACTTAAAAGTTATAATTACAAGAATGAATAAGTATTTTAATAGAGAAATATCCTGGCTAAAATTTAATGAGAGAGTAAATGAATTATCCTATGATAAAAACGTCCCAATTTTAGAACGACTAAATTTTATAAGTATTGCTGCATCAAACTTAGATGAATTTTTTTCAGTAAGAGTGGCTGGATTAATTGAACAGTTAAAACTCACTCCTAATAAAAAAAGTTTTGATGGAATGAAGATTGAGGATCAAATTAAAATTGTTGACTCATTAACAAGAGGTTTGATTAAAAGGCAAAATGAATCGTATGGTCAAATTGAAAAAGAATTAAAAAAAAATAAAATCTATATTTTAAGAGATAAGTTTTTAAAAAAACATTTGTCCCACATAAAAAATTATTATTTGAATGAAATTATTTCGATTCTGACACCAATTACAGTTGATAGTACACACCCTTTGCCCTTTATACCAAATTTAAGTTTGTGTCTTATCGCTAAAATTAAAAATAAAAAATCAAAAAAAGAATTTATCTCAGTTATGAGAGTATCAGATTTAAAACAACGCTTTCTTAAAATTATTGATAAACAGGGTATTTATTTTTATCCCGTAGAGTCAATAATTAACAATTATGTTGGGGATGTATTCCATGATTTTGATGTTATTGATACAAATCTATTTCGCGTAATAAGGGACAGTGATTTAGAGGTTTTGGAGGAGGCAGACGATCTTATCAGAGAGTTTAAAAAACTTGTCAGGGAAAGAAAAAGAGGACAGGTAATCAGATTAGATGTTCAAAAAAGTCTTAATAATAATTTTAAATCATTCATCATTAACGAGTTGAATGTATCTGAAAATGAAATTTTTGAATACGAAGATCTACTGGGGTTCGACCAATTATCAGAAGTCTTTGGAAATATAAAAAACAAGAATTTAAATTATAAAAAATTTAAACCTCGTTTCCCACAGCGAATAAATGATTTTGGCGGTGATTGTTTTGCAGCAATCAAAAAAAAGGATTTAGTTGTACACCACCCTTTTGAGTCTTTTAATGTTGTTGTTAGTTTTTTAGATCAAGCATCAAACGACAAAAACGTTGTGGCAATTAAGCAAACTTTGTATCGTACTAGCGATCAATCGCCAATCATTGATGCACTCATTCGTGCTGCTGATGCTGGTAAATCTGTAACAGCAGTTGTTGAGTTAAAAGCAAGGTTTGATGAAGAAAAAAATCTACAGTGGGCATCAAATTTGGAAAAAGCTGGAGTTCAAGTAGTGTATGGTTTTTTAAATCTAAAAATTCATGCAAAAGTTTCCTTAGTTACTAGAAGAGAAAAAAAAAATTTAGTCCATTACGTTCACTATGGTACTGGTAACTATCATCCTCAAACAGCAAAGGTTTATACAGATCTATCATTTTTTACTTGTAATAAAGATCTAGCATCTGATGCTATAAAATTATTTCATTATATGAGTAGTTACAACATGGCAAAAGATTTTAAACGAATATCTTTCTCTCCATATAACTTAAGACAAAAACTATACGAACATATTGACTACGAAATAGGTTTATCAAAAATTAAAAAGCCAGCTAACATATGGATCAAGATGAATAATTTAGTTGATCAAGAAATAATTAACAAACTTTACGAAGCATCTAAAGCAGGAGTGAAAATTACTTGTTTAATTAGAGGTATCTGCTGCTTAGTTCCTGGTGTTAAAGGAATGTCAGAAAACATAGAAGTCAAAAGTATTGTAGGAAGATTTTTAGAGCATTCACGTGTAGTTTGTTTCGGAAAAGGCAATAAACTACCCAGTAAAAAAGCAAAAATTTATATTTCATCTGCTGACTGGATGACTAGAAATTTTGACAGGCGCGTGGAAACATTAGTTCCTATCGATAACAAAACTGTTCACGAACAAATTTTATATCAAATTATGTACATGGCAATTAATGACAATCAAAATACTTGGATACTCGACTCAGATGGAAATTATCAAAAAATAAACTCTAAACTAAAAATAGACTCACATAAATATTTTATGACCAACCCTAGTCTCTCAGGGAGAGGCACTGCTGCCAAAAAGGTCTATAAAAAAATAGAAAAACAATAAAATGTTATTTGTATTTTCTATTGCTGTTCTCTCATTAAACTTATTTTTGTTTTTTAGTACTTCAATTAATATTTTTTTAATATCAATTATTTCTCAGAGTTTAGTTTATTTCATTTCTTATTATTTCTTTGAGAACTATCTTGAAAAAAAAACTTTTAACCTAAGAAAATCTGACAATATGTTATTTACAAAAGTCCGAAATATTTTAGAAGAGACTCTTTTAGACAAAGAAAGACGCATCGAAGTCGGTGACAAACAAAGTTTGGAGTATCAAGATATTCTTAACTCCTTAGATCTCTCAATAGTTATTATAGATTATGATTATAATATCATATTCGTTAACAATATTTTCAAAGAGACATTTAATTTAGAAAATGCAGATAACCTTAAAATAGGTTTAAGAGATTTATCTTTGTCTGAAAATCTAAGTAGCGCACTTAAAAGTAAATCAAAAAAGAATTTTGAGTGGAATAGATTAATACCAAATGACCGATATTACGACGTTATAGGATTTCCAATTAACGATTTTTTTTGCGTTGCTTTTAAAGACATTACTGCAATTAAAAATCTTGAGATGGTAAGAACTGACTTCGTAGCTAATGTAAGTCACGAATTAAAAACTCCACTCTCTTCAATAATAGGATATTTAGAAACACTTTTAACTGTTGACGATGAAAAAAATAGAAAAAAATTTATTTCAATTATTCAAGATCAGTCAAATCGAATGAACTCTTTGATTGATGATCTATTAAGTTTAAGTTCCATCGAGAATAAAAAAACTAA
Source organism: uncultured Alphaproteobacteria bacterium (assembly GCA_902523135.1). Lineage (GTDB taxonomy): Bacteria > Pseudomonadota > Alphaproteobacteria > HIMB59 > HIMB59 > HIMB59. Next base: position 370,020 of record CABYYB010000001.1, read on the forward strand.
TGAGAATGACCAATTTTGTAATTTATTAAATACCGTTAAAATTGGAATAAACTCTTTGGAATCGAAAATTTTAAAGAAAAACATAAATGTTGATATTAATTTAGACCAATCTCTTTTAGTTGGATGTCCTCATGAAGAATTTATTCAAGTGGTTGTCAATATCGTTAACAACGCTGTTAAATATTCAAAAGATGGTGCTAAAATTTTAATTAAAGCTCGTGAAAAAATGAATAGTAGCACTTTGACTGAATATGTCGAAATTTCTTTCAAAGATAGTGGCATAGGCATTGCAGAAGAGCACATCTCAAGGCTTACTGAGAGATTTTATAGAGTAGACAGTGCACGATCTAAAGAGGTTGGTGGTACTGGATTAGGTCTTTCAATTGTGAAACATATTTTGACTAAAAACATGGGTTTTATTGACATAAAAAGTGAAGTTGGAAAAGGTTCAGAATTTTTGATAACAATTCCAAAGTACACGTAACAAAACTTTAACATATATGTAACATTAGATTTATTTTCACGCAGTATTTTTAAATAATAACTAAAATTTAAAAAGGATATTATCTATGAAAAAATCAATTTTAACCTTTCTTGCTTTAGCAGTAAGCGTTCTTTTCTCTGCTGAAACTTTTGCAAGAGATCAAATCAATATTGTTGGTTCTTCAACTGTATACCCATATGGAACTGTGAACGCACAAAGACTTGGAGAGTCAGGTTTTAAAACCCCAACTTATAACCCAACAGGGACTGGTGGAGGAATGAAATTATTCTGTGCTGGTGTAGGCGTAGAACACCCAGACATTACTGGTGCCTCAAGACCTATGAAATCTAAGGAAGCGAAACTTTGTGTCGAAAATGGTGTAACAAATGTTGTGGAGGTAATGTGGGCTAATGATGGTATTACGTTTTCTCACTCAAATGCCGCTGAAAAAATGGATCTAACAAGAGCTGAGATTTGGACTGCTATGGCGGCTAAAGTAGTTGTAGATGGCGAGGTCGTAGAAAATCCTTACACAAAATGGAATGAAATTAATCCAAGCTTACCAGCATATAAAATAGAAGTACTGGTAGCCCCCCCAACATCTGGTACAAGGGACGCTTTTGACGGTAATGTAATGGAAAAAGGCTGTGCTGCGATGGGATATGAAGATATCACAGGTGGAGATGATGGATGTACAGATTACAGAGAAGACGGAAGGATTATTGAGATGGGCGAGAATGATACCCTTATCGTCCAAAAACTCGTAGAGGACAAAGAGCGTTTTGGCTACTTTGGATATTCTTATTTAAAAGATAATGGTGATAAATTACAACCTGCATCTTTAGAGGGAGTTGATCCCAGTGAAGAATCAATTGCTGCTTATGAGTATCCAGTTGCGAGACCCTTATTTATTTACTTAAAGAAAGATCACATTGGAGTTGTTCCAGGTATTCAAGAATTTGCACAAATGATGGTTTCCGATGAAGCAATTGGCTCTAACGGTTACCTTACAAAAATTGGTGCTGCTCCCATGGTTTCTGAATTATTATCAAGAACGAGATCAGATGTAGATACATTAGCTGCATTTGATGTAGTTGCCTGTGCCGACAAGAAACATCCTTTGAAAGATGCCGGCTACGCTTTCTCAGGTAAACTCTGCAAGTAATTATTCACATACTATTTATTTAAGGGCAAGTATACACTTGCCCTTATAAAAACCCTCGATAAATTAAGTTAATGATTTACTTTGCTCTTTTAATCTTAGTAATCATTTCTTATTTATTTTACTTTATCGGCAAAAAAAGAGCTCTCAATTTAAAATTTAACGGCAACATTAAACTTTCCTCTCAACCTGATTATTTTGGGTACTATGTAGTCTTAATGGCATTGATTCCTGCACTATTAATGTGGTTTGGGCTCCTGTTATTTAAAGGAAATTTTCAAGAAATGTTTGTCATGTCGCCCATTCTCTTTCCAGATATTTCTACCTGGAGTGATGGAAAGCTAGGCCTAATACTTAATAAACTTAATAATTTATCAGTCATAGTAAACCTTCCTTTAGACGATTTAACCAATGGTGAAAAATCAATTTTAAATATGGCAAGTGAGAACGAATTGACTGCTGCTAAAAATTTAGCAAACTTTGATAAAATTTATGGCTGGTCAAACCTTACTCTATTTATAATTCTTCCTATCATTTTAGGGTTTCTTGCCACAAGGTCGATTTCTGGGAAATTAAACGCACAACCAATTGTTGAAAAAATAATTACTTATATCATCAAAGGAAGTTCCTACATTGCGATACTAATAACTATTGGAATTTTCTTATCTCTAGTCTTTGAGGCAATAAATTTTTTCCGTTACGTAAACCCTGTTGATTTTTTCTTTAGTACCGGTTGGAATCCTAACCGAGCATTTGTTGTTGATGCTTCTGAGGGCTTTGATAAAGATGATCTCGAAAACGCATTTGGGTTTATACCATTACTTACGGGAACGCTTTTAATTGCAACTGTAGCTATGATTGTTGCTATTCCACTTGGTTTAATGTCAGCAATTTATCTTGCAGAATACGCCTCTAAAAGAGTAAGAGATATAGCTAAACCTATTATTGAAATTTTAGCTGGTATTCCAACAGTGGTTTATGGTTTTTTTGCTGCGCTCTCTTTAGCTCCTTTTATAAAAGATGTTGGTGAAAGTGTTGGTTTACCTGTCTCAGCAGAAAGCGCCTTAGCTGCTGGCTTAGCTATGGGTGTTATGATTATTCCATTTGTATCATCATTGAGCGATGATGTGATTAAAGCGGTTCCACAATCATTAAGAGATGGTTCTTATGCATTGGGAGCAACTAGATCTGAAACTATTAAAAAAGTTATATTGCCTGCAGCATTAGCTGGAATTATGGGCTCTTTCCTATTGGCGGTGTCAAGAGCCATAGGAGAAACAATGATTGTTGTAATGGCAGCAAGCTTAAGAGCAAACTTAACATTTAACCCTTTAGAGCCTGCAACGACTATAACTACACAAATAGTAACAAGTCTTATTGGAGACGTAGAGTTTGATAATCCAAAAACACTAGTTGCATTTGCTTTAGGTTTAACTTTATTTTTAATGACATTACTTCTTAATATACTAGCCATAACTATAGTTAAAAAGTACAGAGAGAAATATGAATAGTTTAAATAAAAGACTATCTGCCGAAAAAAGATTTCAAGCATATGGACTTTTTGCAGTGGCCCTTTCTATGTTTTTTGTTTTAATATTGATGTGGAAAATTTTTTCTACTGGAAGTGGAGCTTTTGTAAGAACCACAATTGAGGCAAATGTTTTTTTTAATCCAGATTTTATCCAAGTAAATCAAAACTCTTTAGAAAAAGAATTATACAGAGCCTCTTATGTTGCTTTAGCCGATGAAGTTGTAAGACAAAATCACCCTAAATTAAATGAAGAACAATTTATAAAAGTAAGAGAAATGTATACAAGAAAATTTGACTACCAATTAAGAGACTATCTTTTAGATAACCCAGATAAAATTGGACAATCGATAATAATGAAAATAACGGCATCATCTGACCTAGATCAAATTGTAAAAGGAAATTATCCAAGGGATGTGCCAGAGGCACAAAGAAAAATAAATGATTATCAATTATCTGTTTTAGATAAACTTACTTCAGAGGGAAAGGTTTCCTCAGTATTTAATTTTTGGTTTTTTACAAAGGGAGACTCTAGAGACCCAGAGTCGGCAGGTATTTGGGGAGCGGTTATGGGATCTTTGTACGCTCTTATTATCTGTTTTTCATTTGCTTTTCCAATAGGATTATTAGCCTCTGTCTACTTAGAGGAATTTGTTAAACCTGGAAAGGTGACTGACATTATTGAAGTAAACATCAATAACTTAGCCGCTGTGCCTTCCATCGTATTTGGCTTGTTAGGTTTAGGAATGTTGATCGGAGTAATTGGTTTACCTTATCAAGTTCCATTAGTTGGTGGTTTAGTATTAGGATTTATGACTTTACCTACAATAATTATTGCCTCAAGAGCATCACTTCGATCGGTACCACCTTCAATTAGAGAAGGAGCTTTGGCTGTTGGGGCCACTAAGATGCAAACAGTTTTTCATCACGTCATACCATTATCATTACCAGGAACACTCACCGGTACTATTATTGGAATGGCACAGGCATTGGGTGAAACAGCACCTTTATTGATGATAGGTATGGTTGCGTTTGTTATGGAAATACCTGGTGGACCCCTCGATCCTGCTACAGGACTTCCCTCTCAAATTTACCTCTGGTCGGAGAGTGCAGAAAGAGGATTTTTAGAGAAAACATCTGCAGGTATAATGTTATTGCTTCTATTTTTGATTATAATGAATACAGCTGCAGTAGTAATAAGAAGAAGATTAGAGGTAAAATGGTAGAGCAGGTAAATTCCTTTGCAATAAAAACAAAAAATGTTTCCGTTCATTATGGAAATAAAATGGCCATTGATGATGTTACTATAAATTTTACTAAAAATGATGTGACCTCACTAATTGGTCCCTCAGGCTGTGGTAAATCCACTTTTCTTAGGTGCTTGAACAGGATGAATGACGTTATTGAATCATGTAAAGTTCAAGGTGAATTCCTATTAAACGGAGTTACAGATATTTATGGAGATAGCATTCAAGTTGAAACGCTTAGAGAAAAGATCGGAATGGTTTTTCAAAAACCAAACCCTTTTCCAAAATCAATTTTTGAAAATGTCGCCTATGGACCTAAAATTCATGGGCTAGCATCAACCCAAAGTGAGTTGAACGATATAGTAATGGAGTCCTTAAATCGAGCAGGTTTATATGAAGAAGTAAAAGATAGAATGGATGACATAGCCACAGGTTTGTCTGGAGGACAGCAACAAAGACTTTGTATCGCTCGAGCCATTGCCATTAGGCCTGAAATCATTTTGATGGATGAACCATGCTCAGCTTTAGATCCAATTGCAACTGCTAGAATAGAAGAATTAATCAATGAATTGAAAGAAAAATATACTATTATTATTGTTACACACTCTATGTCACAAGCTTCTCGTATCTCTCAAAGAACTGCATTTTTTCACTTAGGAAAGTTAATTGAACATGGTGATACAAGTAAAATTTTTACAAAACCAGATAAAGAACAAACAAATGATTATATAACAGGAAGGTTTGGATAGAATGGAAAATACACATACAGATAAAAACTTTGAGCAAAAACTTAAACAATTGCAAGATGATCTTATCAAAATGAGTGAGATAGTTGAAAAACAGATTGAAATTGCTGTAAATGTAATCAAAACAAAAGATTCTCAAGATGCTCAACTAATCCAAAATCTTGACGAACAAGTAGATGTGGCCGAGAGGGACGTAAGAGATTTAAGTTTTGAAATTATGACCTTACATAGACCGGTGGCAAGTGATCTAAGACTTGTTTTTACAGCATTAAAGGTATCAAAAGAGCTAGAAAGGATGGGGGATCACTCAAGAAATTTAGCAAAAAGAGCAACTTCAATATCCTCTACCTTCGATGACGAATTAATAGAACAAATGTACAGCTTGGGTAGAAATGTTCAGTCCATGGTAAATCAAGTTCTAGATAGTTTTTTTAAAAAAGACGAATTAAAAGCTAAAACATCATGGAATCAAGATGCAGAAATAGATAAAGAGTATAAGTCTTTACTTAAAAATTTAATTGAAAGAATGCATAATAAGGAAACAAGTGTTGTTGATGAGGGCACTAGGCCAATTTTAATTGCAAAGTCCTTAGAAAGAATAGGGGATCATGCCACCAACATAGCTGAAGAGGTCATTTTTAACATCACAGGTCATTATATTGATTTAAAAAAATCTGATTTTGAATGACAGATAAAATTTTAATTGTTGAAGATGAAAAACCAATCTCTGAATTAATTAGATTTCATTTAGAAAAACAAAACTACCAAATAAAATTTTCATATGATGGAGAGTCTGCTATTCAAGAGATCGAACATTGGCTGCCTGACTTAATTTTATTAGATTGGATGCTGCCAAATATATCGGGCATTGAAGTTTTAAAGAGAATTAAAAGAAAAGATAATTTAAAAAAAATTCCAATTATAATGTTAACAGCTAAAGGTCAAGAGGATGATAAAATTAGAGGTTTTGAATTAGGTGTAGAGGATTATGTAACCAAACCTTTTCTTCCAAGTGAGATTCTCGCTAGAATTAAATCATTACTTAAAAGAACAAAATCAAGAGAAGAGAACGACTCACTCAAGTTTCATGATATTAACATTAATCTTACCAACAGAAGGGTAACAAGGGGTGAGAGAAAGTTAAATTTAGGACCGACTGAATTTAATCTTTTAAAATTTTTTATTGAAAATAAAGGTAGAGTCTATTCTAGGCAGCAACTATTGGATAATGTTTGGTTAAATGACGCTTACGTTGAACCCAGAACAGTTGATGTTCACATAAGAAGACTCAGAAAAGAGCTGAATTTAACAGGAGAAAGAGATTTCATTCGAACAGTTAGATCCGCTGGCTACTCTATCGACTCAGAAAATTAAAATGATTAAAATTCTTGTACTTTGTACAGGTAACTCTTGTCGATCAATTATGACAGAGGGGCTTTTAAACCATTATGGTAAAGACTTTTTTAATGCTTATAGCGCAGGAAGCCACCCTGCAGGATATGTGCATCCATTAAGCATCAAAACATTAGAAAAAAATAAAATTTTCCTAGACAATTTTAAAAGTCAATCATGGGATGATTTTTCAGATATTAATTTTGATTTGGTTATTACTGTGTGTGATAACGCAGCTGGAGAAACTTGCCCCCTGTACCTCAAAAATACATTAAAGGCACATTGGGGCGTAGCTGATCCTGCAAAATTTAAAGGCACTGAAGAGGAAGCTGAGATAGAATTTTTAAAAGTATTCAATGTTCTTAAAAAAAGATGTCTTGCACTAGTTCAAAATTATAAGCAAAACAACTCATTAAATATCGATCAAATAAAAGAAATTGGAAATTTAATCTAAATTTAACTTTAATTTAATATAAATGATTATTTTATTAGGTGGAAGATTGGCATTTCCCCTGTGATTGAAACCTAGACCTCCTCTACTTGTAGAAAAATCATGTCAATCTTCCCAAATTAATTAAATAAACCTAAGATTAAAACTATTCCATAGGCTGTTAGAGATAAAAAAATTGCAGCAGAGCCCAAATCTTTAGCTTTCTTTATTTTGTTTGACTTATCCATAGTAATTTTATCACAGGTATATTCTATTGCAGTGTTTAGAGCCTCAATACTAAGTATGAGCAAAGGTAAAATTATCAGCCAAAGTATGAACAAAAGAGCCGGTTGAAAAATTACGATGTATAGAGCAGACAAGGGAAACAATAATAGCTCTCTTCTTGCTGCTTTTTCTTGAAGGAGAATTTTTAGGCCTTCAATTGAACACCAAAAAGCATCTACTATATTTTTATTTTTAAAATCCATATCTGAAGTTTAACTACTTATGTGAAGTTTTTGTTAAATCTTGACTTTTTATTTTCAATTAACCTTTTTTTAACTCTCCATCTAAGATTGCTTCGAACAATATATCCAATACAGTTTTGAGACCCACATCGACACGGGTGATCCTCGAAACAAAACATGTCATATCCATAGTCGTAGGACAGCTCCTCGCCTTTCTTAATATCTTTAATTGCGCTAATCCATATTTTTCCTTTGATGATATCAGTTTCACAATTAGGGTTGCAGGAATGATTAATATATTTTGCTAAATTCCATGTTACTTTTCCATTGATGTCGTATTTTTGATTCAGTGTAAAAATGTAAACAGATCCGACTGTTTTAGCCTTTTTGTTTGCCTCTATGTGAACATCAGCAATCTTATCGGATTGAGCTTTAGTTATCTTTAACCCGCGATATTCAATGATTCTAGTGCCAGCACAGATATCAGCTTTTGCAAAAAGACCAGATGCATGAATTTTAGAATTTTTTCTAATATAAAGCTTTTGTGAAGAGACCATTTAATAAAAATTTAACAATCCTCAATATTATCAATTGTAGATATATCTATTTTTAGATTCTATGCAAATCAAAAAACATCGATCCATATTCATTTCAGACATTCATATTGGCATACGTGCTTCAAAAGTAAAGGAGCTCTTACACTTTTTAAAATATAATGATTGTGATCATCTTTATTTACTTGGAGATATTATAGACGGATGGCGTCTAAAAAAAAATTGGTTTTGGAATCCTGATTTTAATACTTTCATACAAAAAGTTTTACGAAAAGCACGCTCAGGTACCAAAGTCTATTATATACCTGGAAACCATGATGAAGTTTTTTCAGATTATTGTGGTTTTTCATTTGCAAACATTAAAGTTCGAAAAAATAGAATTCATACAACAGCGAACAATAAAAGACTTCTCTTAATGCATGGGCATGAATTTGATGGGATAGTTCTAAATTCAAAATGGTTAGCAAAGATAGGTGCCGTCCTTTATGAATACTCTGTTTGGTTTAATAATATTTTAAATTTCTGTCGAAGAAAACTTGGTCTTTCGTATTGGTCTTTATCAGGATATTTAAAAACACGAGTAAAAGATGCTCAACGATATATTGAAAATTTTGAAAATGCATGTCTTGAGAGAATAAAAAAAAATAATTGTGATGGAATTGTTTGTGGTCATATTCACCATCCCGAAATAAAAAAAATTGGTGATAAGACATATCATAATCTAGGAGATTGGGTAGATAGCTGTAGCGCAATGGTTGAGGACTTTAAAGGCAACTTGGAGTTAGTCTTTTGGAATGAAAAAAAAATCCAGTCTTTAGAAAAACAAACTCTTAATAAGGTATCTGCAGCTTGAAATTATTATTAGTAACAGATGCATGGAAACCTCAGGTAAACGGCGTCGTCCGTTCTTATCTGAATACCATACCGGAATTGGAAAAAATGGGTATGCAGGTAGAGGTAATACACCCTGAGTTATTTAAAGTTCGCATTGGCCTTCCTTCGTATAATGAGATTAAAGTTGTGATTACTCGCAAAAAAACATTGAAAAATATGATGGATCAGATCAATCCTGATCATATTCACATTGCTACAGAGGGCCCCCTAGGTTTTTTGGCCAGAAAAATATGTCTTTCAGAAAAAATTATTTTTACAACTTCATTTCATACTCGTTTCCCTGAGTATATTCAACAACGTATAAAAATACCTGCAAGTTTCTTTTATTTCTTCATAAAGCATTTTCACAATAAAGCGAAAAAAGTTCTTGTTCCTACCCCATCCATGCAGGCCGAATTAATTAATATGAATTTTAAAAATACCGTTGTTTGGTCAAGAGGTGTCGATCATCAAAAATTTGGCAACTATCAAAAATTAGACTTAGGCCCAGGACCAATATTTTCTTATATCGGTCGAGTGGCTACTGAAAAAAATATTCAAGCTTTTTTAGATTTAGATTTAGAAGGTACTAAAGTTGTCGTTGGCGATGGACCACAGTTAAATAAACTAAAAAAAAAATATACAGATATAAAATTTGTTGGTTACCAGTTTGGCCAGAATTTAGTGAATTACTATGCTAGTTCAGATGTAATGGTTTTCCCTAGCAAGACTGATACCTTTGGAAATGTGGTAACTGAGGCAAATGCAACCGGCACACCAGTCGCTGCTTATGATGTAACAGGTCCTAAAGATATTATTGTTAATGGGGTCAACGGTTTTATTGGTGATAACTTAAAAGATAATGTTTTGAATTGTTTGACTATCGATCGAAAAAAATGTCAAGAATATACAAAAAAATTTAACTGGTATGAGTGTTCCAAGGTTTTTTATGATAATATTGTGGCTTGAACTTTACACATACTCTATCTGATTCTAAAAATTGGATTATCAATCATAAAGACCAACTAGAGATTAATTGGAGTGAAAAAGATATTGAGCTTCACCTCAATAAAGAAACAAGTTTTAATATTTATCTTCTAGATCAAACTAACGTCAAAGGTGCTTTGATAGGACATTTTTTATATCAAGATCAAAAGGTCAGTGAATTTGAAATTTTACATATTGCTGTTTTGCCTGAATTTAGAAACCAAGGGTTGGGAAGAATGATTTTAGAAGAGCTTGAAAAACAACTCAAAAGTACTGGAAAATCATTTAAAATCTTTCTGGAAGCGAGTGCTATTAATAAATTTGCTATTAAACTTTATGAAAAATTAGGCTATAAAGCCTACAATGAAAGAAAAAACTATTATCGGAGTAAGTCTATAAACGCTCCAAATACGCAAGACGCAATTTTGTTTGCAAAATCCCTTAATGCCATCAAATAAGAAATTTTATATTAGAACATTTGGTTGTCAGATGAATGTTTATGATTCTGATAAAATGAAAGATATTTTTCTATCGCATAATATTAATCAAACAGATGACTTTCAAAATGCAGACTATGTAGTTTTAAATACTTGCCACATCCGTGAAAAGGCAACAGAAAAAACATTTTCAGATTTAGGAAAAATTCATAAAAAAGGAAAAGAAGACCAAAAAGTTATTGTTGCCGGTTGTGTAGCTCAAGCTGAAGGTGAATTAATTCAAAAAAGGGCACCCTACGTGGACTTAGTGATCGGACCACAATCCATTCAGTCATTAAATAAATTTTTAGATAAAAATAATTTACCAAAAACCTCTATCACTGAATTTGACGTGAATGAAAAATTTGACACACTCAATCATATTAAAACGAACACATCGAATAAATCTGCATTTGTGACTATCCAAGAAGGCTGTGATAAGTTTTGTCATTTCTGCGTTGTTCCTTATACAAGAGGGTCAGAATATTCAAGAACAGTTAAGGAAATCTCTGATGAGGTTAAATCTTTAATTGATCAGGGGGTGGTGGAATTCACACTTTTAGGTCAAAATGTTAACGCCTATCATGGTCTAGACACCCAAGGTCAATCAAATAATCTAGCATCTCTTATTAACAGTATTAGTTGTATAGATGGAGTTGAAAGAATTACCTATTCTACAAGTCACCCTGTGAATATGACTGATGACCTAATTTCCCTTCATGGTGAAAACTCAAAACTTATGCCCTATCTTCATCTTCCTGTTCAATCAGGTTCTGACAAAGTTTTAAAATTAATGAATAGAAAACATACTAGGGATTATTATTTTGAAATCATCGAAAAGGTCAGAAAAGTAAAACCCGATATAGCACTTTCCTCGGACTTTATTATTGGTTTTCCTGGAGAAACAGACAAAGATTTTGAAGACACAATCGATCTAATTGAAAGAGTTAAATACATGAATTCTTACTCTTTTAAGTACAGCCCAAGACCAGGTACGCCTGCGGCTGATCGTGAAGAAATAGATCAAGTAATTCTCAATGAGCGATTAAAGATAACACAAGATTTACTCAATGAACAACAAATTGAATACAACAACCAATTTGTAAAAAAGACGGTGCAAGTATTAATTGATGGTGCTGGTAAACACACAGGACAAATCAAAGGCAAGTCACAATTTAATCAAAGTGTAGCCCTGCAGGGTGATAAAGAAATAATAGGTCAAATAATTCCTGTGCAAATCAAAGAGGTTTTAACACACTCATTATTAGGAGAAAAAATTTAGTTGAGTCCTGTAAATATTTCTTCCCACCAAAAACAACTTGAGTTTGAGGATAATCAATTTCTATCAAGCCTATTTGGTTACCACGATAAAAATTTAAAGGTCCTAGAGAATAAATTTAAAGTAAAGCTATACACAAGAGGCAACCTTTTATCTATAAAAGGTAATAGAGATCCAGTTGAAAAAGCCTACTTTATTATTCAAGGCTTATATCAAAAATTAAAAAACAATGATATTTCTGCAGAAGAAATAGAAAACAATATTGATTTAGCAAAACCTACATATATAAAAGAACAAATCGAACAAGATCAGAAATTCCAAATTAATACAAAATTAAAAACAATTTATCCCAAGACCAAAAACCAAGAGCTCTTTTTAAAAGAAATGAGATCAAAAGATGTCGTTTTTGCTGTTGGTCCAGCGGGAACAGGAAAAACTTACTTAGCTGTTGCATACGCAGTTAGTCTTTTTGTAGAAGGAAAAATTAATCGATTAATATTATCAAGACCAGCAGTTGAGGCGGGTGAACGATTAGGCTTTTTACCTGGAGATATGAAAGAGAAAATTGACCCCTATTTACGACCACTCTACGATGCCTTGTATGAGATGATGCCAGGTGAAGAAATTGATCGAAAAATGGTAAATAATCTAATAGAAATAGCTCCTCTTGCCTTTATGAGAGGAAGAACTTTAAATAAATCCTTTATCATTTTAGACGAAGCACAAAACACTTTATCAACACAGATGAAAATGTTCTTAACTAGGCTAGGACAAAACTCAAAAATGGTTATCACTGGAGATTTAAGTCAAAAAGATTTACCCGATAATGCAAAAAGTGGAATGCAGGATGCAATGGAAAAATTAGAAAAAGTTAAAGACATCGGGTTTGTTCATTTAAATAGTAGTGATGTATGCAGACATACATTAGTAGAAAAAATAATTAATGCTTACGATAAGTAATTTTGAGGATTAGTAATAAAAAATTTGTGATTGAGATAATTGGAGATAAGAATTTAGAGCAATTTCTAAAATCCTCCAAGGAAAAGCTAAAAAAGTTGTCAGAATATTTTCAAACAATCCACCAAGCTGATCATCAAACACAACTGACAATAAAAATAGTTTCTAATGAAGAAATTAAAAGCATGAACAAAAAATTTAAAAATAAAAATAAAATCACAGATGTGTTATCTTTCCCCGATGGAGACTTTTCTGGTGATATTGCTATTGCAGATAGTTATATTTTAAATCGCAATAAAAAAATTAACGAACAAAACTTTTTTATGCTAGTGAGTCATGGATTACATCATTTATTTGGTTATCATCACTATGATAAACAATCGAGAAGTAATATGAGATTTTTAGAAAACACACTGATGAAATTATTAGGTTTAAAAAAAGTACATGAAAATTAAAAAAAATTTAGCCATAAAATTAGTCAAAGAGCTTATTCAAGACGAGAATTTTAAAAAAGATATTATTGATCTTATCTCAGCGACTTCAGATAGTTCAGGGATTGCCAAGAATGAAGAAAAAAAAATCTTTAATAATCTTTTAAAGGTTCACAAAAAAACTGTTGATGACGTAATGGTTCCAAGAGGTGAAATAATTTTTATTGATCAAAATATTGATAAAGAAAACATCATTAAAATTATCAATAAAGAAGCTCACTCAAGAATGCCAGTCGTAAAAAAGGACTTAGAACATTGCTTGGGAATGGTTCATATCAAGGATTTATTCAAGAAAATCAATAATAAGTCCTTCAATATTAAGAGTTTGTTAAGAGAGGTCATTTATATTCCCTCTGCTACACCTGTTTTTAATCTTCTTCAAAAAATGAAAAAACAAAATATCCATTTGGCGATTGTTATGGATGAATTTAATAGTGTTACTGGTTTAGTTACCATTGAAGACTTAGTGGAAGAAATAGTAGGTGAGATTGAAGACGAACACGATAAGGATGAAGCACCAATGTTTCGACAAAAAAACAATAATATAATTATGGATGCCGCAATGCTTGTTGATGATTTTGAAAGAGAATTTGATGTCAATATCCCAGATGATTTAAAAGAGGATGTGGGAACTATAGGCGGTATCATATTTAATATAGCTGGTCGTATACCAAAGAAAAAAGAAAAATTTACTATAAATAAAAAATTATCTTTCACCATTCACAAGGTATCAACAAGAAAAATTCTTGAAGTTGTGGTTAGTGGTGTCAAATCTCAATAATCTACTGCCATATTTCTCTAGGCCAATAAGCTTAATAATTATTTTTTCTATTGTTTATGTATTTTCTCTTCCTCCATTTGGAGTATCTGTTTTCTATTACTTATCATTTTCAATTATTTTTTATAATATTCTAACTAATAATAATTTTTCAAAAAAAAACATATTTTATTTTTTCTTATTTACTCAAATAATTACATTAAGCTGGATTACTCAGTCCTTTTATTCAGGAGGTTTTGGGTATTTATTCTTAGGTATTATTTTAGTTGGTGTACTCTCTATATTTATTGCATTCCTACATTATTCAGCAACAATTCTCATTTTAGTTACATTTAAAAAAAAATTATTACAGATTTTCTTATTACCACTAGGTTTATCTATAGTAGAAATACTAAAGGAATTTATTTTTGGAGGCTTCCCTTGGAATCCTAGTGCAATTATATATTACAAAAATATTTGGATCTTAAAGTCACTACCATTTTTAGGCGTTTATGGTTTGGGATTAGTTATCCATTTGATTGTGGGTTTAATTATTCATTTTCTTTATTGCAAAAATAAAGTTGTAACTTTTAGTTTATCATCAGTGCTTGTTTTAATTTATGTATTTGGTTTTTTTGAAAATAATACTGAGAGAAAAACAAACAATGAAACTCTGAACATTCTTTTAATTCAACCTAATCTTTATGAGTCATTAGTAGAATTTGACGTTCTAAGAAACCTTGAAATATATGAAAAATTAACCCTAGAAGCTCTTACCAATACTCCAAAAGCAGATTTAATTATTTGGCCTGAAGGCTCATTACCAATTGATTTGAATAACAGGGACGGACTTCTTAGTAGATTATCCTCTTTAATTAATGAGGATCAAAAAATAATAGTTGGGTCGAGTGCTATCGAGGAAAACCAATTATTTAATCGTCTATATATCATCGATCATCAAGGAAAGATTATTGATTTTTATGATAAACAAAAGTTGGTTTTATTTGGAGAATACATTCCCTTTGTAAAACCTTTTGTAAGCAAGTTTTTAAATTTAGGAATGAACTACACTCCTGGAATTAATCAAAAAATCTTAAAATTACCTAAAAATATAAACGCTGTTCCAATGATTTGTTTTGAGTCTATTTTTAATTATAAATCAATTAATACTGAGGTTTGTAATGCAGATATGGTGATACAAATTTCAAATGACTCTTGGTTCGGTAAATGGTACGGACCACATCAGCATCTGGCTAACTCTCTTCTAAGGAGTGTTGAATTCCAAAAACCCCTCATAAGATCAACTCCTTCAGGTATTACATCTGTTGTTGATTACTCGGGCAAAATTATTGAGACTATTCCAACAAACAAAAAAGGTTATCTTTATTATCAATATCCAATTAATAAATATAAACCAAATTGTTCATCAACTTTATTTTCAGTAAGTCTTTTGATTTTTTTAATATTTCTACTTAGTTTTTTGTATGTTCGAATCAAAAAATAAATACTTTGGTAGAAAAAAAGGAAAGTCATTTGTAAGACTTGAGCAATACTCAAAATTTCTTAAAGAACCAAATAAAATATTATTTAATAAAATCAAAACACCAAGAATTTTAGAAATTGGAATTGGTGATGGAGAAAAAATCAGTGAAGATGCAAAACTATATTCAAAAATAAACTTTATTGGTTGTGATATTTTTGCTGATGGAGTTTTAAGAGCTATCAGAAACTCTGTTGATGATAATTTGAAAAATCTTCAAGTCTTTCATTTAAATATTCAAGATCTTTTACCATTCATACCAAACAATTATCTTCAGGAAATAAGAATATACTTTCCAGATCCGTGGCCCAAAAATAAGCATAAAAAAAGAAGAACTGTTAACCAAACACTTGTAAAAGAACTCACAAAAAAATTAAAAAAAAAAGGAGTTATTTGTTTTGCTACTGATCACGGTGACTATTTTATTGAAGCTTTAGCTTTGATGAAAAAGTTCAAATACACCATGCCAGATATTAGCCCTAAATGTTGGAAATATAGTGATTCCAACGCTTTGCACACCAAATTTGAGAAAAAAGCCTTAGACAAAAATCATAAATTATTCTATTTTAGCGTTCTTAAAAATTATTAACCAACGATGAGGAGGTGGGTTATCCCGCCTTTTTTTTTAACTAGAAAAGATAATGCTAAATAACACAGAAATATTAAAAGTTGCCGAAGTCGTCTCACAAGAGAAGGGCATCGAAATGGATATAGTAATGGAGGCTCTCGAGGAGTCTTTTGAAATTATTGGAAAATCAAAATATGGAATGGACAATAACATTAAAGCATCTATTGACCGTCTCACAGGAAATATAAGTTTATCTCATATTAAAGATGTGGTTGAAAAAATTGATCCTGTTTTGCAGGCAAATCAAATTTTATTAGATCATGCTAAAAAATATGATGCTGATACTGAAATTGGAAAACAAATAACAATTCCTTTACCATCCGTAAACTTCGGAAGAGTTACAGCCAATATGGCAAGGCAAGTTATTTACTCCAGAGTTAGAGAAGCAGAAAAAAGAAGACAGTTTAACGATTTTAAAGATCGTGTCGGAGAAGTTTTGTCGGGTATTGTAAAAAGAATTGAGTTTGGAAATATTATTGTTGATCTTGGTAAAGCTGAGGGATTTTTAAGAAAAGATGAACTCATTCCAAGAGAGAATTTTAAAAATGGTGATCGTATTAGAGCTTACTTTTTTGATATAAAAGAAGAGGCCAAAGGACATCAAATTTTTCTTTCAAGAACTCACCCTCAGTTTATGGCAAAATTATTTGAACAGGAAGTACCTGAAATATATGAGGGTCAAATAGAAATTTTATCTGTTGCAAGAGATCCTGGTAGTAGAGGAAAGATTACAGTTCGTGCGAACGATAAGTCCATCGATCCAGTTGGTGCGTGCGTAGGTATGAGAGGTTCAAGAGTTCAGGCTATTGTTAATGAATTACAAGGTGAAAAAATTGATATCGTAAATTGGTCAGAGCTAAAGTCGATGTATGTTCAAAATGCCATTGCGCCCGCACAAGTTGCAAAGGTTAATGAATTTGAAGACTCAAATAGAGTAGAGATAGTCTTACCTGAGGATCAGTTAAGTATTGCTATAGGTAGAAGAGGTCAAAATGTAAAATTAGCTTCAATACTTACCAATCTTGAAATTGACATACTAACTGAAAAGGAAGATGCAGAGAGAAGACAAGAGGAATTTAAAAAAATCACCTCTCTTTTCGCTGAAAAACTTGATCTCGAAGATATGATCGCACAATTATTGGCGGTCGAGGGATATACAAGTATTGAAAAAATTGCCAACGCTTCAATCCAAGACATAGAAAAAATTGAAGGATTTGATAATGAACTTGCCGCCGAGATATATGCTCGTGCAACGCAGTATATGGAAAACGAGAAGGCAGAACTTGAGAAATTAATTCAATCTTCAAAACTAGATGATTATGTAAAAGGAATTTCAGAGTTTGATAATAAAATTTTAGCTACATTGATTGAGAACAATATCTTTTCACGTCAAGACCTCGCAGATTTAGCTACTGATGAATTAGTGGGCAGAGACGGCATACTACAAAAAAGAGTTGAAAAATCTGTTGCAGAAAAAATTATAATGGATGCTAGGGAGATTTATCTTAATAGCTAATTTTGAATGACAAAAGAGACAAAGAACACAAATACATCTTCGGCTAAACCTACCACACCTACATCTACAACATCCGCACCTCCCAGAAAAAAACTAACTCTCAATACAACAGCATTTCAAAAAAAACTTTCCTCTATTTCAGTTAACAATCTCTTAGATGAAGAACCAGACTATGAAAAAATGCCTAGTCTTGCAAAAACAAAAAGAAATAGAGAAAAACAAAAAACAAAATTTAAACCAAATTTAACTAGCTCTCAAAAAATTGTTCGTGAGGTTGACATACCTGTAAAAATTTCTGTCCAGGAATTAGCAAGTAGAATGTCCGAAAAAACAGGTGATGTTGTAAAAGCTCTTATGAAAAGTGGAATTATGGCTACGGCTAATCAATATATAGATGGAGATACAGCTGAACTTATAGTTACAGAATTAGGACATACACCGAAAAGAGAAGAGGCGATCAGTTTGAAAGATGAAATCGCAAATCATCAAAAAACAAAAATATCCAAAATTTCACCTAGGCCTCCAATTGTAACTGTAATGGGCCATGTTGATCACGGTAAAACATCTTTGTTGGATGCACTAAGAAATACAAACGTAACTTCAAAAGAGTCTGGTGGAATTACTCAACATATTGGTGCGTATCAAATTCAACATAAAAACAATCCTATTACTTTTTTAGATACACCTGGTCACGCAGCCTTCTCAAATATTCGCTCTAGGGGAGCCAATTTAACAGATCTTGTTGTATTAGTAGTTGCTGCTAACGATAGTGTTAAACCTCAAACAATTGAAGCGATTTCACATGCTAAAGCAGCAAAAGTTCCTATTGTTCTCGCAATTAATAAAATGGACTTACCAGATGTTGACCCAAGTATTGTTAGAAATGATTTGTTAACTCACGAGGTTGTTGTAGAAAGCTACAGCGGAGATGTATTAGAAACTGAAATATCTGCAATTAAAAAAACAAATCTAGAAAAATTATTAGATAACATTTTATTACAAGTAGAAATCCTAGATCTTAATGTCGAACATAACAAACTCGCTGAGGCAATTGTAGTTGAGTCCAAAATTGAAACGGGAAAAGGACCTGTTGCAACTGTGATAGTAAAAAATGGAACCTTTAAAGAAGGTGATCATTTTACATGTGGTTCATCTTATGGAAGAGTTAGAGCTTTACTTGATGAAAATGGTAGCAGAATTAAATCAGCTAGCCCAGGCATGCCTATTGAAGTGTTGGGTTTTGACTCAGTGCCACAAGCAGGCGATACAGTTTATGTTATGCCAAATGAGGATATTGCAAAAGATATTACAGAAAAAGTAAAAGAACAAAAAAAATTAGAAAATACTGAAGCAGTTAAAAAATCATCACTAGAGGAAATGATGGCTAATGTATCAAAGGGAGATATTAAAAAACTTCCAATCATTGTCAAAGCAGATGTTCAAGGATCTCTTGAAGCAATAGTTTCCTCACTAGAAAAAGTAGGTAATGAAGAAGTTAAAATAAATGTTGTCCATAACGCTATTGGTGCAATTAATGAAAGTGATGTGAGTTTAGCGAGTTCTGCACAAGGGCTAGTAATTGGTTTTAACATCAGAGCTATCCCACAAGCCCGAACAATCGCAAAACGTGATAAAGTAGATATACGATATTATTCAATTATTTATGAATTAATTGACGATATGAAAAAATGCTCTCTGGTCTCCTCACCCCAGACACTAAAGAGGAAATTATTGGCCATGCTGAGGTTCGTGATACTTTCAAATCCTCAAAGTTTGGTACAATTGCAGGCTGCTTTGTTACTGACGGAATAGTCCAAAATTCTGCTAAAATCAGGCTTGTTAGAGAAGGTAAAATCATACACGAAGGAGAAGTTGGTACTCTTAAACGATTTAAAGATGATGTCAAAGAGGTTAGAGAAAATTACGAGTGTGGTATTTCATTTAAAGACTACTCTGATATTTTGGAAAAAGATGAAATTGAATTTTACGTAACTAAGGAAGTTCAAAAAGAATTATAGTGTGGACAATAAGCCAAGTTTTCGAACCAAAAAAGTTGAGCTTTCAATTAAAAGACTCGTCTCTGAATATCTCGTAACCCAAAAAGATTATCTTTTAAAATTTCCAACCGTTCGTTTCGAAATTACTGAAGTAAAAGTAAGTAAAGATTTGAGATTTGCAAAAATTTATCTTATTCATAATATATCAGAGGAGGATTTTAAGGAATTTAATAAACTTTATCTGAGAGAAATACAAAGTTTAATAGCAAGAACTCTTACAAGTAAATATACTCCAAAAATATCTTTAATTTTTGATGAATCTTTTCAAGAGTCTTTAAAAGTACAATCACTTTTAGATAAATTATAGATCTTGGCAAAAGAAAACTTTCTCAGTGATGGATGGTTACTAATAAATAAACCACAGGGCATAGAATCATTTGGAGTTATTAGAAAATTAAAATTTCGTTATTCCTTTAAAAAAATTGGCTTTGCTGGAACTCTAGACCCTTTAGCTTCTGGTTTATTATTAGTAGGTATTAATAAAGCTACGAAGAAAATACCAAATATACATCAAGAAAAAAAAAGTTATGAGGTTGAGATACGATTTGGTGCCTCAACAAATACATTAGACTCAGAGGGTAGATTCTTTAAAATGGAGTCGTCCTCGCATAATATAAACGAAAGAGTTTTACATTTAAAAAAGTTCATAGGAACATATCAACAAAAAATACCAGACTTTTCTGCGCATAAATTAAATGGTAAAAATTTTTATGAACTTGCTAGAGATAATAAAGCTTTAGAAGATCGTTATAAAAAAGTATCAGTTCAAAGTTTAAAAATTCTATCTTCTAATAGCTCAAAAATGAGAGTTGAGTTGAATTGCCATTCAGGGTTTTATGTGAGGGCATTCGCAGAAGAATTTGCAAATTCCCTAGGTGATATAGCTTATGCAAGTATGATTAAAAGATTGAAAATAGGGACTTTTGATATAAATCAAGCTATTCCTTATGAAAAAATCCTTGATTTCTCAAGTATAAATGATTTACATACCAATCTGATTACCATTTGAACTGGGCGACATCCTGGTCAGATGATGTTTACTTTGAAAGGAGTATTGATGTCGGAAATACAAATAAACGATATAGCTCGTGCTGATAATGACACTGGTTCGCCAGAGTCCCAAATTTTTTTTCTCACAAAAAAAATTAATCTGTTAACAGAACATATCAAAATCCATAAGAAAGATTTTCATTCTCGAAGAGGTCTGCTGATGATGGTTGGTAAAAGAAATAGATTGATGGCGTATTTAAAGAAGAGGAATGTAGGAAAGTACACAGAAGTAGCAGATAAACTAAAGCTAAGAAAAAAATAATTTTTAATTAGCTATAAAGAAAGAGGAAGATGAAAATAGAACATAAATTTAAGTTGGGTAACCAACAAATTACACTAGAAACAAATCGAATAGCAAAACAAGCAGATGCATCTGTGGTTGTAACCTGTGGTGAAACAATGGTTATGGCTAATATCTGTGCAGCAAAAACACAAAAACCTGATATTGATTTTTTCCCATTAACAGTTAACTATCAGGAAAAATATTATGCCTCAGGTAAAATACCGGGGGGTTTTTTTAAAAGAGAGGCAAGACCGACTGAAAGAGAAACATTAACAAGTCGTTTAATTGATAGACCTATTAGGCCTCTATTTCACAAAAACTTTAAAAATGAAACTCAAGTAACATTAACTGTGCTATCTTACGATAGCGTTGTTGATCCTGATATTATTGCAATGTATGCAACCGGCGCAGCATTAGCGATTTCAGGTCTTCCTGTGGCAGGTACTTTGGGTTCCGCTAGAGTTGGATATATAGATGGCAAGCTAGTTGCAAATCCATCTATCCAAGATATGGAAAACTCTGAACTAGATCTTGTTGTAGCTGGAACGGAAGAGGGTGTCTTAATGGTTGAGTCTGAAGCCCAAGAACTCTCTGAGAGCACTATGCTTGAGGCGGTAATGTTCGGACATGATTTTTATCAGACATTTATTAAAGAGATTCAAAACTTTGCAAGCAAAACAGAAATTAAGAATTTTGAAGTCCCAAGCCTACCTGATTTTTATGAAGGTTTGCAAAAAGACATTGAAAGTAAAATTTCAGATCCTATTCGTGAAGCATACGGTTTAGTTGATAAGCAAGAGCGAAGTCAAAAACTGACAGAGATCAGATCTTCTATTATCGATAATGTTGAAGATGATCAGATTTTAGCTGCTACAACAATTATTAAAGATATAGAAAAAGACGTAGTTCGAGGCGATATCATCAAAAATAAAAGCCGTATTGATGGAAGAAAATTAGATGAAGTAAGACAAATTACATGTGAATTAGACATTCTTCCTCGAGCTCATGGTTCAAGTCTCTTTACTCGTGGAGAAACTCAAGCATTAGTTGTTACCACACTAGGAACGGGCGATGATGAGCAAATGATTGACTCTCTAGATCCAATGCACAAACAACATTTCATGTTGCATTATAATTTCCCTCCTTACTCTGTAGGAGAAGTAGGAAGAGTAGGTGCAACTGGAAGAAGAGAAATTGGTCATGGAAAACTAGCATGGCGCGCAGTTCATCCAATGTTACCAAAAAAAGAGGACTTCCCATACACGCTAAGATTAGTATCTGAGATAACTGAGTCCAATGGTTCTAGTTCTATGGCTACAGTATGTGGCTCATCTCTTGCTTTGATGGCTGCGGGTGTGCCAATTAAAAAACATATTGGTGGTATAGCAATGGGTCTAATCAAAGAGGGCGAGGACTTTGTAGTGCTTAGCGATATCTTAGGTGATGAAGATCACTTAGGTGACATGGACTTTAAAGTTGCTGGCACTATGGATGGCATTACTTCTCTTCAAATGGATATCAAGATTACCAGTATTACTAAAGAGATTATGGAAATTGCCTTAAACCAAGCATCTGGTGGAAGAAAACATATTATTGGTGTTATGTCTGATGCATTACCAGAAGCTCGAACAAAATTTTCTAAGCATGCTCCTCAAGTAATCTC
This sequence comes from uncultured Alphaproteobacteria bacterium, assembly GCA_902523135.1. Classification (GTDB taxonomy): domain Bacteria; phylum Pseudomonadota; class Alphaproteobacteria; order HIMB59; family HIMB59; genus HIMB59. The sequence goes on from CABYYB010000001.1 coordinate 392,587, forward strand.
TATCACTATTGATAAAGCTAAAATAAAAGATGTTATTGGCTCAGGCGGTAAAGTAATTAAAAATATAGTCGAAGTTTCTGGAGCAAAACTAGAAGTCAATGATGATGGAATAGTAAAAATTGCTTCTAGTAATGAAGAGTCAATTAATAAAGCTAAACAAATGGTGGAAGACATTGTAGCAGAACCTGAAGTTGGAAAAGTCTACACAGGCAAAGTTGTAAAAATTGTTGAGTTTGGAGCCTTTGTAAACTTTATGGGTGCAAGAGACGGATTACTTCATGTCTCACAAATTTCACAAAAAAGAGTCGAGAATGTCTCTGATGTTTTATCAGAGGGACAAGAAGTTCAAGTTAAAGTGCTCGACGTAGATCGTGCGGGTAAAGTAAAGCTCAGCATGAAAGAAGTCTAAAAAATAATCAGTAGCGCAGATTTTAGAAAAATTTGTGCTACTTTTTTTAGAATTAGATTTTAGTTTTCTCCAAACCACTCCCAAATGACTGTAGCCATCGTATCACAATCAGTCTCACCAGCAGATATTACAGCTGATGCTCCTAACCCACCTCTCTCCCAAGCAAGTTCTTGGTCGTTTGTTAAGTGCTCTAATTCAGAAGAATATCTTTCAAACCTGGGACTGTTCGGCAATCTGTCTAATATTACCTCGTAATATTGATTATCAGCACAATACTCTTCATACACATATATTTGAGTCCACAATCCACCTAAGGCTGCTACATCTTCATTTGCAACTTCAACATCGTGAAAAGCAAATGCAAATTTACTTAAAAACAAAAATAAAACTATTTTTTTTAGGAACTTCATAAAATTAAATTTAAATATTTAAATTAAAATAGCAAATAATTATCAGACTTGAATATTCAAAAATATTTAAGGATACTTTAGAGAAGATTTAGCAGTTGCAACTTTTTTGGTACCCTCATAAGCCTTTATAATCCATTCGTATGTATGTTTACCATTTGGTGGACATGGACTTTTGTATTTAAACGCTCCCGGTTCTATAACTAAGCTACCATCATAATTATTTATTTTACCACCACCATGGTTATATGATGGAACGTTTTTATCTATCATTCTAAAGGTAAGTTTTGTAACTCCATCGGGAAGTCCTTTTAGTTCAAATATGGGATTATTAACTCTGTTTGGATTACCTGTAGTGCATTTTGGTATGTCGCCCCATTTAAAGGTGAAAGAAAATTCAGCATAAAGAGGACTTTGGAACAAAATTAATGCCAAAGGTATTAAAAGTATTTTTTTTCTCATTTAGTTAATCTAGCATATGATAAATATTTTTCTATAAATCTTGGATGCTCATTCCTACATTGTTGTAACCATTGTCTACATAAAGTATTTCGCCCGTAACCCCTTTTGAAAGGTCACTCATAAGATAAACTGATGATTTCCCAATATCTTCCAATGATAGTGGTTTTTTTATAGGAGAATTTTCAATAGTATAATTATAAATCTTTCTTGATTTGTTTATAACTGCACCTGCTAAAGTTCTCATTGGTCCAGCTGAAATTGCATTAATTCTAATTCCTCTGTCACCCATATCAACAGCAAGATATTTTATAGATGTTTCCAATGCGGCCTTTGCAACACCCATTACATTATAACTTTGCATATATCTCGTGGACCCATAATAAGTAAGGGCCATGATTGATGCACCATCATTCATTTTTGGCGAAAGCATCCTCACCATTTCAGTCAATGAGTATGCAGAAATATGCAGTGTTTTAAGAAAATTTTCTCTAGTGGTATTTAAATATTTACCTGATAGCTCATTTTTATCTGAATAGGCAACTGCGTGAACAAAAAAGTCAATATTTCCCTCAATTCCATTACATACATTTTCAAGTGAAGATGTGTCAGAGACGTCACAAGGCATAATTCCTAAGCAATTAATTTTTTCAGAAAGGGGCTCAACTCTTTTTTTTATTGAGTCATTTTGATATGTCAAATATATACTCGCACCTTCATCGCTCAAGGACCTTGCAATACCCCATGCAATCGAATGATCATTGGCTATACCAACTATCAATCCTTTTTTGCCCTCTAAAATTTTACTCATTAAAGCTAGTTAGATAGATAGACGCATTCGTTCCACCGAAACCAAAACTATTTGAAAGTATAGAATTGATTTTGATATCATTTTTACTCTCTAAGAGAATGTTCATTCCTTCAGCCTTTTCATCTAAGTTTGTAATATTGGCAGACTCAACCATAAAATCGTTTTCCATCATTAAAAGTGAGTAAACGGCTTCTTGTACACCAGTTGCTCCTAGTGAATGACCCGTTAGTGACTTTGTAGAGCTAGTTGGAGGAATTTTATCTCCAAAAACCTCTTTTATACCTTGCAATTCAATCATATCCCCGACAGGTGTTGATGTTCCATGAGCGTTGATATAATCAACAGGTCTACCCTGTGTTGCCATCTGCATACACCTTACTGCCCCTTCTCCAGAGGGTTGAACCATGTCATATCCATCTGAAGTCTGACCGAAGCCTTGAATTTCTGCAACAATATTGGCCCCTCTTGCTTTTGCACTATCAAGACTCTCAATTACTAAAACACCTGCACCTCCCCCAATGACAAACCCATCTCTTGAAGAGTCGTAAGCTCGAGAAGCAACCTCAGGTGTTTCATTATATTTACTTGATAAAGCACCCATAGCATCAAATAAAATTGACATTGTCCAATGTGTTTCTTCGCCACCACCAGCAAATACAATCTCTTGTTGCCCATGTCTAATAAGATCATAAGCATTGCCAATGCAGTGCAAACTTGTCGAACAAGCTGAACTAATGGAGTAATTTACACCTTTAATTTTAAAAGGAGTTGCTAAAGTAGCAGAATTTCCTGATGCCATTGTTCTAGTAACCATATAAGGTCCAATTTTTTTAACACCTTTTTCTCTCGCTATATCAAATGCTTGTTGCAATTGATACGTTGAAGGCCCACCTGACCCCATCACTAACCCGGTATTAACATTAGATATAAGTTCCTCATCAAGACCTGAATGTTCAATTGCCTCTTTCATTGCAATATAATTGTATGCTGCGCCTTCCCCCATAAAACGCAAAATTTTTCGATCTACATTTTCTTCAATATTTATTTTAGGTTTTCCATGTACATGACTTCTCATTCCAAGTTCTTCATATTCCTTGCAATGACTAATCCCAGATCTCACATCTCTTAAGCTCTGTAAAACTTCTTTTTTATTATCTCCTATACAAGAAACAATACCGTACCCAGTAACGACAACTCTTTTATCACTCATTGAATAAACCCACTCTTAAATCATTAGCATGGTAAATTATTTTTTCTTTGTGAATTATCTGCCCATCTCCATACCCAATTGACAACCCTTTTTTATTTAAAGATTTTTTTAAACTAACTTTATATTTTATTAATTCTTTGTCCGGTTTAATTTCTTCAACAAATTTTATTTCCCCAACACCCAAAGCACGACCTTTCCCTGGATACCCAAGCCAACCTAGATAAAAACCCAACATTTGCCATAAAGCGTCAAGACCCAAACATCCGGGCATAATTGGATCACCCAAGAAATGACATTTAAAGAACCATAAATCCTCATTTATATCTAGTTCAGCAGTTATTTCTCCTTTCCCATGTACCCCGCCATCTTTATTGACATTAGTGATGCGATCAAACATAAGCATAGGAGGTGATGGTAGTTGGGCATTTCCCTTTCCAAATAAATTTCCTTTACCACATTCAATTATTTCTTCGTAACTATAACTAGATTGAGGTGTAAATGTATTCATATTAATGAGGACAATCTTTATTTGTTAATTGTAGTTTGTTTATGTCCGAAGTCAAAAGGTCTATCAAATTGATTTCACTTTTCAGTTGAGTTTTAATTTTTGCAAGGGCAAATATAATTTTCATACAAGCAAAACTAGTAACAAATCCTGCAACTGGACCTATCATTGCGCTGTTAAGACAACGGTGATTCTGATCAACTTTAGGAAATAGACACTCAAAACATAATGGATTATTTTCTTCATTGTTTTGTGCAAAGTATATGCCCTCTGAAGAGTTAATTGATATGGATACAAATGAGATTTTATTTGCTTTAGAATATTTTGAAGAAAAAATTTTATTCTGATGATTATCCGTGCAATCAAATATTAAATCAAAATTATTATTTGGATTTTTTTTTATGAAAGACTCAAAATTTAAAGAATGCTCTTTTATTATTGTTGAGTCATTTATATTTTTAAGTTTATGTTTTGAAGTGTTTGATTTAGATTTACCAACATCATCTTTATCATAATTAATTTGACGATGTAAATTTGACTTCTCTATAATATCATAATCAATAAGGTGAATCTCACCAATCCCAGCTCGAACAAGATATTGTGATGCAACAGTTCCCAGAGCACCTAAGCCAATTATACAAATTTTTTTCTTAGAGATATTTAGTTGCCCCTCTTCATTTATCCCAGGAACTAAAATTTGTCTTCCAAACTCTTCAATCAGTTTTTCACTTTGTTCCTGTTGATCCAAAACCACCACTACCCCTCTCGCTTTCACTTAAATGACTTACTAGTTCAAAATTAACCTTTTCATATTTTGACACAATCATTTGTGCAATTCTCATTTTATCTTCAATTTCAAACATTTTTGATCCATGATTTATTAAAATCACTTTTATTTCACCTCGATAGTCAGCATCTATAGTTCCTGGGCTGTTAAGAACAGTAATAAAGTTTTTCACAGCCAGTCCACTTCGAGGTCTAATTTGAACTTCTAACCCATTTGGAATTTCAAAAAATAATCCAGTTCCAATTAGTTTTGTTTCTTTTGGTAGTATGCTAACTTTTCCATTAGGCAAGTATGCTCTAATATCCATTCCGGCACTAGATGATGTCTCATAAGTTGGAAGGATAACGTTATCATTTATTTTTTTTACTTTTATACAAACCACTCTAATTATTTCTATTACTAATATATTTTAAAATTTTATTTGCAAAAATTGTTTTAGTTACATTTCCTAAATTTAAAAAGTCACCTGATCTTCCAATTAAAATACCATTATTATGCTTCGAATTAAAAATTTTATCTTCTGCTGTTGGAAAGTTCAAAACTAGATAATCACAATTTTTGGAAAGCAATTTTTTTTTTGCATTTTGAAATACATCATTTGTTTCATAAGCAAATCCGACTGTAACCTTAGGTTTATATTTTCCAAATGACATTGATCTTAAAATATCAGGGTTATTGATTAATTTTAAAGACATTCCATTTTTTTTCTTAATTTTCAGTTTATTATATTTTTTAGCTTTATAATCACTAACCGCAGCATTAAAAATTCCTAAGTCGATAGACTTATATTTTTTTGCTTCTTTTAACATTTCATCTGCTGTAGGAGTGAAGATAAATTTAACATTTTTTGAAACTATTTGTTTTGTTTGAAGATATCCATGTAAACAAATAACTTTATAATTAAATTTTAATAGGCTTTTTATTAAAGCTATGCCTTGCCGACCTGATGACTCATTTGATATATATCTTACTGGATCTATATACTCTCGAGTGCACCCAATAGTTATTAATGCGTGTTTCAATTACTTAAGTTGACTAATTATTTCAGTAGGATCAACTAATCGACCACTACCATACTCACCACAAGCTAAAGATCCATCATCTGGGCCAATAAAATGATGGCCAATTTTCTTTAAATAGTCCACATTGTCTTGAATAATTTGATTAGCCCACATTTCTTTATTCATTGCAGGTGCAAAATATATAGGTTTGTTTGCAGCAATCATACATGTTAGAGCTAGGTCATCACAAAAACCTTTTGCAAATTTTGAAATTATATTAGCTGTCGCAGGGTAAACAATAATATGAGTATTATCTCGTGCTAATTTTATGTGACCAATTTTTTTTTCCATATCCAAATCAAAGAGCTCTGAGTACACTGGCTTATTGGAAATTGTTTCAAGTAGTAGTTTAGAAATAAACTCATAAGTGTTTTTTGTTGCAATAACTTCATATTCTATAGCTTTTTTTTGGCACTCACGAATTAGATCTAAAGATTTATAACAGCCAACACTCCCCGTTATTATTATTAAAATTTTCATTTTTTCTGCACTATATATATGCTGTTAGCTCCAGAAATGAAATCAATAGTTTTAATATGAGAAAAACCTGTATTTATGAGCTCTTTAAGAAGGTTATTTTGATTAGGAAAAGAAATAATACTGTCAGCTAAGTATTTATAACTATGTCTATCATTGGAGATGATGCTACCGGTAAAAGGTAAAATATATTTTAAAAAGTTTTTGTATGGACTTTTTAATAAATCTCTTTTTGGAATACCAAATTCCATAATAAAAAAATAACCATTTTTTTTAAGACATCTATAAATCTCAGAAAAACCATTTTTTCGATTATTAAAATTTCTTACACCATAAGTACATGTTATAATTTGAAAAAAATTTTTTTTATAAGGCAAATTTTCTGCATAACCGACTTCGTAATTAATTTTTTTAGAACTATTTTTTTTTCTGGATATATTGTGCATTTCGGAAACAGGATCTAAAGCATAAAGATTTTTTGAAATAGGAAGCAAATTAAAAATATCTCCACTACCACTAGCAATGTCTAAAATTTTCTCATTATCGGTATAATTTGATAATATAAGGTCAACAAAATATTTTTTCCAAAGTCTATGTATGCCAAGACTCATAATATCGTTCATTAAATCATATTTTGCATGAGATACATTTTCAAAAATATCTGTAATATTATAATTATTTGAACTATTTTTAGTTATCATGCCCGAACTACCTGAAGTAGAAACTACAATAAGATATTTAAAGTCAAAAGTTAAAGGAAAAAAAATTATTTCTATTAATAGGTCACAAAAAAAACTAAGGAAAAATTTAATTTTTAAAGATCTTGAACAAATATCACAGAAAAAAATTATATCTGTTGAACGTTTTGCAAAATACATAATCATAGGATTAGAAAATGATAATTATGTAATTATTCATTTGGGAATGAGCGGTCGATTAAAGTTTTATTTAAACAAGAATTATAAAAAAGAAAAACATGACCATGTTGTTTTACAATTTAATGGATTTAAAATTATTTATAATGATCCTCGTAGGTTTGGCATGTTTTTTAGGCTTAAAGATTCAAAAGAAGTTAAATTTTTTTTTAATAACTACGGCACTGATTTACTAACTAACAAGGTTAATTTAGATGAGGTGTATAACAAATTTATAAAGAAAAAAATCTCTTTGAAACAAGCTTTACTTGATCAAAGTTTAATTGTGGGTATTGGAAACATATACGCTAATGAAGCTCTTTTTCATTCAAAGTTAAATCCTCAAAGGCTAACTTACACTCTTAAAAAAGCAGAAATATCTCAATTATTAAGCTCTTGTAAATTTGTATTGAAACTATCTTTAAAAAATGGTGGCTCTTCAATAAATGATTATAAATCCCCAGATGGTACCCTCGGAAGTTTTCAGAGTTTATTTAAGGTCTATCAAAAGAAACATGTAATATACAAAAAAAAGACTTATAAAATAAAAAAAATCATCCAAAATGGACGTTCGACTTTTTTTTCGCCTGCTTTACAAAAATAAAAAAATGTGTATAAGTTATTAACGCTTTTAGACGAACAACCTGTTAATAATAATTTTATATGCCACAACATAAATCAGCAAAAAAAAGACTTCGACAATCTGATAGAAAAAAAACAGTTAACAAAGCTGTGAAATCAAATGTTTCAACTCAGCTAAAGGCAATTGATAAACTCATTAAAGATAAAAAGGTAGAGGAATCAATGGCGAAACTAAAAGTAGTTATGTCTGTATTGCATAAATCTACTAAAAAGAAAATCATGCACCTCAATAAGGCATCTAGAACCATCTCAAAACTACAAAAAGACATAACCGCAATTTCAAAATAATTTTTTTTTTCAAGCAATTTTTTTTAAAAAAAACATTTTTTTTTATTCTTCTTTTTTTACTTTTCATGCTTAAATAGCTCCTCTTTTAGAGGAAGGAATTAAGTTAGTGGAAGACGAAAAGCATCAAGGTGGCATAGATGTGTCCTGGCCGAAGATCACATCTGAATTAAAAAAATCACTTGATAAAGATATTTTCCAAAACTGGATTAAACCGATTTATTTTGAGTCTTTAATTGACACTTCTCTTACTCTCTCAGTTCCAACCAGGTTTTTACGTGATTGGATAATCAAAAATTATGCTTCTGTTATTAAAAAAGCTTATATGGACCAAGGTCATAGCATTGATAAATTAGCTATACTCGTCAAAGAAAATAATAATCGAATTATTCCTGGCACAGAAGTCATCTATGAAGATAAAGATGATGACGAAGACACATATTATGATGATATTTCTGCACCATTAGATCCAAAATTTACTTTTGATAATTTTATTGTTGGTAAACCCAACGAGTTAGCATACGCAGCAGCTCAACGTGTAGCACAATCAGAAGTTGTAAGCTTTAATCCATTATTTTTGTATGGTGGTGTTGGATTAGGAAAAACACATTTAATGCATGCAGTTGCCTGGAATATAAAAAAAAGAAATCCTAAAAAAAATGTTGTCTATTTAACAGCTGAAAAATTTATGTATCAGTTTATTAAGGCTTTAAGATTTAAAAATATCATGAGTTTTAAAGAACAATTCAGATCAGTAGATGTTTTAATGATTGATGATGTGCAATTTATTATTGGTAAAGATAACACACAGGAAGAATTCTTTCATACTTTCAATACTTTAATTGACAAAAAAAGACAAATTATTATTTCAGCTGATAAATCCCCTGCTGATCTTGATGGATTAGAGGACAGATTAAAGTCCAGATTAGGCTGGGGATTAGTAGCGGATATACATCCCTTAACTTATGAATTACGATTAGGTATTCTACAGGCTAAAGCTGAACAAAAATCACTAAATCTAAAACAAGAAGTAATGGAATTTTTAGCAAATAAGATCACAAATAATGTTAGAGAAATGGAAGGCGCCTTGAATAGATTAGCAGTTCATGCTTCAATTCAGGACTCAGAAATATCTGTTGACCTAGTAAAAGATGTTTTAAAAGACTTACTCAGGACTAATTCAAGAAAAATTACAATTGATGAAATTCAAAAGAAAGTTGTTGAGCATTACAACATTAAACTTTCAGATATGCATTCACCGAGAAGATCAAGGTCTGTGGCGCGTCCAAGACAAGTTGCAATGTATTTAGCTAAGTCAATCACCACAAGATCTTTACCTGAAATTGGTAGAAAATTTGGTGGCAGAGATCATACCACTGTTATTCATGCTATTAAAACTATCGAAGAAATTATGGTAAATGATCCTAACCTAGCAGAAGATATTGAACTTTTGACTAGAATATTGCAAACTTCTTAAATGGATTTTAGAGTAAGTCGAGAGGCTTTTTTAAGAGTCTTAACTCACGTTAGTTCAATTGTTGACAGTAGATCTACAATTCCAATTCTTTCTAACATTTATATAAAATGCGATAATAACCAAGTAGAAATTAGATCAACAGATATGGATATTTCTATCAGAGAATTCGTATCAACCGACTCTTCAAAAAATGGCGAAGCAACTGTAAATTCAAGAATTTTAACTGATATAATTCGTAAGACAAAAAAAAACTCTATTGTAAAATGTAAATTAGAGGGAAATAGATTAATTATAAATTCTGATAACTCAGTCTTTGAGTTAAATGCATTAACTGCAGATGAATTCCCAAAATTTGTTCCTTTAGAACAAACAAATTCATTCGAATTAACAATCTCTCAGATAAAAAGGCTTTTTAATAAAACTAAATTTGCTATATCTGCTGAAGAGACGAGATACTACCTAAATGGCATATACTTCCATACAGTTACTAACGGACCAAAGTCAACTTTGAGGTGTGTTGCTACTGACGGCCATAGACTTGCTAAAACAGAGTTAGATTTAACAAATGTCATAAATATATCTGGAATTATACTTCCTAGAAAATTTATACTGCAATTAGACCGTATTTTAGGTGATTTTGAAGGTAAGGTTAGAATAATATGTACTGATACTCAAGTGAGTCTAGAAGCAGATAATTTCATTATAATCAGTAAACTAATAGATGGAACATTTCCAGATTATGAAAAAGTTATACCTGTATCCAATGACAAATTATTACAAGTTGAGGCAGAGCCTTTTTTTAATGCCATTGATAGGGTTTCAACTGTTAATCAAGACAAAACACCCACAGTTAAGTTACAATTTGAAAATAATAGCATTAAGATAATGGCCACAAGCACTGACAGTAACAAAGGCGATGAAGAGGTTGCAGCAAATTACGCTGCCGATGGTCTTGAAATACTTTTTAATTCAAAATATATATTGGATTTACAAGATGTTGTTGAAGGAGACACTTTGATTTTAGAGCTACTAAATCAATCATCACCAGTAATAGTAAAGGACCCTAAAGATACAACAAGTTTATTTATTTTAATGCCTATGAGAGTTTAATTGCCCCCACCATTAAAGGGTATACAGCTATCGAACTATAGAAATTTCATCAACAAAAAAGAAATTTTTAATTTTGATCATACTTTGTTTAAAGGAAAGAATGCTGTTGGCAAAACAAATCTATTAGAGTCTATAAGTTTTTTAAGTCCTGGCACAGGTTTTAGAAAAGACGTGATACAAAATTTTATTTTTAAAAAACAAGAAAAGTTAGAAGCTTCTATGACCTTTGATTTTATTCACGAGGATTTAGAAAATCATTTAACTATTATATTGAGTAATAAAGATGAAAGATGGACAAAACAATATTTTTTAAACGATAAAAAAATACAACAGCAAAAACTTTTAGATATTTTTCAATTATTTTGGCTAACAGAAACAGATAAAGTTTATTTTATCAAGGATGCCCAGTATCAAAGAAATACTATCAATCGAATAATTTGTTATTTTGATTCAAAGTTATTTGGTTTTCTAAGCAAATATACAATTTTAAGAAGAGAAAAAAGAAGAATATTACAATCTTCTCAAGATATTTCATGGCTAGTTTCAGTAGATAAACAACTGATTGACATAGGCAGGGCAATTATTGAGATTAAAAAAAAATTCCTTTCTGAATACCAAAATTTCCTATCAAGTAACAATAAACTATTTTTTGACTTTGAAATTAAGCCAAGTTTTGGCCTTATTGAGACAGAGAGTTTTTTAGAAAAATTTCAAAAAGATCTCTCTGATGAGAATCAACGGCCAAATGATCATAAACTTCAATCACAACATGATCCAAAAAAATCAGTTTTTGAAATTTCACACAATCAAAAAAATATTTCTCAGCTATCTTCTGCTCAATCTAAAATGTTAATATTAAGCCTTCTTCTTAGTTGTGCAAAATTTCTAAATCGTAACAAGATTACTATTTTTTTAATTGATGAAATATTTGATAACTTTGATATGATGAATGTTGATAAAGTTATTCAATACTGTGCAGAAAATAAATTTCAGACTTTCTTTTCAACCACTGATAACTTCACACTTCAAGGAAATATAGATAACATAGATATTAAAGAAATATTTTAATGACAGATCAATATACAGCATCCTCGATAAAAGTTTTAAAAGGCTTAGAGGCAGTCAGAAAAAGACCAGGTATGTACATTGGTGATACCGATGATGGCACAGGTTTGCATCACATGGTTTACGAGGTACTTGATAACTCTATTGACGAGGCTTTAGGAGGTTATTGTGACAGTATTCAATTAATAATTAATAAAGATGGTTCAGCAACAATATCAGATAATGGTAGAGGTATTCCAGTTGACCAGCACAAAACTGAAAAAGTCCCAGCAGCTGAGGTAATCATGACCCAATTACATGCAGGTGGTAAATTTGACCAAAATAGCTATAAAATCTCCGGTGGTCTTCATGGGGTTGGTGTTTCTGTTGTGAATGCCTTATCAGAAAGACTATCTTTAACAATTCGCAGAAATGGCAAAATTCATTCAATGGAATTTAAAGATGGTGTTACAACAAAAAAATTAAAAGAGATCGGTTCAATGAAAAAGACGGAGAGAACTGGAACAACTGTCCAATTTTGGCCATCAAAAAAAATATTTTCCAATACAACTCTTATTCTTAAAACATTAGAAAATAGAGTTCGCCAGTTAGCTTTTCTAAACTCTAACGTACGCATTACATTATCAGATATGCGCACATCAAAAGTAGAACCTATTGAATTCTATTATCAAGGAGGTTTAACGGCATATGTGCAATTTCTTAATTCAAGAAAATCAACTTTAAATAAAATTATACCTTTTAATGGCGAGTCAAATGGAATTAAAGTTGAAGGCGCTTTACAATGGAATGATGGATACAATGAAAATATGCTTTGTTTTACTAATAACATTCCTCAAGGAGATGGAGGAACACATTTACAGGGTTTTCGATCAGCACTAACACGCTCATTAGTTGGATACTCAAATACAGTTGCAGTTGCTAAAAAAGGCAATATCACCATTTCAGGAGATGATGCTAGAGAGGGCATGACATGCGTACTATCTGTAAAGGTTCCAGACCCTAAGTTTTCATCCCAAACCAAAGATAAGCTAGTTTCCTCTGAGGTAAGACCAGTTGTTGAGAAAATAATATCTGAACAATTAAGTGCTTGGTTAGAGCAAACTCCTGGAGAGGCAAAAAAGTTAGTTTCAAAAATTATTGAGGCAGCAAGTGCCAGAGAGGCAGCAAGAAAAGCAAGAGAACTTACAAGAAGAAAAAATGTATTAGAGACATCATCACTTCCGGGAAAATTAGCTGATTGCCAAGAAAAAGATCCATCAAATTCAGAATTATTTATAGTTGAGGGTGATTCAGCTGGAGGCTCAGCCAAGCAAGGCCGTGATAGGGTCACTCAGGCTATACTTCCACTAAGAGGTAAAATATTAAATGTAATTAAAGCAAATCCTCATAAAATTTTAGAAAATAATGAAATCTCTGCACTTATAACAGCCATCGGTGCTGGATATGGTAATCCACCAAAAGATAAAGAATACAATCCTTCTGATTATTTCAATCCTGAATCAATGCGATATCATAAAATTGTTATCATGACAGACGCTGATGTTGATGGAAGTCACATAAGAACGCTGCTACTCACATTTTTCTATCAATTCATGAGAGATATTATAACCACAGGTCGTTTATATATTGCTCAGCCACCCCTATATAAAGTAAAAAAAGGAAATGCTGAAAATTACTTGTTAGATGATAGAGAGTTAACAAAGTTTTTATTGTTAAATAACAAGGATGATCTTGATTTCAATATTTATAATAAAAAGAAAAAAATTCATCTAAAAGAGGAACAGTTTAACGAATTAATAGATTTAGCTTCTCGTGCAAATTCTGCTTATCAAAACTTAGAACTCACATATTTAGATGCAAAGTTTTTTGATCAAATTCTAAATACAGGGTTATTTTTTCAGGATTTTCATCCAAATAAGATAGAAAAGTCACAATTTAAAATTTTCTTATCTAATTTAAATCAAGTTTATAAATCAGAAAATATTAAATTTACATTTCAAAGTATGATTAGTAATGAACTAGTTTTTTTACAAGAAAAAGAGGGTTACAATAAAATTATAAAGGTCGCTCTGGATAAATTATTACATTTAAGAGAGTTTATTTCTTCAGACAGTATATCTCTTTATAATAAAGTGGGTTTTGCAAAATCTACTGATACTTACTTTGGTATTTCTAAGCTTTCTTCAAAAGAAAACTTTAATTGTAATGGACTTGTTGAATTTTTTACTACTCTTTTTGAAATGAGTAAAAAGGGCCAATCAATTAGCCGTTATAAAGGTTTAGGTGAAATGAACCCTGATCAATTGTGGGAAACAACATTGGATCGAACTAATAGGAAATTGCTTCAAGTTAAGCTCGAAGACCAAATCAATGCTGAAAGACAGTTGATCATGCTGATGGGTGATGATGTGACTGATAGAAAAAACTTTATTCAAGATAATTCAGTCAAAGTAGCAAATTTAGATATTTAGTTGAATAATCAAAAAAACTTTCTTTTTGTTAATTCTTCAGATTTTTTAATTATACGTGCAATAGCTTTTGGAGGTCAGGCCGCCACTTTATTTATAACACAGTATTTTTTCGAAATTTCTAAGACAGTAGCAATGAGCTCTTGGATAATAGCTTTTATCTTAATGGCTAGTATTCTCTTAGGATTTTATTTAAATAAAGGAGATAAAATTATTTCTGAAAAACAAGTCTTCTTATTTTTATGTTTTGATATTGTTCAAATTTCAAGTTTGATTGCTTTAAATGGTGGACACACTAATCCTTTTATATTTATTATCTTAGCTCCTATTGCTATTGCAGCATCATATCTCACGATAGAAAGAATAATAATTATCTTAAGTTTAGCATTAGTTTGTTTTGCTTTGATATTTAACTTTTATATTAATCTTCCTTTGTCTGTGCATCCTAATATTAATTTTACATACAGCCTAGCTATTATGATTTCTTTATTCATAAGTAGTATTTTTTTAGTTTTTTATCTTTATTACTTTTCATTAAATTACAAAAGCACCCAAAAAGCATATGAGTTAGCTAGTAAACAACTTCAAAATGAAAAAGAGCTTTTAAAAGTTGGAGGTTTAGCAGCCGCAGCTGTTCATGAATTAGGCACACCACTGAATACCATAAATTTAATTGTTGATGATTTAAAAAAAGATCAAAAATTAAAAGATGATTATGGGAAAGATATTAAAACTCTATTATTAGAGTTAGACAGGTGTAAGGAAATACTAAAAGAGCTCTCAACAAACCCAGAGTCAAAAGAACTCTCTTCTGAAATTACAAATATGTCACTAGATGCATATGTGCAATCTTTATGTGATCAATTTTCAAATAATTATCGAGCTGTGAAATTAGATTACCGATCTGATGAAAATTCTAAAAATATCAATATTAAAATTACACCCGAACTGAACATAGCGATGAATAATATTATAAAAAATGCCATAAGTTTTGCTTATAGACAAATTTTAGTAATCTCAGAGACATCGAAAGATTCTTATTCAATTAAAATCAGAGATGATGGCCCTGGTTTTGATAAAAAGTTTATAGCTAATTTTGGAAAACCATTCTATTCTAGCAGACCTGAAAAAGGGGTAAATATGGGCCTCGGCTTATTCATAACAAAACAAATGATTGAAAATCTAAATGGTGAAATATTAGTACAAAGTAATGATGGAGCAGAAGTAACTTTAACATGGCGGATTTAGAGCAAAATACATTAGTCAAAGATAAAACACTTTTTATTATTGAGGATGATAAACCCTTTCGCGAGCGATTAACTACCTCATTTCAACGCAAAGATTTCACAGTAACAGCAGCAGCTTCAAAAAAAGAGGCATTAGATGTTTTAGCTGGAAACAATTTTAATTATGCCATCGTTGATCTTCGTTTAGGAGATGGTTCAGGACTTGATGTTATTAAGGTGATCAAGGAGCAAAATCCAGAATGCAGAACAGTAATGTTGACAAGCTATGGTAACATAGCAACAGCTGTATCTTCTGTTAAATTGGGTGCTGATGATTACTTAACCAAACCAGCAAACATAGATGATATCGAAAAATCATTAATGTCTGCTACTGCTACATCCTTGCCCCCACCACCTGAGAACCCAATGTCTGCTGATAGAATAAGATGGGAACATATTCAAAGAGTTTTTACACAGTGTAACCGTAATGTATCTGAAACTGCTAGAAGACTAAAAATGCATAGAAGAACTCTTCAAAGAATTTTAAATAAGCACGCACCTAAAGAATAGAAACTCACTACAATCTTTGTTATTCTGCTTAAATGTCTAAGCCAAGACTTATACTTGTTGATGGTTCCGGATATATTTTCCGAGCTTATTACGCCTTACCCCCAATGAATAATTCAAAGGGCATTCCTACAAATGCAGTTTATGGATTTTGTAATATGATGCTTAGACTTATTGAGGAGCATCCAAATGATAAAATATTAATCATTCTTGATGCAGGAAGGAACACTTTTCGAAATACTTTATTTCCTGAATATAAAGCAAACCGTGGTGAGGCACCAGAAGATTTGATTCCTCAATTTAGTATAATTCGTGAAGCTATTGATGCGTTTGGCTTAGATGTTATTGAAAAAAAAGACTTTGAGGCCGATGATGTTATAGCAAGTTACGTTAAATATGGTGAGGATAATAAGATACCCACCACAGTATTTAGTTCAGACAAAGACCTTTTTCAATTGTTATCAGCTAACAACCGCATCATGGATCCAATGAAAAATATTGAAATTGATGAAACAAAGGTAATGGAAAAATTTGGTGTTGGACCTGACAGGATTACAGATGTACAAGCTCTAATTGGTGATAGCGTTGATAATATCCCTGGTGTTCCTGGCATTGGACCAAAAACTGCCTCTAAATTAATTAATGAATTCGGCTCTTTTGAAGGTCTTTTGGCAAATAAAGAGAAAATATCAAATGAAAGAATTAAAAATCTCATTCTTGATCACGAGGAAAAAGCAAAAATAAGCCATCAACTAGTAATTCTAAAAAATGATCTTGAACTACCTATTAAAATCGAAAATTTAAAAGATTTTGACGACTCAACAAAACTTAATGACTTTTTCAAAAAATATGAATTTAAATCATTAATTAGGAACAGCGCTCATGAAACAAAACCACATGCGGCCAAAAAAAACTTAGAATTTAAATCACTTATTAATACAAAAGATATAATCGAACATCTAAAGTCTCTTCAATCTGAAAAAACCTTAGCGTTAGATTTAGAGACAGATAGTTTAGACGTCCATGAAGCTAATATCATTGGTATTTCATTATCTAATTCACAACAAGCTTATTACCTTCCTTTTAAATCACCTGAAAATGAAATATCTGAGACAGATCAAAAAAAAATACTAAAAGAGCTCAATTTATTATGTGAAGACCCTTCAATTTTAAAGATTTTTCATAATGCTAAATACGATAGTGTTATTTTAAAACGCTTTAACGTAAATACCATTTCTTTTCAAGATACCTTGTTAATGTCTTTTTTTGTCAATAACGGTTTAACAAAACATAATCTTGAGGATTTGTATTATTATTATTTTGGAGAAGAAAAAGAAAAATTTAAAGATGTCATAAAAAATGAGTCCAAAAGAAATTATAAAGATTTTTCTGAAGTGCCTTTACAGTCTGCAACAAATTATGCCGCTCATGATGCCTATGCTACTTATAAATTGTATGAGACATTACACGATCAAATATTAGATGCCCCCGATAGTTGGATATATTTTGATATCGATAAAAAATTAAGCTTAGTTCTTCAACAGGTTGAAAACAATGGTTGTAAGATTGATCTTAAATTTTTAACAAAACTTGAAAAAGATCTAAATAAAGAAATTGAAAAAATTGAACAGAAAATTTTCAAAATCGCAGGTGAGGAGTTCAAAATTGGTTCGCCAAAGCAACTTACCGAAATCTTCAAGAAGCTTGATGTGAAGGTAACAAAAAAAACAAAAGCAGGAGATTTTCAAACTAATGTCAAAGTCTTAGAACAATTAGAATCTGAGGGAGTAGAGATTGCCTCGCATATTCTACAATGGCGTCAATACTCCAAGCTCGTGTCGACCTATACATCTTCTTTAGCTGAACATGCTGATAATAACGATCGAGTTCACAGCACATTTAATATTGCAGCTACTATTACGGGTAGATTAAGTTCATCTGAACCTAATTTACAAAATATCCCTATTAGAACTGAGATCGGAAAGAAAATTAGAACAGCATTTATTGCAGAAAAAGATCATGAGTTATATAGCTTCGATTACTCCCAAATCGAGCTTCGTGTGCTTTGTGAAGCGTGCGAGGACCCTAATTTATTAAAAGCTTTCCAAGAGGATCAAGATATTCATCAAAGTACAGGCCAATTAGTTTTTAACAAAAAAACAATTAATGCTAATGATCGAAGAATGGCCAAGATTATTAATTTTGGAATAATCTATGGAATTAGCCAATATGGTTTAGCTAAACAGTTAGGTGTTAGCAATGCTGAAGCAAAGCTTTTCATAGATAACTATTTTCAAAAATTTCCAAATATTAGTGATTTTATGAAATCAACTACCGATAAAGCAAAAAAACTAGGCTACGTTGAAAACCTTTTTGGAAGAAAGTCTCACATTAAAGACATCAATGCTAAAAATTTTATGCTCCGATCTTTTGCAGAAAGACAAGCTATTAATGCACCTATTCAAGGCACAGCATCTGAGTTAATTAAAATTGCAATGTTGGATATTCATAGCTATTTAGAGAAAAATAAATGTAAATCTAAAATGACATCACAAGTCCATGATGAGCTTTTATTTGAAATTCATAAAAAAGAAAAAGATATTATTCCACAAATAACTAAGTTGATGGAAACATCACATCAAAAATACAAATCTTTTAAAACTCCTATAAAAGTCGACTTCGGTGGTGGCTTGAACTGGGGATTAGCTCACTAGTTAAAACTAAAAATCATCGTCAGGTTTATTAAATGCCATCCAACGTTCTAGCTCATGGTAGCCACCAATTTTTTCACCGTTAATTATGATTTGGGGAAATGTTTTGGCAGTTGGAAATATTTCAAAAAACTGATCACGGCTGTAATCCTCATCAAGCATTAATACTTGGGGATTATGTGAGGATAAAACTGCCTTGGCTTTAGTGCAAAAAATACAGTTGTCTTTACTATATATTTTGACTTCCACTTAGAAAGACTCGTCAAAAGACAAAGAACGATCTGTTGGACGCTGGTATTCAGATACCCTTTTCTCGAAGAAATTAGTCACATTTTGAACATCAAGAGCTCTCATGAAATCAAATGGGTTTTCAGTATTAAATACTCTTTCAAATCCAAAAAGATCAGCAATTCGATCTGAAACAGCCTCAATATACATACACATCATTTCCTTGTTCATACCAATGAGATCAACAGGAAGTGCATCAGTAACAAATTCTTTTTCAAACTCCACTGCTTCTCTGACTATTTCTTCAAACTCAGACTGTGCGACAGGACCAGGGATTAAATCCATCGATTTAATATCTTCATCTGACAAGGTTCCTTTATTAAACTTTTCACTTAATGTTTTAAACATCAAAGCTGAGAAACTAAAGTGCATTCCTTCATCTCTGGCTATCCAGTCATTTGATAAGGCTAAGCCTGGAAGTAAACCTCTTTTTCTAAAGTAATAGATGGCACAAAAGGATCCAGCAAAAAATAACCCTTCAACTAAACCAAAGGCAATTAAGCGTGTTAATAAATTTTGATTCCCATTCAGCCATTTTGAAACCCACTGTGCTTTTTTATTAATACAAGGAACGTTTTGAATAGCAGAAAATAGCTTATCTTTTTCTGATGGGTCCTCTACATAAGCTTCAATTTGTAAACCATACATTTCTGCATGAATAGACTCATTTAGCATTTGCATGGTGATAAACAATCGAGACTCAGGAATTAAAATCTCATTATAAAATCTAGATGCTAGATTTTCATTTATCATTGCCTCTGAATTTGCAAAAAATGCAAGCACATGCTTGATAAAATGTATTTCCCCTTCTCCTAGTGTTTTTAGATCTCTTAAATCATCTTGAAGAGATACCTCCTCAGGTGTCCAAAACGCTTGAACGTGTTGCTTGTAACGATCGAAAATTTCTTGGTGTTGAATAGGGAAAATTGATTTGCATCCTTTAGATATCATGACTTGCTCCTTAAATTAAATTGATTGAAAATCTTATGCACTACATGTTACACAATCTTCAGGTTCATTAGATTGCGCCTCTTTGACATAAGACTCTTTTGCTTTTTTTTCAGAAGACACTGTTACTTTAACTGCGTCTACGGCTGAACGGCTTCGCAGGTAATACATGCCTGTTTTTAAGCCTTTTTTCCATGCATACATGTGCATGGAGTTTACTTTTCCAAAAGTAGGTGTTGCCAACCATAAGTTCATGGATTGGGTTTGGTCAATAAATGGCGCTCTATCAGCTGCCATATCTATAACTGTTTTTTGAGATGTTTCCCAAACAGTTTTATAAACATCTTTTAAGTCTTCAGGAAATCCTTCAATATTTTGTACAGAACCATTTTCCAAAATAATTTGATCACGTAATTCTTTGCTCCATAAGTTTCTCTTCATAAGTTCTTTAACAAGGTGACGATTTACTAATAAAAATTCACCTGAGAGAGTTTGTCTTTTATAAATGTTTGATGTTTGTACTTGGAACGTTTCAGTATTTCCTAGGATAATACCAGTGGAGGCTGTAGGCATACATGCAGTGGTCAAAGAGTTTCGAACACCATGCTTTTGGATTTTCTCCATTAATCCCTTCCAGTCCCACATACTTGACGGTTTAACACCCCAAAGATCAAATTGGAATTTCCCTTCAGATAGAGGTGATCCTTTAAAAGTAGAGTAAGGCCCCTTATCAGTAGCAAGTTCCATTGATGCTTCTAAAGCTCCAAAATAAATTGTCTCAAAAATCTGTTTATTAATTATTTGCGCTTGAACAGAGTCATAAGGAATATTCATTTTAAAATAAACATCTGCCAAACCCTGTATACCAAGACCGATAGGGCGGTGACGACTATTTGAGTTTTCAGTTTTATTAGTAGGATAGAAATTTATATCAATAACTTGATCTAAATTCTTAGTCGCCAGTTTTGCAACTTGATATAAGTTTTGATAATCAAATTTACTTTCATCAGTTACAAATTTTGGTAATGCAATTGACGCAAGGTTACAAACAGCAGTTTCATCTTTTTCAGAATACTCCACTATCTCTGCACAGAGATTAGAAGATTTAATAACACCAATATTTTTTTGGTTAGACTTATTATTAACAGCATCTTTGTAAAGCATGTATGGCTGACCAGTTTCAATTTGGGCTTCGATTATTTTAGACATTAAAGCTCTTGCCTTTATTCTTTTTAAGTCAGGCATTTCATTTTCATATTTTGTATAAAGATCAACAAACTCCTTGCCATATGTATCCGATAAACCAGGGCATTCGTGCTCACTCATTAGAGTCCAATCGGCATCTTCTTCGACTCTTTCCATAAATAAATCAGGGATCCATAAGGCATAGAATAAGTCTCTGGCTCTAAATTCTTCAGCTCCAGTATTTTTCCTAAGCTCTAAAAAAGCCTCAATATCTGCATGCCATGGCTCCAAATAGACAGCAAAAGAACCCTTTCTTTTACCTCCACCCTGATCAACAGACCTTGCTGTTTCATTAAAAATTTTAAGGAAAGGTATCAATCCATTAGACTTGCCATTGGTTGACTTAATACGGCTACCACCACCTCTAATGTTATGAGCATGAAGACCAATGCCACCAGCGGTTTTTGAAATTAAAGCGCAGTCTTTTACAGTATTAAAAATTCCTTCGATAGAGTCATCTTCCATTCCAATTAGAAAACAGGACGACAATTGTTGCATCTTCAAACCACTATTAAATAGAGTGGGGGTTGCGTGTGTGTAGAAACCCTGAGATAGGCTGTCATAAGTTTTCTTAACCTGATAAAAATCAAACTTATCTCCGGACACACATAAAGCAACTCTCATCCATAAATCCTGAGGTCTTTCTGCTGTTTTATTATTTGATTGTAAAAGATAAGCTCTGAACAAAGTAGTCAATGCAAAATAATCAAAGTAATAATCACGATCGTAGTCAATAATTTTTTCAATCTCTTCAGCGTTAGCTTTTACTTTTTCATAATATTCATCGCGCAATAAACCATCTTCATAAAGATTTTTTGTTGCAATAATAAAACCTGGTGTTTCTTTATGTAGAGCATTAGCTTTAATCCTCCCAGCTAGATATGAGTAATCGGGATGTTCTACTGTCAGAGCAGCAGCTGTTTCTGCTAAGTAAGTGTCAATTTCATTTGTTGTGATACCATCGTAAAGACCTTGAATTGCCTTTTGAGCAATTGTAATAGGATCTATCTCTAAACCGTTTGACAAAATAGAAATACGATTTGTAATTTTTTCTAAGGAGATATCCTCTTTGTTACCATCTCTTTTGGTAACAGCCATTGTGGATACTTTGGCACCAATTTGTTCATTCAGTTGAGCAGTCTTATAACGTTGGTTAGCTCTTTGTTCTCTGTAGAGTACATAGGCGCGAGCTACTTTATGATGTTCACCCCTCATGAGGGCTAATTCCACTTGGTCTTGGATATCCTCGATATGAATCATATCACCGTTTGCAATACGTCTAGTTAGAGCCGCGGTGACTGTTTCAGTTAACACTGAAACATTTTTGTCAATTTGTTTGCTATCACGAAGATCAGTTTGTGCCAAAAATGCTTTTCTTATAGCATTTGCAATTTTGTCAGATTTAAAAGGTGTTATCGATCCATCACGCCTTACAACACTGAGACTTAGCAGGTTTATTTCTTCGTTTTGCTTATTTATAACTGTGTTTTTTGTTGAATTTTCAAGTGATTCTGCGTTATTTGTTTCCATTCTTCCTACCAAGTTTAAGTGTACTTTTTTGAATAATCACTAGATGTAGTGTTTATTGCCTAGTGACTATACAATCTATAGACAATCTTAGTCAATTTATTTTGTATTAAATTCTGAAAAGCCAATAAATTCAATTGGAAATTAAAGATTCAATTAACAAGTAATTTGAAAATATTCACAGGTTTTTATCAAATTTTCCAAAACTACGAATATCTCTTAAAAAATATTATTTAGGTCCATTTTTAATAGCCCTAATTCTGACCTGATTCGCATTTTGCACATCAAAAATAATTCACATTTATGTTTAACTTTCATAAGAAATTAAGGTTTTTTTAATAGATCTCTGTTTAAAATCCCTTACTTTCATGTGGTGAAAAAAATTCTAGGGGTAGGAACTGCTTTGGTTGATGTCATATGCCAAGTAGAGGACAGTGTCATCAATAATTTGAAATTAACTAAAGGCTCTATGACATTGATTGAGGAGTCTCAAATTAAGGAAATTAGGTCAAATTTCGATAATCCATTAATTACTTCGGGTGGGTCAGTATGTAATACTATCCATGAATTAAACTTTGGCTCTCATGAGGCAAGTTTTTACGGCAAGGTCAATGATGATGAGTATGGAAATGCTTTTGTTCAAGATTTACAAAAAGAAAATATCTCGTTTAAAGGCGTCTCCAATAAAACAGATCTTCCAACTGGCTGTTGTAATATTTTAGTTTCACCCGATGGTGAAAGAACAATGGCTACACACATAGGAATAGGTTCACAGTTAAATCCAGACGAAGTTAATGAAAATATACTGAATTCAATTGATCATGTGTACATGGAGTCATATCTTTGGGATCATGAACTAACAAAAAAAACACTCAAAAAATTTTCAGATATTGCAAAATCAAAACACATAGAAATATCTCTTTCATTGTCAGACCCCTTTTGTGTTGATCGACACAGAGATGAATTAAAAAATTTTATAACTGATAATGTAGATTTAGTTTTTTGTAATTTTGATGAAGCAAAGATGTTTACACAATCTGATTCAATGGCAGATGTGAGTTCTTTTTTTAAAAATTTTGGAAAAAAAATTGTTATGACCTCTGGAGCTGAGGGTGCATATTATTTTTTTGAAGACGATGTAAAACATCAATCTGCTCAAAAAATAGAAAATGTTCTGGACACAACAGGTGCAGGAGATAATTTTGCTGCAGGATTTTTAGATTTTTACTTATCTGGAAAACCTGTCGATGAAGCGCTTAAAAATGGCAATAGAAAGGCTGAAGAAGTTATTCAGCAGCTGGGACCAAGGATAAAAAGAGCTTGATAATGAAGAATAAATCATATTTTATTTTAAATAGTCTATCTAAAAGGAGGGTTAAGTGGATTACAAAGTAAAAGATATTTCCCAACATGAATTCGGGAGACAAGAAATTGAAATAGCAGAAACTGAAATGCCAGGATTAATGGCTATTCGTGAACAATATGGAGATTCAAAACCGTTGGCTGGAGCCAATATTATGGGTTGCCTTCACATGACCATCCAAACTGCTGTTTTAATTGAAACACTTGTAGCACTTGGCGCCAAATGTCGATGGAGCTCATGTAACATTTACTCTACTCAAGATCATGCAGCTGCTGCGATTGCCCAAAGCGGTACACCTGTTTTTGCCTGGAAGGGTATGAATGAAGAGGAATTTTGGTGGTGTATTGATCAAACAATTGAGGCAGATGGGTGGGAGCCTAATATGATCCTAGACGATGGTGGAGACTTAACACTTCGAATGCACGAGAAGTACTCTGAGCTATTAAAAAATGTTAGAGGACTATCTGAAGAAACTACTACAGGCGTTCTTCGTTTAGAGCAAATGGCATCTAAAGGAACTCTTCAAGTTCCTGCTATAAATGTGAATGACTCGGTAACAAAAAGTAAATTTGATAATTTATACGGTTGTAAGGAGAGTTTAGTAGACGGTATTCGAAGAGGAACTGATGTAATGATGGCTGGTAAAGTTGCAGTTGTTGCTGGGTTTGGAGATGTTGGAAAAGGTAGCGCAGCTTCATTAAGAGGGGCCGGGGCTAGAGTTCAAGTAACAGAAGTTGATCCTATTTGTGCACTTCAAGCAGCAATGGAAGGCTATGAGGTTGTCACTATGGATGATGCATGTAAGTATGCTGATATATTTGTAACTGCAACAGGCAACAAAGATATCATTACCCAAGACCATATGAGAGAAATGAAAGACCGAGCAATTGTCTGTAATATCGGACACTTTGATAATGAAATTCAAATAGATGATTTGCAAAACTATAAATGGGAAGAGATAAAACCTCAAGTTGACCAAGTAACATTTCCGGATGGTAAGAAGCTAATAATTCTTTCAAAGGGAAGGTTAGTAAACCTAGGTAATGCCACTGGCCATCCTAGTTTTGTGATGAGTGCATCATTCTCAAATCAGGTTTTAGCTCAAATCGAAATTTGGGAGAATTACAAAAACTATGAAAATAAAGTCTATGTCCTTCCTAAAAAACTAGATGAAATGGTTGCAATGTTTCATTTACAAAAAGTTGGTGCTAAACTGACTGAAATGTCCAAGGAACAAAGCGATTATTTAGGAGTTGAGCAACAAGGTCCATTTAAGAAAGATACATATAGGTACTAAAATGAGAAAAAATTATATTTTTACATCTGAGTCAGTGTCTGAGGGACACCCAGATAAAGTTTCTGATAGAATTTCTGATGCAGTTGTCGATCATTTTATCTCCAAAGACCCATTTGCTAGAGTCGCTTGTGAAACATTAACAACAACCAACAAAGTTGTTTTATCTGGTGAAATAAGAGGACCAGTCCAAGAAGACAAAGATGAAATTATTTCAAAAGTAAGGGAGTGCATAAAAGACATCGGCTATGAGCAAGATGGTTTTCATTGGCAAACCGCAGATATCCAATATTTACTTCACGGACAATCTGCAGATATTGCAATGGGTGTAGACTCATCATCTGACAAAGATGAGGGGGCAGGTGACCAAGGAATTATGTTTGGATACGCTTGTACGGAAACACCTGAACTGATGCCGGCACCAATTTTTTATTCTCATAAAATCTTAGAGATAATGGCTAAGGGCAGAAAAGATGGTAGCTTAAAAGGATTAGAGCCTGACTCAAAAAGCCAAGTAACTCTTAAATACGTTGATGGTAAACCAAGTGCAGTTACATCTGTTGTGATATCAACACAACATGCTGATGGATTATCTCCTGCTGATGTTAAAGAAATAGTAAATCCAGCATTAAAAGAATCTATCCCTGAAGAGTTATTAAAAAATTTAGATGATAAAGAATACTACGTAAATCCAACAGGTAATTTTGTAATTGGAGGACCAGATGGTGATACGGGATTAACAGGAAGAAAAATTATTGTCGACACCTATGGTGGTGCAGCACCTCACGGTGGAGGGGCTTTCTCTGGAAAAGATCCTACAAAAGTCGACCGCTCTGCCGCTTATGCTTCACGATACTTAGCAAAAAATATTGTTGCTGCTGGTTTATGTGATCAGTGTACTATCCAGTTGTCTTATGCAATCGGTGTAGCAAAACCGTTGTCAATATATGTGAATACTCAAGGCACTAATAAAATAGATGAAGCAAAAATTGAGTCTGCGATACCTGACATTATGAATCTTTCTCCAAGAGGAATCAGAGAGAAATTACAGTTAAACAAGCCAATTTACGAACAAACAGCAGCTTACGGTCACTTTGGTAGAACACATGACAGTTCTTCAGGTGCTTTTTCATGGGAAGCTCTAGATTTAGTGTCCGATTTCAAATCGCTAGCTTAATTGAGTTTGAGATTTGCAGTCTCAAATGAAATTGAGTTAAAACCTTTAGCTAGAAAAATATCTAGGTCTATTTCTAAAAACCAGATTATTTTTTTTGAGGGAGAGGCCGGTTCTGGTAAGACAACTTTAATCAGATATATCTTAAGTGAAATTAGCAAGTCAGAAAAAAAAAACTTTTTCCTTCCAAGGGAGCCCCACGTATCAAAGAGAACATATTTACAATTTTAATAAGTTTAATATTATTCACTTTGATTTTTATCAAGTTCAAAATAACAAACTAGATTTGGATGAGTATTTTAATGATAATTGTGTTCTTATTGAGTGGCCATTAGAAAATCTTATTAAAAGATATAATCATATTGCTTTATCTATTAATATTTCGGTTACTGGTGAGAAAAGAAATATAGAGATAAAATCAAGTAATAAAAAATGGCTTCACAAAATAAAATAAATCTAATCAAAATAAAAAACCACCTTCAAAATAAAAATTTTAAAATAGGGGGCTTTTTAAATTTCAAATCTGATGCATCAGAAAAAATTTTCAAATTATGTAAAACAGCAAATCAATCATTACTTATCCTCTCTTTTTTAAATAAACCTAGCGATTATCAAAAATATATTAAAGCAACTGATATTTTAATTTCTCAAAATGTTAATACACCAAAAATAATTGACCAAAGTAATTTATATAAGTTTGTAATCATGGATTATTTCCCTATTGCAAATGCATCAAAATATTTCCAAAAACCACAAATTAAAAAAATACTTCCATTGGCTGTGAGAGCTCTTACAAATCTTCAAAAACCCAAGAAAAAGTTTTCAGGCGTTCAAGTAAAATCACAAAATAATTTACTAAAGGATGCATTGAACGGTATTGAGACTTTTATTGACCACTATGATCACAAGATCCAAATTGGTTTTTATCTCAATAAACTTGTGAAAGTATCTCTAGAAAAAAGTACTGAAAAATATAGAAAATTTAAGCCAACTTTAACTCACGGTGATTTTTTTTTAGATAATTTAATTTATTACAATCAAAAAGTTTATGTTATTGATCATCAAGATACTCACTACAACCATCCATTATTAGATATTTCTTCATTGATTTTTGATGCTAGGAGATCTTATTCTACCAAAGTCGAAGATAAATTATTGAAGCTTTATGCAAGAAGAATGAAACTTAATCTCAAGCAGCTTAGGTCAGACATTCATATGATTAGTCTTTTACGAAATCTGAGAATTCTTGGTAATTGGGTGCAATTATATAATGCTGGAAAACCAAAATATCTTAAAGTCTTTAGAAAAAATACATGGGCCCAAATATTTAAACATGTCGAATATTTAAGACTTTGGGATTTAAGAGAAATATTTATGGAGATATATAACAAAACAAGTTAAATGGACGCTCTAATATTAGCTGCAGGTTATGGAATGCGAATGGATAACTTAACAAAAGATATCCCTAAACCCTTATTAAAAATAAAAAATAAAACACTTATTAGCTATGCAATCGATCTCATTAAAAACATGTCATTTGATAAAATTTATATCAATACCCACTATAAACATAATATGTTAGAAAGATTTATCTCTGAAAATTACCCTGATATTATAATTTCTTATGAGGAAACTATCCTAGGAACAGGAGGTGGTATCAAAAAAATACAAAGAAACGATACAGTAATTCTAAATACAGATAACTTATGGGGCCAGTCCTTTGAAAATGAATTAGAAAAATCAATTAAATTTTTTGATGAAAATAAAAGTTTTGATAGTGTCCTTCTTATAAATTCTAAAAATAATAATTTTGATCTTGAAGTAAATAATGAAGGGCTTATTAACTTTCCATCAAAACTATGCAATACTTCATTTCAAGGCTGTCATATTATTAGAAAAAACTCTTTGCACCCTTACCCTGAAATTTTTAATATTCAAGACTTTTGGAAAGATTGTTCGTTAAATGAAAAAATCTATGGATATGAGACTACTAAAATCAATGCTCATGTTGGGACTAAAGATGAGTATTTGAAATACAAATAATAATAACCATATTAAATATATGACAGTTGAACAAATAAATGACGATGAATTTAATCAAAAAGTTCTTGAAGGATCAAAAGATAAGCCTGTTTTGGTAGATTTTTGGGCTGAGTGGTGTGGTCCATGTAAGGCTATTGCTCCTATTTTGGATAATTTAGCATCTGTAATGGGCGATAAGATATCTATAAAAAAAATTAATATAGATGAAAATCCTCAAGCACCAGCAAACTTTAGTATTAGGAGCATACCCACAATGATACTCTTTAAAGATGGATCAATGGCTGATGCAAAGATTGGCTTAGGCTCAGAAGCAGACTTAAGAAGTTGGATTAACAGTAAACTTTAGAAGAAATTCATCTCAGAACATGCTTTATCAAATGAGATTTTATTTCCAATAAAATTTTTTCCCCTTTCACCTTGAAAAGCATCCTCAACATATTTATCCCATTCAATTTTTGGTATTCCGACTTCATTTAAATTTAATGGTGCCTCAAGAATTCTCAATGTCTCAGATAGTCTTTTTGAGCTCTCAATGAGATCGACATTATAAATTTTTTCTAGGGATTTTTCTGTTTTTTCATCTTGTCCAATCAGACTCCTCATTATTGTCGGCAAAGTAAAGGAACAAGCTATTCCATGTGGAACATTAAAATTAATTGTTATCGGGTATGAAATATTATGTGCTATTGCAGTTTTAGTATTTGAAAAAGCTAGTCCTGCATGAACACAAGCTTTAGCCATTAAAGTTCTCAACTCTATGTTTTTTAAATCATTTACAAGTTTTGGAAGTGTATCGATCACTGTTTGAGCACCTGCAATTCCATGAAATGTTGAAATCGGATTTGAGTTTATATTCCAAATGCTTTCTAAGGAGTGGGACAACGCATCAAGACCAGTAGAAATAGTCAGATTTTTTGGCTTGTTGATCATTAACTTAGGGTCAATAACTGATATTTCAGGATATAAAGATTTATCCGCTAATGAAAATTTACTTTTATACTCTTTATCCCAGACTGTAGCCCAACACGTAAGTTCACTCGATGTGCCAGAAGTAGTAGGTATAGCTATAATTTTTTTTGGATCTTGAACGTAAGCTGATTTTTTATTTCTTACAAAATCATTTAAATATTTATTTTCACCTTTAAAAGCTGCAAGTAATTTGGCCGTATCCATGACAGAGCCGCCTCCAAGAGCAACAACTGTATCAATTTGACTTTCTATTTTTGAAAATTTTTCCCCTGCAGAAATTAAATCTTGATAGTCTGGATTTGGTTGAACATCATCAAAGATTTCTAGAGGCTTATTTGATAAATTGTTAAAAAACTCTCTATACCTATCAAAGTTATCATCAGGATGGGTAACAAGAATGTACTTTCGATTACTTATTATATGTTCAATTTCATTAAATTTTTCCGAACCAAAAATAACATTTACCGGATTATAATATTCCCACATAAGATTTAGAGATTTTTAACAGCTTTTGAAAGA
This sequence comes from uncultured Alphaproteobacteria bacterium, assembly GCA_902523135.1. Taxonomy (GTDB): domain Bacteria; phylum Pseudomonadota; class Alphaproteobacteria; order HIMB59; family HIMB59; genus HIMB59. The sequence goes on from CABYYB010000001.1 coordinate 422,548, forward strand.
ATTTGTATTTTTTGTTTTGCTTGATTTCTATCAAAAAACCCTAGACCACAATCAGGAGCAGCAATTAATCTTTCCTCATCGATATGCTCAAGAACTTCTCTGATCCTTTTTTGAATTTCCTCAACACTTTCCATACGACTTTTTGCTACATCAATCAAACCCATAATAACTTTGGTTTTTTTAAATTTTTCTAATAATTTTAAATCTAAAGGTCGGTGAGAGTCTTCCAAAGAAACTTCGTCTATACTAGAGTCTTCAACTAAGTCAGCAATTTTATCATATGCATCTAGTTCTGCTTTTTTGTAGTGTTCTGAGTCAAGCGAGTTAGGATAACCGCAGCAAATATGACAAGCTCTTTGAGTTTCTTTTAGTATTCCATGCATTGCTCTTTCTAAGTTTTCCATACCATAATCGTGTGTTTCTTCTGGTTTTCTGGCGAACACTGGTTCATCAATTTGAATGTATTGACAACCAGCTTCGGATAGAGCCTTAACTTCATTACTAATACATAATGCTAGATCATAACCCATTTTTTTGGGATCATTATAATAGTCATCAGCAATGGAGTCAGTTATTGTCATAGGACCAGGTATAGTTATTTTCACTGGGTTATTAGTAAACTGCTGTGCAGATTTCCAATCATCTACTAATCGTAATGATTTATTTGAAACTTTACTTGTAATTGTTGGGAGTGTTGCTTCAAAAGCCCCTTTCCTGACTGATTTAGTCGTTAAGTGTTCAAAGCTTACCCCATTAAAAAATCTCAATTGATAAAAAATATAGTTTTCTCGCCTTACTTCACCATCTGTGGGGATATCTATTCCGCTACTTGTCTGATCAAGAATTACTTCTTCAATAGCTTTTAAGAATAGTTTTTCTTTTTCCTCATCTTTCTCTTCATATACTTTATGGTCTTCACTTTTGGGATCCCAATTTGATAACAATCCCTTGGATTGTTTTTTTTCTTCGTCAGATTTATCTTGGAGAAACCAATCTCTTATAGGTGTGTAATTAGGTTTTGGATAAGCTCCAATAGTTGTAGTTTTGATGCTCATTTAAAAAAAAACAGCAGCCAGTATACTAGCTGCTGTTTAAAAATCTAATGATAAACGGAATTAAAAAGACCTACATTAAGTCTTCAATTTCCTCCATCATTTCTTCCTGAAGATCGGCCATGTCGTCGGCGTCACCTGTAGCAATGGTCTCCGTGTAGTCATAGATTACCTGAGTCACAGCAAGACCGTTTTCTCCAGGATATGCGAACCAATCAGCTAACAAAGGCAGCTGATTAACAGCAGTTAACTTGTTGGGGTTTGCATCATAAAAATCACCTAACAGGTCATTTGCAGCTTTGTTAGGAGGAACGTAACCTGTTGTTTCTGCAACAGCAGCTGCTCCTACACCTGATGTGATAAACTTTAAAAATGTCCATGCCGCTTGTACTCTTTCAGGATCATCTGAAGTAGTAACTAACATCGCTGCGTTACCACCGGCAGGTAGTCTAGCTGGAGTTCCACCATTAACACCAGGTATTCCTGGGAAAGGCGCAGTCTTTAGTTCAAAGTCAGCTTTTGCAGCTTCAACAGAGCCTAAACTACTAGTACTCCAAAACATCATGCCAATAGTACCTGCATTAAACGCAGCTTGTCCGTCAGCAATAGAATAGTTAGGCATATTACAGCCACCCATGATATCTTTCATTTGCTCTAAAGTTTTTAGACCAGCATCTCCTCCCATATTAACAGCTCCATCTTTAACCATTGGAACATTTTGGCTATGCATTAGAGCTTGATGGAACCAGTTACCTGTAATATTCCATCCAAAGTAAAGTGTACCGTGTCCTGCAGCTTCTAATTTATTACAAGCGTCAATGACCTCATCCCAATTTGATGGAATGCTGCTAACACCAGCACTTGCTAAAAGATCCATGTTGTAGTAACCAACTGGAGTTGATACTGAAAATGGCAAGCCATAAACCTCTCCTCCAAAGGTAGATAAGCTCAACATAGCTTCATGATAACCGTCTTTTGCAAAATCTGGCTCATTAGCAATGAAAGGCTCTAAAGATAAAGCGATACCTTTGTCTACTAAAGGTGCTTGTCTATTAAGACCTTGCATGGTGATATCAGGTAAGTTTCCTGATGTTGACTCTCTTAGTATAGTAGCAGTAGCATCTTCATAGTTTTCATAAGTTGCTCTGAACTTAACTTTAATGTCAGGATGAGCTTTTTCAAACTCTGGCATAATTGCCTGGTATGTCACATCGAACAAACCTGAATAAGGATATGCAAATTCAATTTCTACCGCATTAGCGTTGTATGCGAAAACTGATGCAAAAAATCCTAAGATTACTTTTTTCATAGTCCCTCCTAAAAATAATAATAATTAATTATTAAATTCTTAATGTTAAGAATATGTTAAATTTTTAAAGTAAAGTAGAAATATCCATTATGTGTGAAAAAAAATCTGTGAATAATTCTTAAAAGCTATTAATTACCAAGGTAATGAGAAGGTTTTTACATTTGTGTAACTTTTCATAGCCTCTATTACACCCTCTTTATAGCCTAATCCTGAGTCTTTTATTCCGCCAAAAGGTGACATCTCAATTCTGTAACCGGGCACTTCCCAAATATTAACCGTGCCTACATTAAGACCGCTTATGTATTTTTTAATTCTTCTAAAATCGTTACTACAAACACCTGATGACAAACCAAAGGCAGTTGAATTTGAAATTTCCATTACTTTTTCATCATCATTGGGAACTCTAATGACAGGCACAATTGGACCAAAAGTTTCTTCAACAACAAGTTCTGATTTATAATTAACGTTGTCTAAAAAAATTGGTGGCACAAGAGCTTCTTGAACCCCAGGGTTATAAAGAATTTTTGCACCATCCTGTTCAGCTTTATTTACTCTGTCATTAAACATACTTGCTGCCTCTTTATTAATTACTGTACCCAACTGATTGTTAACATCCATAGGATCACCATATTTAATTGCTTTTGCTTTTTCCAAAGCAAGCTCGACAAATTTATCAGCTACTGATTCTTGAACTAATATTCTTTTTACAGCAGTGCATCTTTGGCCAGAGTTTTTTGTTGCTCCCATGATTGCAAGATCAGCTGCTTTATTTAAATCATCATCATCTAAGTCACTCAAAACTATTAAAGGGTCGTTTCCACCTAACTCTAAAACAGTTCTTTTGTAACCTGCATTTTCAGCTATCAGTTTTCCAACACCAACGCTTCCTGTAAAAGTAATCAAATCTATATTTTTATTTTTAATTACTTCATTCCCAATATCTTCAGGCCATCCTGTTAAAATTGAAAACATTTCTGGAGGAAGGCCACATTCATATAAAATATCTGCAAGTAGCATAGCTGTTAAAGGGGTCAATTCTGTTTGTTTACAAACAGTACAGTTGTTAGTTGCTATTGATGGAGCAATTTTGTGAGCAACCATATTTAAAGGATGATTAAATGGAGTGATTGCAGATATTGTGTTAAGCGGTTCTCTAATTGTAAATATTTTTCTTTGTTTTCCGTGAGGTGTTAAATCACAAGAATAAATTTCTCCATCATCCTGGATACAAAGCTGAGCAGTAAGAGAAAATACATCAAAGGCCCTACCAACTTCATAAAGCGTATCTTGTTTCGATAGCCCAGACTCAAGTGAAATTAGATCAGAGATTTGTTCTTTTCTTTCAACAAGAGTTTCAGCAGTCTTTTGAAGTATTTTTTGACGATCATATCTAGATAAATTGGGTTTATAATTTGCAGCAATATCAAAGGCTTTTTGAGCATGTTCTGCTGTGCCAGCTGGTACTGTGCCTATAACTTTACCTGTGAAGGGATAGATAACATCAATCTTGTTATCAGTGTGAACAGTTTTTCCACCAATCCTCATACCCTCATTAATAATTTTATCAGCCATGATTAAGCTCCATTAATAGCATAAAAAAATGCATCATAGTTATTTAAACTTTGATCTTTGGCAATGTTTAGTTTTTTATTAGAAATAAAAGGAACTTCTCTTTCATGATGACCTCCATGAGATCTAAGGGGTTCCTTTAATTTTGAAAGATCATGATTAGCTTTTGAGGTACCAATTGTCATATCTTCAGATGACATGCATACGATATCACCTATTCTATCTGAAGGTAGCCTATATTCTCTACATGCTTCATCTTGTTTAACAACTACTTCAATTTCTTTAATTGATGATATTTTGCTAATTGTTTCATCAATTTTTGATTTATCTTTTACATATATAGTGGCAAAAGATCCTAGTGAACCATGATGAACTACATAAGGGTCAGTAATTGGAAGTATTACTTTAGCCTCATCTTTACCCATTTGATCATCTAAATAATCTTGTAGAAAGATGGCATTAGGTTCTCCATTAATATTTGCTTTAGACTTCATTCCATGATCTGCAGTGATGACAACCGAATTCCCATTACTACAAATTTTACTGACATACTTATCAAACATCTGATAAAAATCATTTGCTTCTTTATCTCCAGGTGCATATTTGTGTTGAATAAAGTCAGTGGTAGATAAATACATAATGTCAGGATTAAATTCCTCAAGTAATTTTACCCCAGCTGCCATAACAAATTCTGATAGATCCTGAGAATATACTTCAGGTACTTTCATTCCAATCCAGTCATTAATATTTTCAATACCATTTTCACTGAGAGTGGCCTGATCTGATTTTTCTGATGAAAAACAGATTGCTCTTCCTTCATTAAATTTTAAACCATTACCTAAAAGAGTTCTTAATTTATCCTTAGCAGTGATTACTGCTATTTTATAACCTTCATTATAATATTTCTCAAAAATAGTTGGAGCTCTTAAATATTGTGGATCATTCATCATCACTTCTTCACCGGTTGATGGGGTATAAAAGAAATTACCACTTATTCCATGAACATCACTAGGCTGCCCTGTGACTATCGAAATGTTGTTAGGGTTTGTGAAACTAGGAATAGCACTGTTAGCCATCAGATATTGGCCATTTTCCAGTATTTTATCAAGATTTGGTGTCAATCCTTTTGAAGAGGCGATATCAATATACTCTTTTTGACTACCATCGAGGCATATAACTATTACAGTTGAAGAAAGTGATTTATTGTATTGCCTTTTATTTATTTCAATTTTATCACTCATAATTACTATTGCCCCCTATAAAGAACAAACTTCCGATTAATCTAAAATTCATAAAGTTTTAACATAAAATTTACAAATTTACTTTTAAAATGTCTTAATCAGAACTATTTTAGTGTTGAGGAATAAAAATAGATGGGGACAATTTCTTTAAAGAACATCAATAAGTCATTTGGCTCAACTGAGGTGCTTAAACAACTAAGCCTTGATATCCAAGATGGTGAATTTTTAACATTAGTCGGTCCGTCCGGTTGTGGCAAATCCACTTTGTTAAAAATTATTGCCGGATTGGAGCAACAAAATAGTGGTGACGTAATTATTGATGATAAGAATGTTAACAGCACTAGAGCTAGCAAGAGAGACTTAGCAATGGTTTTCCAATCTTACGCTCTTTACCCGCACCTGACAGTCAGAAAAAATTTAGAAACACCTTTGAAATTAAGAGACTATAGTTTTGTAGAGAGGTTGCCTCTTATTGGTAATTTTGTACCAAGTAGAAAAGAAAAAAAGAAATCAATTGATGACCTTGTTTTCAAAACATCTGAAACTTTAAAAATAACAGAACTACTTGATAGGAAGCCAGGTCAACTATCTGGTGGTCAAAGACAAAGAGCGGCCCTAGGAAGAGCGATGGTAAGAGAACCAGTCGCATTCTTAATGGATGAACCTTTATCAAATCTTGATGCTGCATTAAGAGTTCATATGAGATCTGAACTATCTGAGCTTCATAATTCTTTAAAGACCACTTTCATTTATGTGACGCATGATCAAGCTGAAGCACTTACAATGTCAACTCGAATGGCGGTAATGATTGATGGGGAGCTTTTGCAACTTGATACCCCAAGTGAGGTTTATAATAATCCATCATCTTTAAGGGTTGCAGAATTTGTTGGCAGCCCAAAGATTAACACATTTGCCGCTCAGATTAGCCCTGATGGTTCTGTTGAATTTATGGGTATTAAGCTTGAAAGAAAATTTAATACTAATAGTCAAAAAGCTTTAGTTGCTGTGAGACCAGAACATTTAGAAATTACAAAAGACTCAAACAAACCTGCATTTGAGGCTACAGTTTCATACCGAGAAAACCTTGGTTCTGATATATTTTACCATGTTCAAGTTGATCAATCTGACTTTAAAATCATAGTCAGAGGCTCACCACAAGCTGGACTGATCTCAAATGGGGAAACAGTTAGAATAAGTCCTTCTCATGCAGAGGCTATGCTTTTTGAAACATCCGGTGAGCGTATCCGATAAATATGCACCACTCTAAAGCACATATTTGGTTTGTTTGGCCTGCAATCATACTAATGATTGTCATATTAATACTTCCAATTTTTTTAGCCGGAGGTATCTCATTTACTAATTACAATCTTGGTAATTCTAGTTTCGAATGGGTAGGTACGGAGAATTATGAAAAAATGTTCTCCAGAAAAACTTACATTAAAATGATTATATCAACGGCAACTTACGTGTTAATCGTTGTCCCTGTTTCAGTGGTATTAGGTTTAGTTGCAGCCATTATGCTCAACTCTCTTCGATTTGGAGCTGATATTTATAAAACAATTTTCTTTCTTCCAGTGATGGCTACTTTATTGGCAATGGCTATTGCTTGGGAATTTACTCTTCATCCAACTCTTGGAATAATAAATTCTTTTCTTGCCAATGGATGCGGAGGTATCAGAGAATTTATTTTAGGTTTTCATTGGCTACCGTGGGTTAGTTCCGAGGACAGTTGGTACAGTGTTGCTTGTGCTAACAATATGGATTTCCCGTATTGGCTCAAAGATAAAAAAACAGCGATTTGGACAATTTGTTTTATTGGAGTATGGCAAGCCTTTGGATTTAATATGGTGTTATACTTAGCTGGTTTAACAAGTATACCAAGAGAATTGTATCATGCTGCAGAAATGGATGGTGCTCAGTCAACTTGGGAACAATTTAAACTTGTAACTTGGCCAATGTTAGGTCCTACAACTCTTTTTGTGGTTACCATAACGACAATAAGGTCATTTCAAGTATTTGACACAATTGAAATTCTTACAAAAGGTGGTCCTGCCAAAACAACGTATGTAATGATGTACGCAATTTTTGAAAAAGCAATTCAACAAAATATTACAAGTATTGGTGCAGCGATTACTGTTGTGTTTATAATCTTTATAATCTTGCTAACATTCTTCCAAAGATATGTGATTGAGAAAAGGGTACATTATTAAAATGTTAGCTAGACATTATATTGGAGAGTCATGGAAGCATGGACTGCTCATCATTGGAGCATTAATTGTGTTGATCCCATTCTACATGATGGTTTCAATGTCACTTAAATCTCAACAAGAAATTCAGTCAATATCTGGAGGTTTAGTCGGAGCACAGGAGATTCAAACATTCCCAGTTTGTACTAAGCACGGATACACTGAAGAGGTATGCACAATGCGACCTTATAAATACAATTTCTGGTTTGCATTCAAAAAAGCCCCAATTCCAAGGTATTTAATGAATGGTTTGATTGTGACTGTTTCAATCTTTTTAATACAAGTATTGATTGCACTTCCATGTTCTTATGCACTAGCCAAGCTTAGGTTTAAAGGAAGGGAATTTGTATTTTCAATGGTTCTGTTCTGTTTATTAATACCTGTACATGCAATCGCTTTACCGTTGTATGTCATGTTAGCAAAAGCTGGACTGGTGGATACCTATGCAGCCTTAATAATACCGTGGACGATATCTGTGTTTGGAATTTTTCTAATGCGGCAATTCTTTATGACAGTACCAGATGAACTAATTGATGCTGCAAGGATGGATGGTATGGGAGAATATTCTATTGTTTGGAAAGTTATGCTTCCTGTAGCCATACCAGCGTTACTCGCTTTTGCAATTTTCTCAGTTGTTGCTCACTGGAATGATTATTTTTGGCCTAGGATTGTTATCACAGGTAATCGTGATTTATTTACACCACCACTTGGTATTAGAGAATTTAGAGGTGGTATAGATAGTGATGAATTTGGACCTATGATGGCGTCGATTGTTACTGTTACCATTCCACTTATTGTGGCTTTCATAGTTGCTCAAAAAAGATTTGTTGAAGGTATTACTATGACTGGAATGAAGTAATTATTTACCCAGAGCGTTTACCATAACAATACCAAGTATAATCAGCCCACAACCAAGAATTCCAAATAAGTTTGGACTCTGACCAAACTTAATTATACTTAATATGAACGTTCCAAAAATCACTAAACCAGCATAAGAGGCATAGGCAATTCCCATTGGTAAAAACTTCATTACCTTAGAAATAAAAAAGACCGCGATTACTATGGAAATAGCACTTAGTGAGGTTGGTATGAATTTCTCGTATCCATTTGATATTTTTGCAAAATTATTTGAAAGTATCCCGAAGAAGACCGCTGCAGCTAAATAAAAATATCCAATCAGTTTAGATATCTATCTCATAAGGAAATGAACTTAGTTGCTTCAAGCCATCTTTGGTTACAACGAACTGATCCTCAAGTTTAATTCCTTCTTTGCCGCCAACTTCACCAACATAACTCTCTACACAGATAGTCATATTTTCCTCAAAATTGGCTGAGTAATCCGCGTTGCTAAAATCTCTATTTGGGTAAGCAACAAGTGGCCATTCATCACAAAGACCGACACCATGAATGATGCATGGATAATGATTATCGTAGCAATTATCAGGCAATTTCCAGGATTTTTCTGCAAATTCTCTAAAATTTACACCAGCTTTAATCAGAGATTTGTTATGATTAATATGCTCTAAAGACATTGAGTAAAGCCTTTTTTGTTCATCATTTAGACGATTGCCCTCAACAAAGGTTCGAGAGATATCAGCGCAGTAACCGTACGGTCCAACCATATCTGTGTCAAAAGCAACTAAATCTCCAGACTCAATGACTCTGTTACTGCATTCTTGAAGCCAAGGATTTGTTCGTGGTCCAGATACTAAAAGACGAGTCTCAAACCATTCCCCACCATTTTCAATATTGACTTTATGCATGTATGACCAAAGTTCTTCTTCTGTCATACCTGCCTGAAGTTTGTCTCTCATTAGCCACATTCCTTTTTCAGCAGTCTCAATAGAAGCTTTCATGCAAATTAACTCATCATCAGATTTAATAGATCTTGCAAGCTCAATATACTTTTGGGCGTTCACTAGTTTAACATTAAACTGTTTAAGTAACATTTGTATTCCAACTGGATCGGAAACATCTATTGCAAGGCAATTATTATCAGGTGAATGCTCTCTCATTAAATCTTGAACAGTGCCAGCCCATTTTTTCGCATTTTTATCAACAAAATTATTTGCTGAAAAAAAATCCCAACTATCAACTGCTCGAATATCATCAATCGTGCATAAATGTTCTGAGAGATGCTCGCTCTTTGGATAATCAAATAGTATTACTTTTCCCTCTGCAGAAATAAATACGAATCGCACGAGTTCATGCATTGTAAATAAACTCATATTTCTACTGTCGGTTGCATACCTTATATTGATCGGATCAAATAATATGCAAGCACCAACATTATTTAATCGTAGTTGCTCTAAAACTCTATTGAGTCGATACATACGTAAACGGTCGAAGTCTATTTTTTCTTCGTAGAGCCTAGGTTTATAAACTTGATTTTCAAAATTTTGGTTAATTGTTTCGAAAAACTTTGGGCCAATTTTACGGTCTGCAAATTTACTTGTAAAATTACTCATCCAAATGACTTTTAAAATTATTTTTTTCAAATCTTAAAAGATAATCACTAAATTGCAATTTAAGTTTTTTTGCACTATTGCTAATTTTATCTAGAAAATTAATACTTATTTTAATATTTTTTTGTTCATTTTCGGATATTTGACCAACATAGGTGATAGCATTCCATAATCCAAGAGAGTTCATCGGTGAAAATTTTTTCTTAGAGGATAACGATAGGTTTATAAATGAAAATAAAAACGAAGATGCGGATACTTTAAATTTTTTTCTAAAATGAGGTATGTTTTTATTCAGGCTTTCTACAAATTTTTTGGGATCACTAAATTGATAGGGATTAATCTTTGGAAAGAATAATTTGAGAAGCTTTTTTGAAAAATCATTTCCGGATGAATAAATAAAAAATAGCTGACCTTTTACATCTAACATTTTTAATAATGGAATAAGTACTAGCTTAAGTGTTCTGTCGTAAGGAGATCTTAGCCTGAAAGCTTGCGATGCAATTATATAGTCGTAAAACTTTGGAATACTCTCTAACTTACTTGGTATCAAATGCTTTAATGCAATTTTTTGATCCCTCCTGTAAATAACCATCAGTGTCTTTTGCCTCGGTCTCAATATGGTTGAAGAAATATCTTCTTTTATATCCCAATTTTTTCTTATAACCTCACCCATATTCATGAGTTGCTGATTGAAACTAAAACTTGAATTTCCAACTAATTCTTTTTTTATTAACTTACAATCTGTGAAACGATTATCATTAATTTCTCTGTAGGATGCATTAGTTATACAGAAAACTAAATTCTTATGTTCAAAAAATCTATAACCAAGATAATTTAGAAGACTGTTAATATCATCGATACTAATTTCTTTTCCAACAACTATAATTGGATCTTCAGGAAATTTGTCATGAACAGCCGATAGCAATGTGCAGATGACTGAGCCATCTCCTGTCCCAGCATCAAAAATTCTAAACGCATCCTTAGTAATTTTAGAATTTTTTAAATACTTCGCTAATTGAAAAGCTATTCGACTTTTTTCGTTGGTAGAATTTACAAATGATAAATATTTATCTCTTGAATCAAAAAAATCTGACTTTTTTGCCCCCACCTTATTTCTCCTAGTTTTTTTTTAAACTAGAAATGCATTGATTACCATAATAGAGTTAACTGGTTAGATTATAAATATGACTTTAGAAACCTCGCTTTTATTGGGTATATTTGGCGCAGTTTTAGCAATAGCGATAATGGTTTTTGATATTTACAAAAGAAACAAATAATCTAACTCAAGTAACATTTATTATAATAATAAGACATGACCAATATTATTAAATCAGGCGGAAGCCACGAAACAGACGTTGTTATTATAGGCGCTGGTCCATGTGGTCTGTTTCAAGTCTTTGAATTGGGTCTTTTAGATATGAAGGCCCATTTAATCGACAACCTTGATAAAATAGGAGGGCAGTGCGCAGAATTATATCCTGATAAAAATTTATATGATATTCCAAGTAGGCCTGCTATTACAGGCCAAGAACTAACTGATGATTTAATAAAACAAGCTGAGCCTTTCAATCCCTCTTATCATCTCAATCAATTAACTTCTAAAATATCTTTAAATGATAATGATATTTTAGTTGAAACCGATAAGGGCACATCCATTAAATGCAAGTCTTTAGTGATTGCAGCGGGCGCTGGTAGTTTTGTTCCAAGAAAGCTTCCTGCAGAGGGCTCTCAGGAGCTAGAAAATAAAAATATTTTTTACTCTGTTAAAAAAAGATCTGATTTTCAAGATAAGAATATTTTAATAATTGGCGGTGGTGACTCTGCGCTTGATTATGTTATGGGATTTCAAGGAATAGCCAAAAAAGTTTCTTTGGTCCACAGAAGAAAAGAATTTAAAGGAGTTCAAGACTCTGTAAATAAAGTTATGTCTTTAGTTGATAAAGGCGATGTTAACTTCAACATGGGAAGTTTAAAAAAGGTTGAAAAAAATGATAACGGTAAAGTCTTAGTGACACTTGATGATGAGACAACACTAAGTGATATTGACGCAATTTTTCCGTTTTTTGGATTAAAAATAGAGTTAGGCCCAATAGCAGATTGGGGCTTAAATTTAGAAAAAAATTTAATATCAGTGAATACTGAGAATTTTGAAACTTCTGTTCCAAGAGTTTTTGCTGTTGGAGATATTTGTATTTACCCTGGTAAATTAAAGTTAATTTTAAGTGGCTTTCATGAAGCAGCTCTTGCAGCAAAAAAAATGTTTGAATATTGCCATAGTGATAAAAAATATGTGTTTAGATACACTACTTCTTCTAGTGACTTACAAAAAAAACTTGGCGTAAAATAACTAAGATAAATGCTTATAAACAGTCGTTCTCGAGATATTTAAAGTTCTTGAAACACTGCTAACTTTTTCGCCAGTTTGCTTATATGTTTTTTGAATAAGGATACACTGCTTTTCTTTAATTGCAGATCCTTCGCAATTAACACAAGGCTTATATGGCTGTTTTAAATTATTATTTACCCTATTAGAATTTAATACTTGCCTTTGAAATAGCTTTATAAAAAGACTTGAGCCCAACCAATCTTTTACTTTTAAAACTTTATCTAAATTTAAATCATAAGCAATTTTATGATAAGGAGTAGTAAAGATATTAAAAAAATCATTAGTTGTATCTTTAAAAATACCACTTAGCATAACTCTTGCGTTAGAATTTACTCCTTCTATTTCTCCATCATCATTAATAGCAATCAAACCTATACTATTTGTATTCAGGTATTCGCTTCTTGGGTGAAAAGAGTAAATGTTAGTGTGCTGAAATGAATTTAAAAATAATTTCTGTTCTACAGATTTTGCAGATAGTTTAACAAGAGCCAAAGTATGATCTTGTCTAGATGATGTGTCAGTTGAAGCGTCTATAATACCAACAATATTTTGGTTATGGTCAAAAATTGGACTTGCAAAACAGGAAAGGTGACAATGTTCATTAAAAAAATGCTCACCTCCAGCAACTATTGACGCAGACTTTGTTTTAAGTGTTAATCCTAATCCATTCGTTCCTCTATACTCTTCTTTCCAAACTGAGCCGGGTATAACAACCTTTCTTGCTTTACTATTATAAAATTCATTATCATAGAGTGTGTCGAGAACAACTCCCTCGTTGTTCGCAAAAGCAACCATAAAGTTTGTTCCAGCAATTTGAGAATGAAGAAGTTCTAATTCTGGTAAAATAAAACCTCTGATATCATTATACTCATCTTGGAGTTCATTTAATTTTGATGCACTTATTACACTTTCAATAGAGTTTCTCTCAGGACTTAAACCATTTTCAAAACATCTAATCCAACTATCAACAATTTTTTTATCTGTAAAATTTAAGGATATGTTTCTATCCTTTTCCAAAAGACGAGTCCTTTCAATTAACTGTCTGTAAGATTGCATTTTTGAAAATTAGCAATTTCATAAAATTATTACAACTTCTAAGATTGTTCAAAAAATGAACAATTTTTTGATTTTTTTCTGTTAAACAAGAGTATGCATCAATTTTGAACATTGGATCTGTGGACTTTTTATAGTTAAATAAATGTAATTTTGGGAGGAATTGATGAAAGCACAAGTATTACATAGCTATGACCCTGAGATGAAACAGGATGTTTGGGTAAAGGAAGAGGAAGTTCCAAACCCAAAACTTGAAAAGGCATCTGACGTCATTGTTAAAATTGGAGCAGCAGGCGTCTGCAGAACAGATTTACATGTCATCGAAGGTGAGTGGAGACATATCCAGGACCCTGATGATAAACTTTTACCATGTGTAATGGGTCACGAAAATGCTGGATGGATTGAGGAAGTTGGAAGTGATGTAGAGGGATTTAAAAAAGGTGACTCAGTTATTCTCCATCCAATTATCTCTGGAACCAATGGCACTTGTTTAAGTTGTAGAAAAGGTTTAGACACTCACGCCGAGAACGGAATTTTTCCAGGATTAAATGTTAAAGAAGGTGGATACTCTGAATTATTAAAAACAAGTGTAAGAAATCTTATCAAGATTCCGAACACATTAACCCCTAAGGATGTTGCACCATTTTCTGATGCGGGTTTAACCGCATATCGTGTTGCAAAAAAAGCAACAAGACATCTTTTACCAGGTGAGAACTGTGTAGTAATAGGTGCAGGTGGTTTGGGTCACATAGCTATCCAATGTTTAAAAGCAATGTGTGCTGCAAATATAATTATTGTAGAAAAATCTGAAACTGCACTTAAGCATGCTATGCCTCTTGGTGGAGATCATGGTGTTTTAATTGATGGCAATGAAGTAGAGAGAGTTATGGAGTTAACCAAAGGTCTTGGTGCTGAGGCAGTCATCGATATGGTGGGAGAAAAAGGTTCAACTTCAATGGGTCTTAGTATGACAAAAAACACTGGGTCTTATTATATAGTTGGTTACGGAGAAGATATTAAAATCAAATCCGTTGATATGATTATTTCTGAGAGAAATATCATAGGAAATTTAATTGGTACATGGTCCGAACTTTATGAGTTAATGGAATTAGCAAATAAAGACCTAGTAAGGTTATCCATGCAGGAGTACAAGCTTAGTGAAGCCAATAAAGCTCTACATGATCTTAATAACGGTCTTGTAAAAGGAAGAGCGGTTTTAGTACCATAAAAAGTTTGTTATCAGATTTAGTTCTGAGCAAAAAACGAAGTATTAAGGGAGGGAAATATATGAAACTTAAAACTTTGATAAGCGCCTTGGCGTCTGTCCTCTTGATAGGCAGCCAAGTTGCACATGCAGATAAGTGGGGAGATCAATTTCCACACATCGCTGCTACAGGAGATATTCCTGGAATGTGTTCTTATGAGTCTATGTCTCAAAAAGACTATAGTGGAAGAACACTTACTATAAATACACACGCTATCCCTGTTATGGGAGAGCCAACCGCTCTGCACGCTGAGCAGTTTGAAAAATTAACAGGTGCTAAAGTAGAAGTAACACATACTCCTGCTGGTGACCTTTACTCAAAGGCAATGGTTCCTTTCCAAGCTGGTCAGGCCCCATATGATATCGTCTTTGGTTTTTCAAACTTTATCAATGACTGGAAAAGATATTTAGCGCCTGTGCCACAAGAATATGTGGACCAAATGGATGGTGTATCAGCCTCACACAAGGCTATCGCTTCATGGGACGGTGTTATGTATCAGTATCCTGTTGATGGTGATAGACACTATTTAAAATATAGAAAAGACGTCATCGATAATCCTGAGATGCAAGCTAAGTATAAAGCTGATACAGGTAAGGAATTAAAAGTTCCAACAACTTGGAAAGAGTACGGAGAAATGGCTTCTTACTTTAATGGTTGGGACTGGGATGGTGACGGAGAGCTAGAATATGGTTCTGCTGAGGTTATGAAAAAAGATGACCTTATGTATGCTGCTTTCTATTCTCGTTCAGTTGCTTACGCCAAAAATGAAAGTACCCCAGGAGGTTTCTTCTTTGATTTAGAAACTATGGAACCATTAATTAATAACCCTGGATTTGTTGAAGCTCTTACAGATTGGGTTGATGCAGTTAACTATGTACCACCTGGTGGAATTAACTTTGGTCTAGGAGATGAAATTAACTCTTTTGGAGGAGGCCAGACCTTATTTAGTTTCTCTTGGGACGATGCTTTTGTAGCAGCAATGCAACCAGATAGTCCAATTGCAAACCAAGTTGGTGCCGCACAACTTCCTGGTGCTGATAAAGTATGGAATAGAGATAATGGAATGTGGGATGCTAAATACAATCAAGCTCCTTTCTTCGTTTGGGGATGGGCAGTTGGTGTAGCAGGTAAGTCAGATAATAAAGATGTCGCTTTTGATTATCTTTGCTTCTTTGCAAATGGCGCTAACCACCAAGCAGATATCGGAATTGGTCGATTTGGTGTGAACCCATTTATGGAAGAGGACTTTAAAGCTGATGTTTGGACACAAATTGGTTGGGATGCAGACATTGCTCAATCATATGTCGAAACACTTGCTGATATGGAAAAAAGCACTAACAGAGTATTTCCATTAAGAGTTCCTGGTACTTTTGAGTTCAACAGTGCATTAGCAACTGGAACGGCAAAAGCTTTAGCAGGACAATTATCTCCTCAAGAGGCACTTGACGAAGTTTATGCTGAGTGGGTATCAATTCTCGATAGAGTTGGTGCTGATAACGTTAGAGATGCATACGCTGTTGGTGTCAAAATGGAAGATAACGAATTATAAATTATTAATTTGATTTAACTTAGTGATCGCTCATAATATTGAGCGATCACCCTAAAGATTAATTTTATAAAATATTTACTACTGAATGAACTTTAAACACAAATATGTATTTTTACTTCCCGGTTTAATAGTTTTAATTGGTATACTAATTTTTCCAATAATTTTTACTGTAAGATTAAGTTTATCAGGTTGGAATAGTTTTAACCCTGGATTAGATTTTATAGGTCTTAAAAATTATATTCGATTATTTACTGATGACCCTCGTTTTTGGCAGTCATTTTTTAGGTTAAGTTTTTTAGCAATAACTACAGTTTTTCTTCAATATATAATTGGGTTTGCTTTGGCTCATATGGTCTGGAAGGACATTAAGTTTAAAAGATTTTTTAGAGTATTGTTTCTCATTCCTATGATGACTACTCCAGTAATTATGACTGTTATTTGGAGAACTTTTTTTCATGAGTCACTAGGGCCTTTAAATGATTTTCTGAGTATTTTTGGAGTACAGCCCCCGTGGTTATCTAGCCCTGGTTTAGCAAAAGTTTCCATTATTGTAGTAGAAGTTTGGCAGTGGACATCGTTTATGTTCCTATTAATGTTGGCTGGACTTTTAAGTTTACCTAAAGAGCCTTTTTTAGCAGCAGCTGTTGATGGCGCCTCCCCATTTAAAAAATTTATATATGTCACTTTTCCCTTGATGGCACCTATATCTATTGGCGCAATAATAATAAGACTTATTGAAGCTTCTAAAATTATGGATACAGTTTTTGTTTTGACAAGTGGTGGTCCGGGCACGTCTACGGAAACATCTAGCTTTTTCATTTTCATAAAAGGGCTTCGCGAATTCCAAATGGGATACGCCGCAACCGCCTCATTTACCTACCTTATTATCATGATCATAAGTTTGACAATTATTGTTAAAGTCTTAACTAAGGTTTTGATGAGAGAATAAAATGCCAAAATTATATACATTTTTGAAATATTTCTTTGTCGTACTATGGGCTTGCTTTGTTATAGCGCCTTTTCTTTGGGCCATATCAACCTCTTTTAAGGATTTTAATTCAGTTACAGGTGGAGCGACATATATCCCTTGGTTGCAGTTTGAACCAACTTTAGACGGATGGAGTGTTTTATTTAAGCCTGGTTCCCAAGGTGGAATAAATATTATCGGACCATACTTCAATAGTATTTTTGTTACACTAACAGCAAGTTTGATCAGCATTGTTTTAGGCACATTAGCGGCATACGCTTTATCTCGCTACACTTTCAAAGCTGGAATTGTTAAAAATAATGATATTACATTCTTTTTTATATCCCAAAGAATTATGCCACCTGTTGTATTGTCAATTCCTTTTTTTATTTTTTTAAGTTCTTTAGGGCTTCTAGATAGTCTCGCTGGTTTAATTCTAGTTTATATTGTTTTATTAATGCCCATTGCTGTTTGGATTATGGTTGATTTTTTTAATCGTGTTCCCAGAGAAATTGATGAAACAGCTTTAATTGATGGATGCAACCCATTTCAAGCTTTTTTTAAAGTCGTTCTTCCTAATTCAGTTCCGGGTATGTTAGTAGCAGGTTTGTTTTGTATCATATTTGGTTGGATTGATTTTTTCTTTGCTTTTATATTAACCTTTACAAAAGTACAGTTGTTGCCAGTTAAAATTGTAGCACTAAATTCTTCAATTACACCTTGGTGGAGTTTATCTGCAGCAGCACTTGTATCTGTTGCACCATTAATTATTGTTGCATTTATTGTAGAGCGTTATTTATCAAAGGGCAATTTATCTGGAGCTTTAAAATAATGTCTTTAATGCTCAATCATATTTCTTTTAAACCAACAGAGGAATATCATTTAAATGATATTAGTTTGAGATTTGACTCAGGAAAAATGTACACGATATTAGGTAGAACTTTATCAGGTAAAACCACACTTTTGAAAACTATTGCTGGTCTTCAAACACCTGACTCGGGATCTATAAATTTTGAAGATACAGATTTTTTATCAATTCCTGTTTGGAAAAGAAATGTAGCCATGGTTTACCAACAATTTATAAATTATCCGCATTTAAATGTCAGAGATAACGTCGCTTTTCCACTAAAACAAAGGAAAATGGATGAAAATCTAATTGAAAAAGAAGTTCAAGAAGCAATGGAAAAAGTTGGTTTAATCGGTTTTGAGTCAAGAAAAATTCAAGAACTATCTGGTGGACAACAACAAAGAGTAGCTCTCGCAAGGTCTTTAGCAAAAAAAGCTAAAATACTTTTATTAGACGAACCTCTCGTGAACCTTGATTACAAATTGAGAGAAGGCCTTAGAGAGGAATTTAAAAAACTTTTTAATGTATCTGACGAGTCAAACTCAATTTTAATCTATGCTAGCACCGATCCTTTGGAGGCTATGCAACTCAACGGTGATATTATTGTAATTGATGAAGGTAAAATTCTTCAGACAGGTACAGCTAAAGATGTATTTGAAAATCCTGCAACTGCTAAAGTTGCTGAAATTACTAATGACCCTGCAATGAATATCAATAAATGTCTTATACAAGATAATTCTTTGATTATGAATGATAGTGTTCAAATCCAAATTCCTGATGAACTCAAGACTGTACCTAACGGAAAGTATTTAGTGGGCATTAGAGCCACAGATATATATCTTGATGATCAAGGTTTTGCTTTTGATGTAGAAATTTCTGAAATATCAGGTTCAGAGACTTTTCTTCACTTACGTAATAATAATTTAAAATGCGTTGCCACAATTGAAGAAGTAAAAACATATAACACAAATGAGGTTGTAAAAATTAATTTTGATAAATCAAAAATTTATTTGTTTGAGGAGTCAGGGGATCTTCGACACTCTCCCTACCAACAATAATGGCTAAAATAATTTTAGAAAACATTGCACACACATATGAACCCAATGCAAGTAACCCAATATTTGCTTTGAAAGAAATGTCTCTTTCTTGGGCAGATGGTGGACGTTATGCACTACTTGGTCCCTCAGGTTGTGGAAAGACAACAATGTTAAATATTATGAGTGGTTTAGTGAACCCATCTCATGGAAAAGTATTTTTCGATGAAAGAGAAGTAACATCAATGATTACTGAAGAAAGAAACATCGCCCAAGTGTTTCAATTCCCCGTAATTTATGGAACAATGACAGTATTCGAAAATCTTGCTTTTCCCTTAAAATGCCGACAATTTCCTGAGGATCAAATAGAAAGGAAAGTCAAAGAGGTCGCAGAAATATTGAATTTACAAGATTATTTGAATAATAGAGCAAAAGGATTAACAGCAGATCAAAAGCAATTGATTTCTCTTGGAAGAGGTTTAGTTCGGGAGGATGTAGCTGCTATATTAATGGATGAACCATTGACGGTTATTGATCCTGACTTAAAATTTCGTCTCAGAAGAAAATTAAAAGAAATAAATGACAAGTATAATACAACATTGATATATGTAACTCATGATCAGAATGAGGCTATGACATTTGCAGATAATATTATAGTTATGGATCAAGGT
Source organism: uncultured Alphaproteobacteria bacterium (assembly GCA_902523135.1). Lineage (GTDB taxonomy): Bacteria > Pseudomonadota > Alphaproteobacteria > HIMB59 > HIMB59 > HIMB59. The sequence goes on from CABYYB010000001.1 coordinate 442,202, forward strand.
GAAGTTGTGCAGGCAGGATCACCAAAGGATCTTTTTGAGAGACCTCAAACAACATTTGTTGGTTATTTTATTGGTTCACCTGCAATGAATTTATATGAATGCTCCGCAAGTTCCAAAAACGAAATTAGTATAGGGACTAATTCATTCAAAGTTCAAACAAATATTAACGATTCTAATTCGGAAAATCTAAAACTAGGAATCCGCTCTGAGTATATTACAGTTGAAAATGAACATAGTGATAATTCATTAGAAGCAGACGTAATCGAAGTTGAAGATTTTGGAAATTATAAACTTGTTACAGCATCTTTTGACTCATTTAAAATAAAAGCAAAAGTTAAAAGAGAATTATACATACCTTCAGAAAAAGTTATTCTAAAATTACCAGCAGAACATTGCTGCATTTATGAAGATAATAAACTCATTTAAAAAAACTTTTTTATTTACATTTTGTCTATTATTTTTTAGCGCACATACGCATTCTATAACTTTAGAGAAAACACCAGTTTCTTTAAACAGTCCTTGGGGAATGAGCTGGGCGGACGATCAGTTATTGATCACGCAAAAATCAGGTGAAATTTTTCTTGTTAACACAAATGATTATACAAAAATAAAAATTGATCATAAAATTCCCTTTGTTCAACATGGACAAGGAGGACTTCTAGATATAGTAAGTGATAAAAATATTGTATGGGTCACTGGTTCCATTAAAAAAAATGGTAAATACACTACTGCTATTTATCGCGCTGAGCTTAAAAACAATATCCTCATTAATGAAAAACTTATTTATGAAGCACTTCCATACTTTAGTAATGGTAAGCATTTTGGTTCTCGAATAGAAATTCTTGGCGATTATCTTTATGCTAGTATCGGGGAAAGAGGTAAGGGTATGATTGCCCAAGATTTTTCAAACTCTATTGGTTCTATAATCAGAATTCACAAAAATGGCGAAATTCCTGATGATAATCCTTTCATTTCAGGCAATAACTGGTTACCTGAGTTATACCAAATTGGTATAAGAAACCCTCAAGGGATGACATTGGATCCTCAAACAAATTCAATTTATATATCTAATCATGGACCTAAAGGAGGCGACTTCATAGGAAAAGTTGTAAGTGGATCTAATTATGGTTGGAAAAAAATAGGTTGGGGTGGAACCAATTACTCAGGGACTAAAATAGGTGACGGTAATGCGTGGGAGCCTGGATTTATAAAACCTGATTTTATTTGGGTGCCATCAATAGCAGTTAGTGGTATTAAGTTTTATCATGGAGATGCCTTTCCAGAGTGGAAAAATTCACTCTTAGTATCTTCACTAAAATATCAATACCTTTCTGTTTTACACAGAAAAGATAATAAATTTGTTAAAGAGGAGATAATTTTTAAAGATAAAATTGGAAGAGTAAGAGATGTAGAGATAGATCAACCAGGCAATATATATGTTATCGCAGATGAAAGGGACTCAAATTTATTTGTTCTTAAACCCTAATTATTCTCTATGTTCTAAATAAAGATTATTTTGCAATGAATATAAATAAGGTTTCAATAGCTCTAGACTGTAAAAATCTAATTGGAGAAAGTTGTTTTTGGGATTCGAAAGAAAATTGCTTAATTTGGACAGATATCGAGGGTAAAACAATTTGGAAACTTGATGAGAGCAATCAAAGTTTTAAATTTAATTTACCAGATAGAGCTGGTTTTATTTTACCAAGAAAAAAAGATGGATTTATAATTGGATTTCCAAAGTTTATTGCAATTTCTAATCAAAATTTTTCATCTTTTGAAAAAATATGTGACGTAGAAGTTAGTATTAAAAAGACACGAATAAATGATGCAAAAGTAGATCCATATGGTGGAATTGTATTTGGGACTTATAATGAAGATCCAGATAAATTAAATAGAAAGCCTATTGCAAATCTTTACAGACTTGCTCCAGACTTGTCCTTAACTCATCTTTTATCAAATATTACTGTCTCAAATGGACTAGCTTTCTCTCAAAAGGACAATATTATGTATTTTGCAGACACCCCAACTGGTCTGATTAAAAAATTTAGTTACAATCGAGATTTTAAAAAAATAGATGAATTAGAGTCAAATATGATCTTCAAAGATATTGGAGAACCAGATGGTGCCACTTTGGATATTGATGACAACTATTGGTCAGCAAGGGTTAGGGGAAAATGCGTTATATGTATTGACGCAAAAAATGGCAAAATCATTGAAAAAATTGATCTTCCTACTAGCACACCTACTTGTGTAACATTTGGAAATTCTGATTTCTCATGTCTTTATGTGACCTCTTTAAGAGCAGATCCAATTAACGACAGTGCTGACGGCAATCTCTATAAAATTAAAACAGGAACTCAAGGTTTAAAGCAACTTTTAGCTGATTTTTGATTTTTATAAATATTTTTTATTCACTAAATTTTCGACATTTAATTCACTCATGTTATTTAAGAAAAAAACGATATTTTGTGAAGCTTCTAAGGACATTCTTTCCCTACATTCTAATGTTAATGCAGCGTTGTGCGGTGTCAGCAAAATATTATCTAACTTAAAAAATGGATGATTGGACTCAGGCGGCTCAGATACAAATACATCCATTCCTGCACCTTGAATTTTTTTTGAATCTAAAGCTATGCATAAGTCATTTTCGTTAACGATTCCACCTCTCGATGTATTAACAAGAATAGAGTTTTTCCTCATCAGATTTATTTCTGTTTGGGAGATAAAGTTCTTAGTATCTCTATTTAATGGTAAATGGATAGTAATAAAATCAGCTATAGCTAAACCTTGGTTTTTCTCAATCGGTATACATTGATTTCTTATTATTATTTCATTATCTAAAAAAGGATCATATACATATACTTCCATATCAAATCCGAGACATCTCTTAGCAACTTCTTTTCCTATTCTACCAAAACCAATAATAAGTACTTTCTTTTTATACAATTCAAAAAAATTGGGTAATTCAGATCTTTTTTCAAAATTACCTTCTTTAACCAGACTATCTGATAGAGATAATTTTTTTGTTAAATAAATGAAAAATGATAATACATGTTCAGCAACACTAACAGAATTAGAAGTAGATGTAATGCAAAGCGCAATTTTATTATCATTGAGAAAATCAAGATCAACGTTATCGTAACCAACTCCATGTCTTGATATGATTTTTAAATTGTCACAATGTTCTAAAATTTCTTTATCAAGTTTTGTAGTTCTTAATAAAATTCCATCAACATCTTTTAATTGTTCTTTTAAGTTTTGTATTTCAAAACTCTCAATTTCAATGACTTTGAATTCGTTTTCTTTCAAAAACGATAAGCCTTTTTGGTCAACTTTACCTAGTACTGCAACTTTCATATTTTCTCTTGATTCAAAGTTATGTCAAAAAAGTGAATATTTTAAAAGGTTTTTCATTCAAATTATCTTTCTATCGTGTAATATCTTTAACGGTTAAGTTTTTTGGAGGAATAATGAAAACCATCAAATTGTCTTGTGCTCACGCACTGTTTAAATATTTAATTGCGCAAAAAACTATCATTGATGGTGAGAAAGCTCCACTATTCCCAGGTGCATTTGCAATTTATGGACATGGTAATGTTGCTTGTTTAGGCCAAGCAATGGAAGAGTTCCAGTCTGACCTTCCTGGTTTTAGAGGTCATCATGAACAAAGTATGGCTTTGACTGGTATTGGATATGCTAGAGCCATGAGAAGAAAACAAATCTTTATTGCCACCTCATCAGTAGGCCCTGGGGCAACAAACATGGTTACAGCTGCAGCAGTAGCTCTTAGCAATCGACTTCCAATATTGTTATTACCAGGAGATACTTTTGCTAGTCGATTTCCTGATCCTGTTTTGCAACAAGTTGAAAATTTCAACTCACCTATTGAAACTGCAAATGATGCTTTTAAACCTGTTTCAAAGTATTTCGATAGAATTACAAGACCAGAACAAATACTTGCTTCTCTTCCTCAGGCTATCCAAGTTATGCTTGATCCCTCTGACTGTGGACCAGCAACTATTGCAATGTCACAAGATGTTCAAGGAGAGTCATTTGATTACCCTGAAGTATTTTTCGAAGAAAAAGTACACGAGATAAGAAGAGTTCATCCAGATCCAAGTCAGATCAATCAAGCGGTCGAAAAAATAAAAAACTCAAAACAACCTATTATTATTTCAGGAGGAGGTGTTCTCTACTCTGAAGCAGAGCAAGAACTCTCAAAATTTGCAAAAAAACATAACATTCCTGTCACATCAACGGTAATGGGTATTGGTTGTATGACTAAAGATGATCCGTATTATATTAGTGCGGTTGGTGCGTTAGGAGAAGGCTCATCAAATAGTTTATCTAAAGATACCGACTTAGCTTTAGCCATTGGTACAAAGCTCGCAGATTTTACAACAGGCTCATGGGCAAATTTTGAAAATCCTAATTTCAAATTAGTTTCCGTAAATACAGCTCGATACGACACCACAAAACATTTAGCAACCCCTGTTATAAGCGATGCTAAAGTAGGTCTTCAGAAAATATCTGAAGCTCTTGGTGATTGGAAAGCTCCTGATGACTGGTATAAAAGAGCAATTAAGGAAAAGAATGAATGGGATGCTTATGTTGAAAAACAAAGCGGACCCACCAATCAAGAGGAACCCTCCTATGCTCACGCGGTAGGTGCAGTTTATAGAAATTCAGATCCAAGTGATATTGTAGTAACAGCAGCAGGGGGACTTGTTGGAGAAGTTGTACAAGTTTGGAAACCAAAGCAACTTAATACCTTTGAAACTGAGTGGGGCTTTAGTTGTATGGGATATGAAATTTCAGGCGCACTAGGAATTAAAATGGCTAAACCCGATCAAGACGTAGTGGTATTTGTTGGTGATGGTTCTTACTTATTAAACAATACAGATATATATAGTTCAGTTATCTATGATCAAAAGCTCATTATTATAGTATGTGATAATGGAGGGCATATGGTCATTAATCGCCTTCAATTAGCTAAAGGAGGAAAAGAATACATTTGTAATCTTCGTGCTGCTAGAGCTACCAACCTTAAATTTGTAGATTTTGAAAATCACGCAAAAAGTATGGGAGCTAATGCAGAGACTGTAAGCTCAACCTCAGAGTTAGAGGCAGCCTATAAAAGAGCCAAAGACTCAGATAAAACTTATGTTATTACAATTAAAACTCATGGTTATGAATGGTTAGAGGGGACTGCATTTTGGGAAAGCCCCACACTACAAGATCCAATTACTAATAATAATAAAAGTGCCCTTGAGGATTTTGAGTCTGGAAAGAGCAAACAGCGTAAGGGTGTTTAATTTTTGACATCTAAAAAAAGAGTTGTCTTTATAACAGGCGCTGAGTCAGGTATAGGAAAAAGTACATCTAAAATTTTTTTAGATAACGGATACAAAGTTATTTGTACTTACCTTAAAAATAATAATAACAAAAATACTAAAGATATTGAATATCATCGCATTGATATTACTAAGAATAAGGATTGGGAAAATCTAGCTCTGTATATTAAAAAAAAATTTAAAAAAATTGATGTCTTAGTGAATAGCGCAGGTGTTAGATTGAGTGGAAATTTAGAGACCACGTCTATGAGTGATTGGTCATACCATCTCAATAATAACGTAACAGGTACCTTTCTTGCTTGTAAATATATTTTACCTTTTCTTAAAAAAGCTAAAAATTCTTCAATTATAAATGTTGCATCAATAAACAGTATTAGAGGAGCAAAAAATATGTTGGCATACGCGACTTCTAAAAGTGCGGTAATATCTTTTACAGCGTCACTTGCTCTGGATTTAACAAAAAATAAAATCAGAGTAAACGCTGTTGCTCCAGGGGCCATTGAAACACCAATGTTGGCTTCCTTTAAAAAAGATTTATCACTGAAAGAGTATCAAAAAAGAATGAGAGAAAACCATCCCATAGGAAGGGTTGGCAAACCAAAAGAAGTGGCCAATGTAATATATTTTTTAGCAAGTGAGAGTGCATCTTTTATGACGGGTTTGACTATACCAGTAGATGGTGGAAGAAGTATAAGGTAGACACTTATTTCAAGTATTTTTGAAATTCATAATAAGAATTTTTGGGTATTCTCTTAAAGTTTTGGAAATCAGTAAAAACTAAACCAAATCTTTTAGAGTAACCAAAGGCCCACTCATAGTTATCAAGTAATGACCAAGCAAAATACCCTTTAACTGGTAATTTTTCATTCACGCAATCTAACACCTCTTTTAAGTGTATATTGAAAAATTCTATTCTATCATGATCTTTAATACTATTTCCTAAAGATAATTTGTCATTATTAGCCATCCCATTTTCTGTAATATAGATTGGAATATTATTATCGTATTCTTTATTAATTCTTTTAATAAAGTAGCTCAATCCCTCAGGATAAAATTCCCACCCCATATCTGTTTTTTTTAGCGTCCCACTATTACATTCATAATTGACACCATCATCTGATTTTTTATATTTGATTAAAGACCGGGTGTAATAATTTAATCCTATCCAGTCAATTGGTGAAGATATTAATTCTAATTGTGTTTTGTAATTTTCTGGGAGGTATTTTTCTAGGATGGATAAAGCTAATTCTGGATATTTACCTTTAAAGATAGCATCGGAAAACCATCTATTATGAATTTCATCAAACAGTTTTGTTGCTTGAATATTTTCTTCATTACTATCTATAGGTTGACCAAATTGATTATTTAAAACTATTCCGATCTGATGATCATTACATGACCTTAATGCTTCAACAGATTGCGAGTGCGCAAATAAAATATTATGCATAGTTTTTGCAGCTGATCGGATATTTTTAATACCTGGTGCATGCTCTCCTAAATAATGACTTAACCAAGAAACACACCATGGTTCATTAATGGTTGAAATTTTTTTAAATTGATCTCCAAATGTTTTTGATATGAAAAAAGATAAATCGCCAAAATGCTTACAGGTCTCTTGATCTTCCCAACCTTTAATTTTTTGAAATCTTATGGGAAGATCCCAATGATAAATTGTTGGGAAAGCCTCTAAATCAGAATTATTTATTTCTTCTAATAATTGCTTGTAAAAATCCACACCCTTTAAATTGATATCTTTATTGTTGTCTGGAAATAATCTAGGCCAAGCAAATGAGAAACGATAGGTCTTAAAACCTGCGTCTTTAATAAGTTTAATATCCTCTTTGAAATATTCGATATGTTTACAAGCAAGTTTCCCATTAATGCCATTTAATTTTCTCTCAGCAAAATCGTCCCAAATTGATCTACCACAATTACCGTACATCGTTCCTTCAATCTGATAAGAGGAAGTAGCAACTCCAAATTTAAAATCTTTTGGAAAGTCTTGAAGAATAGATAAGTTAATCAATTCTTATTTTATTACTAGAATTGAACAAATTTGTTTTGTTTAAATCAAATTTAATTTTAACATCATCACCAACTTTAATTAAACTATCTCCTGATGCTTCAACTACTATTGGATCACCTTCATTATCTAAATAAATAAAAGTATTGGAGCCTAATTTTTCCACAACGAACGCTTTACCTTGGAAGTCATAATCTGAGCTATCAGTAATAATTATATCTTCAGGTCTAATTCCAAAAATAATATCAGTATTTTCATTTGATTTAATTGTTTTTGAAATTGTAATCTTTGAACCTAAAATATTAATTTCAACTTTATTTTGATCTATTGATGAAATTTTAGCATTTACAAAATTCATCTTTGGAGAACCAATGAAACCTGCAACAAATAAATTTTTTGGGTTATTATATAATTCTATAGGCTTACCTTGTTGAGAAATCTCACCTTGATCTAACACAACAATCTCATCAGATAAAGTCATTGCCTCAGTTTGGTCATGAGTCACATAAACCATGGTTGCATCCAAGTGGTCATGTAATTTTGCTAATTCAATTCTCATTTGAACTCTTAAAGCGGCATCTAAATTAGATAAAGGTTCATCAAATAAAAAGACTTTAGGTTTTCTAGTTATTGCTCTACCAATAGCAACTCTTTGTCTTTGACCTCCTGATAGTTGTTTAGGCTTTCTTAGAAGATAATCTTCAATTTGTAAAATTTTTGCAGCCTCATGTACTCTATCTTTAACTTCATCTTTAGGCCTTTTCTCTAATTTCAGTCCAAATGCCATATTATCAAAAACGGTCATATGGGGATATAGAGCATAAGATTGAAATACCATGGCAATATTTCTTTCTTTGGGAGGGAGGTTATTTACTTCTTCTCCACCAATTGATATTTTTCCCGAATTAGTTTCTTCTAACCCAGCTATCATTCTTAATAATGTCGACTTTCCACACCCAGAGGGCCCAACGAGAGTTGTAAATGACTGACTTTTAATATTGAGTGAAAAATCCTTTATTACATGGGTTTTTCCAAAGAATTTATTAATTGAGCTAAGTTCTATATCCGCCATCAGTTTAAATATCCTAAAAATTTTGATTGTTTATTAATCATAGTATTTAAGAGTTTTTCAGCCTTAATTGCATCATCAACAATAGGATCTGACAAAAGAGCTAAATACGCACCGTGTTTTGATTTATTTAAAATTGCCTCTGTTGTTAATTGTATGACTCCTGTTTGAGAATTTAAAAGAGCACCAAATGTTTTAGGATAATTATCTAGTTTTTTTCCATTCGCACCTTTCTTATTAATAACAGCTGGCACTTCTACTACAATATCATTTGGTAAATATTCAATAAAATTATTATTTGGGATATTTACTGCATGTTCAAGTCTATTGTCATCTTCAATAATACTTTCAATAATTGGCACAACTCTCTCATCTAGTTTTGGTTTGCTATTATCAAAAAACCTCCCATACAAAAAGTCATCTTCGTAAAAATTTAAACATCTATTTTTATATTTTTTATAAAAATCTGAAATTCCTTCGTGATCAGCAACGCTGAAAGCCCATTGCATGTATTCTCCGACATGACTGTCTGTTGTAATAGGAAGGTAAGAATATTTTTTAAATAACTCAAAGAAGACCCCTCTTTCAGCGCCAGGGTCTGACTCAAAACCTTCGTGATCATTAATTAAGTTAGAGTAGTAGCTATTAAATTTATCTCGAATAATAGGATATCCGTCTTTTTTGGTGTCTTTATACTTGACATCCAATAGGATACTAAAATGATTCAGCCCTCCTGCTTCAAATTCTATATTGTCGAGGTCGGTATTGAGCAACGTTGGCAATTGTCTTTCCATAGAATGAATTTCGTGGCATAAACCAATTATATTTAGATTTGGAAATTTTGTGGTAAGCGCATGACATATTCTTTGCATGGGGTTAGAGTAATTAAATACAACGGCGCTCGGGCAAATCTTTTCTATATCTTCACAAATTTCTATGATCACAGGTATTATTCTTAAAGCATGAAATAGACCTCCGGGCCCTCCGTTTTCTCCATAAATTTGTTTAAAACCATATTCAACTGGTACCCCCCAATCTTGTTCCCAGAGTTCAAATCTATTTCCAACTTCAATAGAGATTAAACAAAAATCAGCACCTTTGAGAGCTTCTTCTCTTGAAGTGGTAGCTTCAATTTGAAAATCTACCTGAAGTTTTTCCTTATAATTTTCAGCTATTTTCCTTGTTTTTTCAACTGCCTCGGGCCTTATGTCGTGGAGGACGATAGTGGATCCTTTAAGGATTTGAGACTTATAAAAGTCTCCAATTATCTTCAAACCAAAGTTAGTGCTTCCTGCTCCTATTATTACAATTCTTTTTCCCATAACTTATTAACCTATTATCATTAACCTTTTACTGATCCTGCTACAAGTCCTCTAATAAAATATCTTTGAAGAGAAAAGAAAATAAATAAAGGCACCGTCATTGATACAAAGGCACCTGTTGTTAAAATTTCCCAATTTTCTCCTCTCGATCCAAGAAGCTCTTTTAACTTTGCTGTTAAAATAATTTCACTTGGATGTTTGTCTAAAAAAACTAAACCAACAAGCAAATCATTCCATACCCATAAAAATTGTAAGATAAAAATCGATGCAAAAGAGGGTATTGATAATGGCACTACTATTTTTATAAAAGTATCGTAATGTGTCGCTCCATCAACTCTAGCTGCCTCGATCATTTCGCTAGGTAGTGTTTTTAAAAAATTCCATAATAAAAAAGTAGTTGACGCAAGACCAAATCCCGTATGCGCCATCCAAATACCGGGATAAGATTTAGCAGAGACACCGAATAATGCCCCAAAGTCGTTGTATATTGTTAGTACAGGTATTAAGCACATCTGCAATGGAACAACCAGAGACGCTATTATAGTAGCTAGTAGAAGATCTCTACCATAAAATTTCATCCAGGTAAGTGCATACGCAAAATATGAGCAAATAATTAAAGGTATTAAAGTTGCAGGAAGTGCTACTGCAAATGTATTTAAGAATGCTTGGCCTAATCCCTCTTTAAGAAGCACCTCTTTATAATTATCAAGTGTAAAGCTTGGAGGGCTCTTAGCTGATACAAAAATTCTTTTCCCTTTTTTCTTTTTAAACTCTTCTTTTGATTTCCAAACATAATCACCATTTTCAAAAACTGTAATTTCTGTTTCATCTTTAAATAATGCAGTCTCACCAACCTCATATTCATCAATGTTCTTTGAGGTGACTCCAAACCGATAAATCTCTTTAACTTGATTTTCATCAAATAAATTACTTTTTATAAAATAGTAATCTCCTTCTTTGATTTGATCCTCTTTACCTTTTGTACGATATATTTCATTGACCTCAGTAGTGGTAAACGAGGTCCACCACCCACTTATAGCTAAAACATCTTTATCTCTTAGAGAGCTGATAAATAGTCCAAATGTAGGAACAATCCATGCAATTACGAATAATAATAACAAAAGTTGTGAGAATACTGAGGTAAAGGTTAGTTTTTTCATACTTTTTGCTCTTGTTTATGTCTGTACAGGTTCCATGCTAATATTGGAATAACTCCAATCAAGATACAAAAAGCAAGTACACTTCCTCTACCTGAGTCGCCACCCCCTCTGAACATCCAATCGTACATTAAATTTGCTAAAACTTCTGTTTGCCACTGACCATTGGTCATTGCATAAATAATGTCGAAAACTTTCAAAACTAGAATTGTAATTATTGTCCAAATTACCAAGATTGTTTGCTCTAGATATGGAATGATAATTGACCAGAAAATTTTCAATTCACTTGCACCATCTATCCTAGCGGCATCTAGTGTTTCATTAGGAATACTTCTAAGAGCTGCACTAAAAATGACTAAGGCAAGACCAGTTTGTATCCAGATCATAATTGCCATTAAAAAAAGATTATTCCATACAGGTATTGTTAACCATGCTTGTGGTTCAAAACCTAAAGCAACAGCTATAGCATTTAAAAGTCCAATTTGTTGATCACCAGGCCCTCTGTAGTCATACATAAATTTCCATATCACACCTGCTCCGACAAATGAGATTGCCATAGGCATAAAAATTATTGACTTTGCAATTGATCCCCACCAAATTCTATCTGCTAAATTCGCGATCACTAACCCAAAAAAAGTACTTAAAGTTGGAACGACAATTAACCAGCCTAAATTATTAATGATACTTCTTTTAAAATCAGGATCATTAATAGCCCAGGTATAATTGAAAAGTCCCACAAAGTTTTCACCTACTTTATCGTAAAAACTCAATCTTATAGTTTCAAATACAGGATAAATAATAAAAACAAATAACACTATAAAAGCAGGTGCTATAAAAATGATAACCCTTATAGAATTTTCAAAAGAAAAATTTTTTGATGATTTTACTCTAAAATAATCTAGTAAAAAATTTGATAAGTGAAAAAATAGTACAAAAAAAAGAACACCAATAAGAACAGTAATTGCGAGGGAGAAAATACTCATTGTATTAGAAATATGCTAAGGGCAAATAATATACTATTCGCCCTTAGTTTAGAAATTAACTATTTTTTTATTGACCAGCTTCCCAGCTAGTTTGGATTTCGTCAGCAACATCCTGAGCTGATTTACCATTGGTGTAATCAACCATTCCTGTCCAGAAAGATCCTGCACCAACCCAACCAGGCATCAAGTCTGAGCCATCAAACCTGAAAGTTGTTGCATTTATTAGGATATCATGCAGACCTCTGAACGTATCGCTAGAGTATTTGCTTGTATCCACATACTTATGAGGTGTCAAAAAACCACCTTTTTCCATGAATCTTTCGTTGGCTTCTGTGTGAAGCAAGAATTTCATGAATTCAGTAGTGACTTTTCTGTTATTAGTTGGGGCCATTAAAGTACCAGCACCTAAAACAGGTTTTCCTAAGTCTATAGACTCAAAAGGTGGAAAGTAAAAGAAGTCATAGTCAACACCAGCTTCAGCTCCCTCAGGGAAGAATGCAGGAATAAAGCTTGCTTGTCTATGCATCATACACTCAGCAGGTGATGTGAAAAGACCATTTGGTGAGTCTCTAAAATCTGTTGTAGCAACAGCTTTAGTTCCACCATTTACATAAGAGTCGTTTAATGCAATTGAACCAAAAAATTCCATCGCATCAATTACTCTTTGGTCATTAAATTTCATATCGTTAGATACCCACTGATCATAAATATGAGGAGCATGAGTTCTTAACATAATGTCTTCCATCCAGTCTGTAGCTGGCCAACCAGTTGCGCCACCAGAACCTAGTCCGATACAGAATGGAGTATTCCCATCACTGACCATTTGATCAGCTAATGCTAATAACTCTTCCATACTGGAAGGTATCTCATACCCGTTGTCTTCAAAGTTATCTGGTGAATACCACACTAAGCTTTTTACATTGACTCTATAAAAAACACCATAGAACTTATCAAAACCAGTTGGATCTTTATATGTTGTAAGATCAACCCAAGATTGTCCTGCAGCATAATTGTCAAGAACCATTTGTTTGACGTCATCACCTAATGGAGATAAACAACCAGTAGCTGCAATGTTTGCTGCTAATCCTGGCTGAGGGAATACAGCTATGTCAGCTGGACTACCTGCTTGACAGTCAATATTAATAATTGATTCAAATTCATCAGAACCACCATACTCGACAGATGCTCCTGTTGCTGCTTCAAAAATTGATATGACATCCCTGAAATCATCATCTTGTGGCGCCAACCAAGGACCAAAGATTGTTAATTTTTCTCCCGACAGGTCAGGGCCTGTATATGCGTGAGAACCAGCATTTGCATAGCTTGCCCCAAATAGAGAAATAGCTATCAAAGCTGTAATCGTTTTAATTAATTTCATAGAAATCCTCCTCCTATAAAAATATATGAAAATGAATTTAACAAAATGAGTATGATTTCAAACACATTAAAAGCTTAAATAATATGCAATTAGCTGATATCAAAAGATCAATATTATCAACCTTTATTCATATTCAATCCACTTTCTTATGGATTTTAGTTCCTCAGCTATGTTTAAAATTAATGTTTACTTATAGTATCATATTTTCTTTGAATTGACTCAGGCCAAACAGATTTCATGTAAGCTAAAATAGACCATATGTCATTGTCATTTAATTTCTCGTTACCTTGCATTTTACCATCGTAGTTTTCATTATAAATTTTAAACCCATACCTAATTATGTTAAAGAGCTGCTCTTGACTGTGATGCCATGTATGACCTGTACCATTTAAGGGTGGGGAGAGATTATGACCATCTTTATCTTTTTTAGTACTCCAGTTGGGTTGGCCTTGTAAGTTGTCCCCATGACATGACGCACAATGAGTTACATAAAGAGATTTACCTAAGTTAATTTGACTAATTAATTTTTCATCAATTTCGATATTAGTTATTTCAATATTATCATTTTCTTTTTTATTAGGGTTTAAAAAATACAGAAAAGAAATTATCACTGCTGCGAAACCAATAATAAATATTAAAATTCTTTTTAAAAGAAACGACAATGTTTTTAATTATTAAATTTTCTAAGTAAATCTTGTAATTCTTCTATTTTTTGTTTTTTTTGTTTGTCGTTTTTTTTCATAGCATCTACAACACAGTGGTCAATGTGCTTATTGAGTATGTTATTTTCTAGAGATTTTATTGCCGAAGTTATGGCTCTTGTTTGTTGTAAAATTTCTAGACAATATCGTTTTTCAACAATCATTTTTTCAACGCCTTTAAGCTGACCATGAATTCGATTAATACGATGAATATTTTTAATATGATCTGGATTTTTATTTATTTTAATTATATTTGACATATTAGCAATATACTATATACCAGTATATAGTAAATAAAAAAAATGTTTGTTACAACTCTCACCAACTTTAATTGGAAATGTAAACACACCTGGAAAAAAAGTGCTCATAATACTAAGTGGTGTTTAATTGGATGTGCTATAGGAGATCTTGGTACAATATTCTACTTTCAAGTTAATGAAATTGCTTGGCCTACCTTAAATATAATGATTTTAGCAATTATTAATGGACTGATTACTAGCATTATTCTTGAAACAATAATTCTTTTAAGACAAAATTTTTCTCTAAGACAGGCAATTAGCACTGCTCTTGGAATGAGTTTTATATCTATGATATCAATGGAAATAGCTATGAATGTTACAGATGTAATTTTAACAGGAGGGGCAATGCTTACTTGGTGGGTCGTTCCTATAATGCTTTTTGTTGGTTTTATTACTCCTTGGCCCTATAATTATTGGCGTTTAAAAAAGTACAATATTGCGTGTCACTAAAATTTTCTATTATTTACCTAGTTTCCTCACTGTTTTTACTCGTAAATAACCTATTTGCTTCTCATGTCACCGTAGTTGATGGAGACACAATTAAATTAGGTGATGTTAAAATACGTTTTAATGGAATAGATGCTCCTGAAATTAATCAGACGTGTGTTGCAAGTGAAGGTAAGGTTGCTTGTGGAAAAATATCAAAAGATATTTTACTTACAAAAGTTACAAATAATAAAATTAGTTGTACAGATGAGGGAAAAGACTTTTATGGAAGAGTTTTAGGTGAGTGCTTTGTCAATGGAGAGTCATTAAGTAGTTATTTAGTCAGAGAGGGTTTTGCGTTTGCTTATAGAAAATATTCAGATAAATATATTTTAGATGAGGAGTATGCCAAATCTAACAAACTTGGAATGTGGTCCATGAAATTTGAATATCCATGGGACTTTAGAAAAAATAATTAAATGTTTTGTCAAAAATATATTTCTTAATTACAACTTTTATTATTAATCTAAGTTTTTATCAAAGTTTATATTCATCAGATCAAGATTACTGCGTTGGTTACTTAGAAGAAGTTTACTGGTCTTTAGATCCTATTGAAGAGATTGAAGTTCGAGAAAGAATAATTAAATTTTTTGATGATAATTTTGAGGGTGCAGAAAACCTAAACTATGACTTGTATTATGACTTCCAATCAAAGCAGTTTTTAATTGATTTAGAAGGTGTAGATATTAGTAAATATAAAAAAGTCAATTATCCTAATTTTGAAATCTTAGTATTAGATGCATATATCAATCTATTTAAGGGAGATGGAACAAATTATTGTCCTGCGTTTTGGAATAATTGCAGTGAGGAGTCATTGCAGTCTTTTTTTCAAGCCTCAGAGGATTTTAGTAAATCTTGGAGCGGCGAGGAAAATGCAATGAAATTTCTCACAGATCACTTCATCAATCACCATTGCACCATGTATCTTGATACCTCTATTGATCAAAAGACTTTTATAAGTGATCTCAATATCTTAATTAATGAATTGACCAAATAATTTATTAACAACTTTTTTTATTTATGCGTAACTTCTATCAAAGACTGGTCTATATATATGATATTTATCATTAATGGGCTGGTGGAATGGAAAAGAGGAATTATTTGAAAATAATGAAATTCCTTATAACAAGTGCACTGAATGTGGTGATTTCAAGGAAGTCTCAAAGAAATATATTAATAAAATCAACGATGAAATGATTACGATTTGCTACGATTGTAGCAAAAAGCGCTATATTGAGTCGTTAATGGTGGTCTCTGCTATTGATGGAGTTGACGACCTTTGATGGTGTTGTAGGCTAAGAAAAAAATAAATCAATAAAAAATAAGTAAAGTATAAGATGGATAAATATACACAAGCCATTAATACAATGGGAGAGTCTGGCGTACATTGGATTGATACAATTTTTAGGATTTGTGTCTACATCCTAGTAGATCTAGCAGACTTAATTGGCATCTCTTATGAAGCTATAAATATTTGGATTTTTGTTATTATCCAACCACTACTAATAATTATCTTTTTTGTTTTATGGAGAAAAGAAAAGAATAAAAAAAATGAGAACAAAGATAATACCATTTCATGAATATTGGATTAACCTTGCAACAAAAAAAATTATTTGAAAAATAATTCATAAAACATTCTCCAACCGTGAGCGCCACCATACAGCCCCCAAATAGCTGCCATAACAAACCAACCATTATTGGGTATAGCAAGTGGAATAAAGTAACCAGAGAAATAACCTAAAATAGAAAAAAATATAACACCAATTACTTTAGATTTACGGATATTATTAGTGTCATTATCATTATTTTTCATTTATTTTTTTCTAAACTCCCATGGAAATTCAAATTCTGTTTGCCAGAAACCTAAATTGTTTTTCTTGGCATAATTTTCATCTTTAATGAATTTTTTTGAGTATTTGCGATTAACGAAGGCATATCCATTTCTCACTAAGTATTTCGAAATACTTTTATCATCAACAAAACACTCACCAATTACTCGGTCATAGCTGTATTTATCTTCTAGTTTACAAACAGGAAGGGCATCTCCGATAAATTCTTTTAATTTCATTTTTGCAATTTCCCCACATTTTAACGGTGATCCATCTTTATAACAAATTTGATTCATTTCCGGTGTATCAATACCGTCAAATCTCACCTTAAGTTTATCAAAATCAAAATGTATGGTGTCTCCGTCTACTATTCGAAATCCATCATCCCTCCTGTCCGGATTATAGGTATGACAATGGTATTCCTGAGTCTTTTTATTTGTGTGGCAGCCCTCAGAGTTAAGACCTCCTTTATGAGAAAAAGCGCTAAAACTAATAAAAGTAGATACTATTAATGTTACAATAATATTGGTTTTACTCACAAATTTATTTTAATATGGTTCACCGCAATGTGGCAATCTATAAAAAACTTTTTTTCCGATATGTTCTCTTCAAAAGTAGAGATAGACAAGCCTTTTACTTATCCTAAGTACGACTCAAAAAAACTTAAAAGAGAGTTAGATATAGAAAAAAAAGGTAAGGAAGATGGGCAGGCTAATATACCACCTCACACAGCTAAAGAGGTGATTGGTTATGAAAAAACAATTACAAATCATCTAGTAACAAAAGTTACTGAAGTAGAGGCTGAAGCTAGAGCTCAAATTACAGAGCTAAGTGGAGATATAAATAATTTAGAATTTGAGCAATTAACTAATAAAATCAAAAATTATGATGTCGAGACAAAAAATGAGTTTGGCAGACTTCAGTCTGACTCTGGAAATATTAAATATTATGAGTCACAAGAGGTTCAGGAAATTAATCAGCTATTTAAAAAATTCCAAGATGATAATAAATTAACAAGACCTCCAAAATATCCTGATTCAAAAAAATTTAGTATAGCAATAGTTTGTATTTTTGTTGCTATTGAAATCTTATTTAATTCATATTTTTTTCAAGAATATTCTTCATTTGGTTTAATGGGTGGAATAGGTATCGCTGCTGGAATTGCAGTCTTCAATATAGGTTTAGGTGTGATATATGGCGAATATGTTTCTAGATATATAAATCATATTTCTTTATCAAAAAAATTATCAGCTTATTTTTTAGGATTGATTTATATTCTATCAACATTAATAGTTAATTTTTATGCAGGACATCTAAGAGATAAAATAGTTACCTCTGAAAAGGCATACAAGATTAACCCAATGGATGTTTTTAATAACTTATTAAATAATACTTTTGAGTTTCAATCTTTCGGTTCAATCATATTAATCTTTATTGGTATGGCTTTTACTATTGCTGCTATGATTAAAATGTACTTTGCTGATGATTCTTATCCAGGGTATGGGGCACTAGATAGAGAGAAGAAAGATAAAACCAATACTCATTTTCATGAAATAAGGCAGTATTTAGATGCTTGTCAAGAACTGATGCAAAAGAGAGTTCTTGAGATAAGATCTGCGATAGGCAATGTTTCTCAAAATTTAAATCTCTTACAAAATTATAGAAGAAGGTTGTCTTTATATATTGAAAATTTTCAAACGTATTTAAACCAAGTTCAAACTATAGCCGATGAAATAGTCAATGAATATAGAAGTTTTAATATGAGGCACAGACCTGATCCAGCAAAATTCCCAAAATATTATGATAAACCCTACGAAATGCCCTATCAGGCAAAACTCAAAATGCCAGAAACTAAGATTGATAAACTTTTAGTTGGTCTAGAAGAAATTAAAAAAGACAGTCAAAGATTAACAGATGAAAGTGTTGCCCTTATTCATAAAGAATACAAAAAAGCTCTTGGAGAATTTAAAGATATTAAAGAATTAGACATTCAAAGCTATCTAAACAAAATAGATGAGTAGTTTTTTAGACAGGAAGAAGAAAAAAGATAATCAGGCTAATTGGATTTTTTTGGGATTAGCTATTATTCTAATCATATTTGTCGGTTATTTTTTTTACAAAAATCTAACATTTGTAAAATTGTCAGAAGAAGATGATGGATGCCCAGAAATTGGGGGCGCAAGAGGAACAACAGTTATATTATTTGATAATACAGATAAATACGAACCAGTTATAGAAGAAGATATCAGAGCCAGTTTATTCGAAATTAAAAATAATGTTAAGAAATATCAAAAACTAGAGATTTATGTAATCACAGAAGATGCAAAAAATATAGACCCAAAAATATCTATATGTAATCCTGGCAATATGGTCAGCGATAGCAAATTTGCTTTTTTAAATTCCAACCCAAAAAAAATAAAAGATGAATGGGAAGAAGGTTTTGGCAACAAAGTTGATAAAATAATTGAAGAATTACTTTTAGGAGGAACATCTGATTGGTCACCTATTTTTGAAATGATACAAGCTGTGAATATATCTTCTTTTAAGCATTCAAATGAAGAATATAGAAATGAAAATAAATTATATATTTTCTCAGACTTTATTCATAATACTCCAGAGTTTAGTCAATATAGCGATAAATCTAACTTTGAAACATTTAAGAAAAATTACAGAAATTATTATGAGAAAGTTTATTCAATGTTAAGAGGTACCTTCGTTCAATTATACGTAGTCAATAGACAACAAAGTGAATCTATTGAGTCTATGAATAACTTTTGGAAAGATTTTTTTATGGCTACAGGAGATAATAAAATTCCTTATGTAGAGTTTATGGGTAAATAATGCCCGAACCAAGAAAAGAAAAAAAAATAATAAGGGTTCCAACTATTAGTGGATTAAGAAATCTTTTTGTTTTTCACCTATTAATAGGAATTATTGCAATAATATTCTTTGCATTCTTTAAAGACTTTCCTTTTTACTATTCTGTTATTGCATTAACTATTGTAATGGCAATGTATTTTGCCTTGTCATTCAAATTTGTTCGAAATGTTCCAGCAGATACTGTGGGTGATAGCAACTACTACTTAGGTTTTATTTTTACGTTAATAGCTTTGGTTATGACTTTAGTATTTAAATTCAAAGTTATTGAGGGTGAGGATTTCAAAGTTGTTGGACTTATACAAGAGTTTGGAGTTGCAATGGTCACTACTTTAGTAGGTTTGATAGCAAGGATTTTCATTTCTCAATTCAGCATAACTCCTGATGAAGCAGATGAAGAAGTAAGAAACAAAATAGCAGAGTCAGTTACGAAACTTGCCTCGCAGCTCAAAGTAGCTGAGGAAAACTTACAAACAGCTGTAAATAATCAGCAAAATCGAATTACTCAGTTTGTTTCCAGCTCTACAGATATTGTAAAAGATTTCTTTACCGAACAAAGTGAAGCTTTTAAAAAAACTTCTGATGAGTATATAGAAGCCATTGCAGACAATAGTTCTGAGTTAAAGAAACAAACTAACCAGCTAAATAATACTTTTCAAAAAATTACCACTAATACAGATAGCTTTTATGAGTCTTTAAAGAATATTTCTGACTCTGCTCAATATTTAGAAACTTCAATTACAAATATAAATAAGATCGCAAATGATAAAGATTTCCAAAATAAAATTAATGAATTTAATAAAAATTTAGACAAACTAAATGATAAATTTAATATTATGAATTCTACAATAGAAAATTCTAAAAATTCTGTTGAGGGAGATTTAGCTTTTATTCAGCAACAAAGAACTGAACTCAAAAACGCATCTAAAGAAGCAACAGAGTCTATAACACTTATACAGTCTAATCTTACAGCTCTATCGAAATTTATTATCGATAAACTCTCTTAATGTTTGACGCAAGAAAGCGAAAAAGAGGAGAGCTTTTTAATGTATCAATCACAGAGGTAATTCTTTTACTATTATTTCTTTTATTATTACTATTTTCGTTTCTATATAAAGATCTGGAAAAAAAATATAATGAATTAAAAAATAACAACCAAGATATTGCCGAGTTAATGAAAGAGGTCAAAGATTTTAGGGATACAACGGGATACACAGGACCTGCTCAAATCAAAGAGGAATTGGCTGAATTGGGACCAAGCATTAGGGACTTAAAAGAAGCCTTATACATGCAAAAGGAAAAAATTTCAGAACTAGAAGATAAGATTAAAGAACTTGAGGCTGAGCTAGAGGTGCTCGACTCAGTAAAAGATTTAGACAAAATTGAGGATTTAGAGCAAAAAATCGAGGATATAGCTAAGTTTAAGGAAATTCTCCAAGATGCAAATCCTGAGCAAGTCGATGAATTAATTGAGGGTATGGAAAAGCTGCTTGCTAAGAATAATAATGATTTTGATAAATTAATTGAAGAAATTGAAGAGTTGGCTGGTAATGCTATTCCTGCTTGTTGGCCAAAATCTTATCCAGATTTAACTGGCAATGATGCTGAAAGACTTTTTACTATTAGACTTCAACCAAACGGCATATGGGTTGAACCTGATTTCAATGAGAGATTTACAAATGAATATAGTTATCTAGATATCAATGAAAGCTACTATAGAAAACCTTTACCAGTGTCTATATTTTCAGATATTTATAATCCTTTATTTCAATTAAGTGAGGCAGAAAATAAAAATGCTATCTCAGTAACAGAGCAGAGACGATGCAGACATGAAGTAAGGATTTTTGATGAACTATCAAATGATAAAATTAAATACAAAAGTCAGAAAAAGGTTATAGAGAGTTATTTCTATATCTTTGAATTTAGAGAGGATACTTACTGCGAATATAGAAAAAATAGCAAAAATGATAGTGAGTGTATTTATAAATGAAGAAAGAATTATCATTAAGTTTAAGAAAATTAAATTTTATTGTTTTAAAAAAGATAGCAAATAAAAGAGGATATAAAGTAGGTGGATCACGTACTTCAGTAGAATTAGGAGAGATGGAGAATTTGTTAAATACTATTCAATCTAAAAAGTCTTTAACAAAGACTATACTTATTTATACCTTAGCTCTTTTAATGTTTGGAGTAATTATGACATTACTTTTGAATTACCATTTAAATTTTATAAATTTCAAATTTGATTTTATGAGAATAGTTCCTTTTAGATAATGGCTGAGTCCTGGAGTGATGATACAAGAGAGCTTCGAAAAAAAGCTAAAATTATTCACGAATGTGCTTTTCTTCCAGAGTTTTTTCCTGAGTTTCCTGAAAAGGATAATTTGTCAAAAAAAGAGAATGATAAATATTTCAAAATCTTTTTTAATATTTTAAAAGATAAATCAGTAACTGTTTTCTCAACTAACAAAGAAACTAATATATTATTAGCCTTTTTCACATACTACTGGGTAAAATTAAATGCTAATCCTAAACTCAGATTATATTCAATTTGCTACCTATGTAGGGACTATTTTAATGAACCTCCCAAGAAAAGAAAGGTTGATACACTCAAATATTATAATGTCTTTTTTAATGCCTTTTTTACAAAGGAAAGAATTTTAAAATTAAAGAAAGAGTATCCAGGAACAATATACACCAATATAATTAAAAGAAATTATGACCTAAATTAAAATGAAAAAATTGTTAGTCCTACTATTGTTAATTCCAAATTTGAGTTGGAGTGAGAGTATTATTTATCAGTGCAAGTTTTTGAAAAGTGATAGGGCTAGCTTTGAACACCCTCAAACTATAGTTGCTATTATTGATTTTAGTGAAAAAAAATTAGAAAAATACATAGAAGATAATCTAAATCTAACCAATCAATATTATTGTGAAGCATGTACATCAATCACAAATAGAGTAAATGTATGGAAAAACGGTTATAATCCATTTTCTTTAAAAAAAACGGATAGAGAAAATGGAAGATTTTTCGAAATATACGCTAGTGATTTAGTTGGGCATTTATGGAAACCAATAAACGGTGCACATTATTATCAGTGCCAAAGATTTTAAATGAAACTTTTTAAAGCGAGTATTTTAGTAAATATTTTTTTTTTCTTCATAGTTTTTTATTTAGCCTATCATTTGATATATGGAAATTTTAATATTCAAAATTACTTAGTCTACAAGTTCGAGGAAAAAATCTACAAACAAAAACAAGATATACTGGACAAGAATATTAGTGATCTAGCAATGGATTTAGATGCTCTGTACAATCAAAAAGAGGATTATTTAGAGGAGCTACAAATCCAAAAAAATCCTCTTCCTAATGAGGGTGAAACAGTTTTAAAATTGGATTAATTAGAAACTTTAATCTAAAAAAAAATATTATTATAAATTAATACTCCAAAAAATAAGATTGATAAAATATATGCTAAAGGGGCTAAGTATCTAAGTTTGACATCAATAGGATTAAAGTCACCAGTTAATTTATCCCTTCTATAATCGTAGTATGAGTAAACTGAAAGGAAAGTACAAAAACCTGTAAATAAATAAGAGATGAGAATAAAGCTATCAAGCACAGTTATTTCAGCAATCTTGGGAATGTCATTATTAACAATAAAATTATAAGCAATTAGTGCAAGTAAACTTACAATTGCAAGATTAAGTTTTGCTTCAATTTGATTATTTCTAATCCAAAATGTAGTAAAAGAAATCAATACTATAAAAAAAACAGGTACTATAACTTTTAATGTATAAAATTGATGTTTTCTTTTTAAATCAAAATCAATATCAATATATTCAAATACACCAATAGCATTCATTGTTTTTATACTCAATGTTTTTAACTCTTCACTAAATTCATTACTATTAGAGATTGACTCTATGGCGGTGTCTCTATCAAGTACACCCTCTAAAAATATGATATTATTTAATCTCCATTCATCTAAAGATATGTACTCTAATGCATTTTTTTCTACTCTTTCCCAATCTTCAATATTAAAGCCTGAAGAAATAAAATTCTGCGGTGATAAAGTAATATATGTTTTTAAAGTGTCATAAGGAAATTTTGAAAACTCATTTATAGGTTTACTATCTATTAAAAATGTTTCACTTATAGATATTTCAACAATAGATTTCGATTTAAAAAAAGAAATTTCGTTTATCTTTCTTTTTTTATTTACATCAATAAAATTTTTTATATTTGTACCTGTGTAAACATCAAATAACTTTGGTATAAAAATTTTGTTTGATATTTGATCTATATATTGCTCATCAAATGAACAAATTTCAAAATCAAAATTATCTAAAGAATATCTAGAGAATTTTTCTAAATCGTAATAGTATTTAATATCAAGTAAAGTCCTTACATTTGAACTTTTGTCTTCTACTTGTATGTCTACAACTTCAATTTCAAACTTCACAGGGATTAGACTTTTAAATTTTTTATCTATAGCGATATCGAAAATTTTAAATTCAAATTCATTATTATCATCATTAATATCAGTCTCCTCAAAACCCTCTAAATCCCAAATATCATCTTCATCATACAATGCTTTAATGTTGAGATTTTCACTTTTTTCAATAATTTTATTTGCCGCACTTATAAAATCTTCATCATTTTTGTATGATAAATAGTGTTCACCATTAATTTCAATTAATTGTGTATTATGTAAACCATTTACACCAGCGTCTGAAGAAAAATTATCAACATTTATAAAAGGAGGACATTGAATACAATCTTCATTTTCGGCATGCTGAATTTCAAAACTCCATGTTTCAAAATCTAATCTATCTTGAGTAAAATTATATTCTTTTTCAATAAATCCCAAACATTCGTCAGGTTCTGATGCAATAAGATTGAGAGTGCATGTGAAAAAAAAAGAAACAAAAAGTATGAAAAATTTCATTTCATTAAATTAATTATTAACAAAACCAATATAAAATTAATTAAAATTGAAAAGGAAATATGAGCAAAATTTATTGAAATAACTTTATCTTCCATCTCCATTTTTTTTAGTTTTTGTCTTTCCCTTGCTTTTCTCCAACCAAACAGTATCACTCCAATACTAAGAAAAATAAGAATATAAGAAAGGGTATCAGCTCCATGTCCAATACTAAAATTATAAAAACCATGTAAAAGAATAGGTACAAAAAGAGCTAATATTAATTTTAAAAAATTATATTTTTTTTGAAAAAAAGCGTTAGAGAGAAATGTGCCCATTAAAATTCCGCACCCTGCATGCATAGTATTAGAAGTCCAGGCTCTAGATTGAGCTTCTAAAAGAGCCTCATCAGGACCCTCTTCAGTGTACATAATATGTGTCCATTCAAGTGTTTCCATAAGAGAAAAACCTAGTGAAATACAAACCCCATAAACAACAGCATCCATGGGTTCATTGAATGCATTGAACTTAGATACAAAAAAAAGAAAAACTAAAAATTTTAAAGACTCTTCAACAAAAGCTGCTTGAAAAAAACTTTCTATTAAATTGATAAAATGATTATCTCTAAAATTGTCATAGTAAATTTCCCAATAAAAATCACCCAGAAACATGAAAAAGAAGGTATGTGGTATAAAAATTAAAAAACCTAGAGCTAGTGCTGATGCAATAGCCTTATTTGGTTCAGGGAAAAGGTCTTTTTTTGCAATATATATAGATATGAGTATTGATGGTAAAATCGCCCAAAGTAGTATTTGAATAATCAATATAAATTATAAGATAGGGGTTTAATCTTCTCCAACAAGGGCTTTTACTATTGCCACAATGAATGAGTCTGAAGGGTTTGCTAAACAATAACTTGAAAAATTATTTAATAATTCTTCATCTGAGGAGTTGTTACCAATCACACTATCAGCAAAATAATAATCGGATAAATTGAAACCTGTTGCCAAACTTCTTATCATTAATTTATCCTGCTCATTTAATTCTAATTTGTTTACAGTGTTAATAACGTCAATACATAATATTTCAGTTGAGATAAATAAATTTAATTCAGGCTCATTTGAAGCAACTAAATCTGCAGCTGTAGTAGATGATTTTTCATCACCCTCCTTATAGTCTGAATAGGATTTTCCTTCTTTAAAAATATAGCTGTCTAATAATTTATTTAGAAACTTTTCATTAATGTATTTCACTTCTTCCTCGCCAAAAGCCAAATTTATAAATTGATAACCATCTCTACCTAAAAGATAAATAAAAGTATTGTAAGTTACATCATCTTTTTTAAAAAATTTAAGTGTTTGATAAATATATCCTTTATCTTTATTAAAAGTTGGTTCAATATACCACTCTATACTTGTCATAGGCTCCATACCATTTTGAATTTTTTCTTTATTTGCCTCTTGTTCTCTTTTCCATTGATCAGCTAATACTTCATCAGGATCAACACTGACCCAGTCAGCCCCATCTATGTAACCAACATTGTCATATGAATCAACATACACTGTTACTCTATCGTTATTGTTCTCGTCTTCTGACAGGTACCAAATCAAAACATATTTTGTAATGTAGTCCTCTGTGCCAGTTAACCAGTACTCAAATTGTACTGCTTCATTTTTGTCTGTAAGGTAAGATACGTATGGGAAACCTCTTAAATCTAAATAGGCATTTGCATCTGGATCATCAATTATTGGACTATCAAGACTATTTTGCCAATTTAAGTTCCCTATTTTTTCAAGTTTTTCGTCAACGGTGTATTCAGTCTTATCTATTTCACCGTATGCAAATGAGAATGTGAATGTACTAAGTAATATTAATAAAAATTTAAACATCACAAGTAATATACATTTTAAAGATTTTAGAGATTAAAAAGAACTATTTAGTAATGGAGTAAATTTTAAAATTGTGGATAAACTATATTAAAATTGAACAAATAAATCATAATTTATAAGTATTTTGTGATTGTGCGAAAAAATTTGGAAATCAGGGTAGATTACTCCTTAACACGAGGACTCTTTTTGCTATTATCTCGTGCTTAATCATGGCTGCATTTAAAAAAATTGTTGTAATTGGTGCTGGTACGATGGGCTCAGGTATTGCCGCCCATTTGGCTAATTCCAACCGCCAAGTAGTTTTGCTTGATCTCAAAGGCAAAGACAAACCCAACCAAATTTCTGAAAATGCAATAGATATTATCAAAAAGTCAGATCCGCCTCTATTAGTGGAAAGATCTAGAATTGATCATATCAAACCAGGTAATCTCGATGATGATTTTAATGAGATCAATGATGCAGATTGGGTAATCGAAGCTGTTGTTGAGCGTATTGATATCAAACACAAACTTTACTCCCAAATTGATAAAGTTCGCAGCCCCAACTCTATTATTTCATCTAATACTTCGACTATTCCTCTTTCAATTTTGACACAAGAGATGTCCGATAGCATGAAAGCAGATTTTTGTATCACTCACTTTTTTAATCCTGTCCGATTTATGAGATTATTAGAGATCGTTGAAACACCAACTATGAATAAAGATAAGATGGGTGGACTTCGTGATTTTTGTAAAAATGAGCTAGGTAAAGGAATTGTCAATTGTAATGATACTCCTGGTTTTATCGGTAATCGAATTGGTGTGTATGCAATGCAGGTTGCGATGTATGAGGCATTAGAGCGAGGCCTCCCAGTAGAAATTGCAGATGCCTTATTTGGGCGACCTTTAGGAATTCCTAAAACAGGAGTTTTTGGACTGTATGATCTCATTGGTATTGATTTGATGAAAGATGTGCTTGCAAGTTTCAAAAAAGAGTTACAAGAAAATGATCCTTTTATGGATGTGGTGAAACCTCATCCTCTGGTCGAGCAGTTACTTGAAAAAGGTTTTAATGGAAATAAGGGCCCTGGTGGTTTTTATCAAACAACAATTGTTGAGGGTGATGAACATGTTAAAGCCATGAACACTTCAGACATGAGTTATTATGATTTTGATAAAGTAGATTTAGAAATCGCAAGAAGAGTTGAGAAAGAGGGTATCAAAGCACTTCTTGATGATGATAGTGAGTATGGTCGATATGCTTTTGCAGTTCTAGCAAAAATCATTAATTATAGCGCTTTTTGTATTCCTGAAGTTGCATCAAGGGTAACAGATATAGATGACGCTCTTCGCATGGGATTTAACTGGAATGAAGGGCCATTTGAATTATTAAATGAGTACGGGCTCACCAAATTTGTCCAACGACTTCAAGATGAAAAACAAGAAGTTCCTGAGTTGTTAACAACTATGATTAAGCTAAAACAAGAACCTTACGACTCAGCTTCTTCACGAGCCTATAATCATGAGGCAGGTATGAAGTTTATCTCTAGAGGAGAGGGTGTTCGCCGATTAGGTGATCACAAGAAATATGCTAACCCTTTATCTAAAAATTTTGCTGCCACTATATGGCAATTTAATGATGAGCCACGAGAACAGAAGATACTATGTTGTGAATTTCACACTAAGGCTAATGCTTTGAACGCAGATGCCATGAAAATTTTAGAGGAGTCAGTAGATCGTCTTGAGCAAGATAATTATCAAGGGCTTGTAGTTTATAATGAGGGTATGAATTTTTCTGCAGGAGCTGATTTAAATACTATGATTGGTTTAGCTGACGTGAAAGATTGGAAAGGTATCGATAAATACCTATCTGATTTTCAATCTGCATGTATGAAAATGAAATATGCATCGAAACCAACAGTCAGTGCTGTAGCTGGATTAGCTATTGGTGGTGGTTTTGAAGTGGCATGTCAAACCTCTAAGATGGTTGCTCACATGAATAGTACTTTAGGTTTAGTAGAAACAGGTGTTGGCCTTGTTCCAGGCGGTGGTGGTTGTAAAGAATTATTGTGGAGATGGGTGCAAGACAAAAAATATGTAAATGACCATGATCAAGCAGCTCTTCAAGTATTTGATATTATTGGATATGGCCTAATGGCCCATTCCCCATTGCAAGCTAAAAAGCATAAATTTTTTCTAGATGATGATATTTTTGTATTGAATAGAGATAATCTTCTTGTGGAGGCCTTTAATCAAGTATCATTATTAAAGAGTAAATATACAGCTCCTGAAAAGCCAAAGTTCTCACTAAGCGGACCTGAGGTAAAAGAGAAAATGCACCAAGTTTTATTGGATTTAGAGCAAAAAAAGATCATTTTTGGCTATGATGTTGATATTGGTCTTCATTTAGCAACCGTACTTAGCGGGGGTGATACAAATAAATCAAAAGAATTGTCAGAAGCTGATCTATATGATTTAGAGCGACAGTCCTTGATAAATTTAATACAATCCAATAAGACGAGGGATAGGATCCATGCAATGCTGTCTACGGGGAGAAGGCTAAAAAACTAATGAATAATTTTGAACAGGGAATGCATAAAAATGATGCAAACTTTGTTCCTTTAACTCCCATCAGTTTCCTTGATCGAATAAAAGACGTATACCCTGACTATGAAGCCATAGTATATAAAGAGAGAAAATACTCTTGGAAACAGGTTTACGATCGATGTACTCGATTTGCAAGTGCATTAATTAAAGTTGGAATTGGTAAAGGTGATGTTGTTTCTATTATGGCAGCAAATACCCCTGAATTATTTGAAGCGCATTATTCTGTTCCTATGACAGGAGGAGTTGTTAATACAATTAATACTCGTTTAGACACCAGAACAGTTGCTTACATACTAGATCATAGTGACTGTAAAGTTTTTATAGTGGATCGACAATTTCACAATGTAGCAATTGACGCTATTGCTCAAGTTAACCGAGATATCATCGTTATTGATATCGACGACAAGCAAGCAGATTTAGGAGATATTCCATCAATTGGAAAACTAGAGTACGAAAGTTTCCTACAAACAGGTGATGAGGGTTTTGAATGGATAAGACCTGATGATGAGTGGCAGGCTATTTCACTGAACTACACATCTGGAACAACAGGAAACCCAAAAGGTGTTGTGTACCATCACAGAGGGTCCTATTTAATGTCAATGGGAAGTATCACTGCATGGAATATGCCTAACCGGCTTACCTATTTATATACAGTGCCAATGTTTCACTGCAATGGCTGGGGGTATCCATGGACTTTAGCGATGCTCCATGCCCGTGTAATATTTATACGAAATATTGTTGTTAAAGAAATTTTTGAATTAATCGATGAATATGAGGTGACTCACTTTGGAGGTGCTCCTATCGTATTAAATATGATAGCAAATGCCCCTTCAGAGGATCAAAAAGCATTGAAAAATAAGGTTTATGTTATGACTGCTGGTGCACCGCCCCCTAGTTCAATTCTTCAAAAAATGGAGTCTTTAGGCTTTGAGGTTATGCATGTATATGGACTGACTGAAACTTACGGTCATGTTGTTCATTGTGCTTGGAATAAGGACTGGGATAATCTAGCAGATGAAAAGCGATCTGAGCTAAAAGCCTATCAAGGAGTTCGCTATCCGCACACAGAAATGGTATCGGTCATGAACCCAGAAACACTCGAACCTGTCCCTTCCGATGGAAAAACCATGGGGGAGATTATGATCCGAGGAAATACTGTCATGATGGGGTACTACAAAAATGAAGAGGCTACTAAAGAGTCGATGAAAAGCGGATGGTTTCACTCGGGCGACTTAGCAGTAATGCACCCTAGTGGATATATTCAAGTTAAAGATAGATCAAAAGATATTATTATTAGTGGTGGTGAAAATATATCATCTGTAGAAATTGAAAATATTATTACAAAGCACCCTGCAGTATCATTAGCAGCAGTTGTTGCTAGACCTGATGAAAAATGGGGTGAGACACCCTGTGCTTTTATAGAATTAATTGAAGGTCAAACGGTAGAAGAAGATGAGTTAAAGAAATTTTGTAGAGAGCACTTAGCTGGTTTTAAAATGCCCAAAACTTTTGTATTTCAGGTCTTACCAAAAACATCAACTGGTAAAATTCAAAAGTACGAGCTAAGAGAAACAGTCAAAAATCTCTAATTTAATTTTTTATTTTTATCTTCAGTATTTATCACTTTAATAGCTTTTAGTTTTTTATAACACATGTAACAGACAAGATTATGATGACTTTTAATTAAATTTTGAACTTTCTTAGGAGCTGTTCGAATTTCAGATTCAATATACACACTGTCCATGACTGATAGCTCTCCCTCGCAATATTTGCATTTCTCAGCCATGACTAATATTTTAAATTTTTCTTAATTTTGTTCCAATACTGAAAATATCTTTTTGCTGGATGAAGATAATTCTCTTGCAATAAGAAGTAATCGGGTAACTGCTCTAAATCATATTTTTCACCTAATTTTTGAAATAAATTTTGGTAAATAGGTCTAAAAGTAGATTTTGTTATAATTTTGGATATGGTGTTTTGGTTATGAATTTCTTGCAATATCTCATATGTATTACCTCTATAGATTTCAGCCCCTGCCTCTTTGGCTAAAAAGTATCTATTTTCAATGATTTTGTCACTAATCTCATAGCCTTCAGTTAAAGTATCATCAAAGATGTAAACAGGATTACCCTCAATACCGGCTGGCACTCTCATAAACTCGTCATATAAATAAATTAAGTTCATAAATTGGGAAAGAGCCTCGAGCTAATTTCTTCATAGCTGCCATCTATTTCTCTATTCTTCTCAGGTATAATATCTATGCTTTTGTGACAGTATTTGTGAACATTTTCTAAATTAAATATATAAGGTTTTCCTGCAAAGGTACTCGCGATCCACTGCCAAGAGAAGTTATTACTTGAAATATCTCCATCTAGTAAATGACTCATAAAAAACTTTGCTCCAGCTTGCCACTTCACTCTTCTAAAGTGAATAATATAAGAAGCCAAATACATACGTGCATGGTTATGAAGGTACCCAGTGCTAGTGAGTTGCTCGATGAAAATATTAATAATCTGTGTTGGTGTTGTTGCTGACATAACATCCTCAGGCAAGTTATCTTGATATTCTTGAGCTTGAAATCCAGTTTTATATTCTTCTACATCTGTCCATAGTTGATCAGGATGATGGTAGGCATAGCTTCTCCAAAAATCTCTCCATGCTAATTCTTGAATAAACTTTTCACTCTCAACAAAATTATATTTTTCTCGAATATATTGATAGAGCTCTTTGTTAGTGATGATTCCATATTTTATATGGGCTGATAATCTTGAAATTTGTCCATTCAAAAAGTTTCTTGTTTTTGCATAGAGAGCAGGATTAAAAGAATTGAATTTTTCCAGCGCATCATGTCTTGATAACATGGAGCTATTCGAATTTTTCGATATTGGTATTAGATCTTGAACACTTGAGATTTTCACTTTTAATTATACATAAAATCTGTGCTAATAGATTGTTTGTAAATCGAAGGTGATTTTGGTTTCAGGGGGGAGCTGAGAGATTCTTGAAATATCCACTTCATTTAAAATTGCAATTTTTGGATACCCGCCAGTACAAGGAATGTCCCGCATTAATACAATGGGTTGCCCATCACTTGGCACTTGAATAGACCCAGGTAATATTCCTTCAGACAAAATATCATGAGACTTAGAACTAATGAGACTCTCACCTTTGAGCCTGATACCCATTCGATCACTTTGATTAGTTATTGTAAAAACACCGCTAATAAATGATTGTATAGTATTGTCTGAGAAATATTGAATTTGAGGACCGGGATAAACTTTGAAATTGGTTACCTTTTCTAAATCAGGTTTTGGTATAGAGATAAGATCCCAAGAGCTTACATCTTTGCTAATGTGAAATATATCTTTATCATATAAAGGTCGATTAATCGAACCTATCCCTGCTTTTGTGTCAGTAGAGTAGCTATTAAGACAAGGCTCTAACCCTAGTCCATGCTCAAAAGCTATGTATCCATATACTGAGTCTATTGTATTGTGAATAATCAATTCATCGCCCTCAAATAAATTAATACTTTTATAGGGCTGGCACTCAAGCTGGCTGTTGTTATTTTTCTGAATACTCATATTACAATTACCACCAACACAAATCTTAACAGATCCTTCTTTTACTTTTATTGAAGGCCCCACATAAGCAAATTCTAGAAATTGATTTTGATGATTGGGTATAATTTTTTGTAGCTCTATAATAATTCTTTGGTCCATTGCTCCACTTGGTGAAACTCCTAAGTGCTGATATTGAAATCTTCCAAAGTCTTGAATCGTTGAATGAGTCCCTGCACGAGTGATTATGATTGAGTTCATGACGAGTATTCCTTGATCAATTCATTTAATGAAAAATTATATTTTCTAATTTTTTCAAACTCTGAAAGTGATACGGAGCAAAATTTTACCTCATCACCTGGAAGAAAAAGGGAAGGGTAAGAACTTTGTAAATCAAAAATATCAAATGGTATTTGTCCAATTATATTCCAACCCCCAGGTGAAACTTTTGGATATATACAGGTATGGTTTTTTGCTATGCCAATGGATCTAGCAGGAATTTTTACCCTTGGAGTAGCTAACCGCGGTGTGATTAATTGGGAGGGAACATCCCCTAAATATGGAAATCCCGGCATGAAGCCTATATAATATGTATAGTAACGAACTGATGAGTGAAGATTGATAACCTCTTCTTTTGTAATCTGGTGTAGTTTTTGGATGATCTTTATATCTAAAGCAAAATCTTCATTATAACATGCCGGTATTTCCCATGTTTTAGTGACTTTTTTGTTAGTGTGAGAGTTTGTATCTTTCATTTTCATACTAATTTTGTCTTTGTTTTGATCTCTAATTTTTGAATTTTCAAAAATTACAACTATTTTATTGAAGGAAGGAATAATGTTTAGTGATTGAAGATTAAGGTTTGAAATACTTAAAAATGTCTCATTTACCTCCTGTGATATAGATTTTGAGGTTTCATTCCCAAAATCTAGGACTAAACCCCGATCCCCATAAGAATTTATTCCTTTGAAATACACGTTAATATCATAATGTAACTTTGGTGCATTTGAATAAAATTAATTTAAATTCTGATATCGCAGAAAAAGATCTCAGTTTTTTCGAGACTATTGATGCGCAGTTAATAAATAAAATTAGCTCTGCTAATCTTTCTTGTTTATATCATGGGGGGTCAGAAGACGTTGTTTTTAAAGCACTAAATTACTGTAAAACAAAACGTGTTTCAGTTGGTGCGCATATTTCTTTTTTAGATAGAGATAATTTTGGTCGCACAAAAATTAATTGGAACAAAAAACTAATCCAAGAAATTATCAAAGATCAATTAATTTTTATTCATAATCTTGCCTCTGATATTAATTTTCCAGTAACACATGTTAAGCTTCACGGGGCTTTAAGTAATATGGCATGCGTTGACCAAGACCTTTCTAGTGAAATAGTAGATGTTTTAAAAAAAAATTACCCATCAATGATATTACTTGCACCTGCTTTAAGTGAACTTGCTAAAATCGGTATGAATTGCAACATACCCACCGCCCTTGAGATTTTTGCAGATCGCACTTATGAAGATGATGCTACTTTAACACCTCGTTCCATTAATGACTCTTTGATAACAGATCCTAGAAGCGCCAAGGAGCATGTAAAAGCCATGCTTATACAAGAAGGGATTATTTCACGTAATGGGAATACTCTCAAAACAAACATTCATTCAGTGTGTGTTCACAGTGATACGCCAAATAGTGTTGAAATTTCTGAACAAATTTGCATACTCCTTCATGAAATGAAGATAAAAAAAGCAGCTCTTCCAGAGTTTTTCTAAGACTAAAATGAATAATTATTTTTTTTACGGCACTCTTCGCTCTATTGCAATATTAGAGAAGGTTATAGGAGGAAAAACTGATCACTTAAAAATAACTAAAGCTTTTGCACCAAAAAGTGAATTGCGTTTAGTCATTAATGAAAACTTCCCTGTAATAATCTTCGGTGAAAATTATTCTGGCGTTGAAGGTATAGTGGTTAAAGGATTAACCGAAGAAGATATAGCACGTATACGTTTTTTCGAGGATGTAGAGTTTTCTCCTAAAAAAATGATTATAGACAAAGGGGGAATTCATGAAGAGGTCAATTATTTTTCACAAAAAGGAGTTGAGCCCTCTTTAGACCCTTGGTTCTATGATGAGTGGAAAGAAAAAGAGGAAGCTTTATCTTTAGTGACAACTGATCTTTGGATGCAACTTTACGGAAAATATACAGCTGAAGAGGCAGATCAATATTGGAATGACGTAAAAAAGCAGGCATATCATCAATACCTCTCACAACAATGAAAATTGTTAATTTCTTTATCTTAATTTCTCTTTTTTTTACATTTAATTCTTTATCTGATGAAACAACAAGTTGGGAATTATTAAAAGAGGGTGGCAAAGTAGTTTTTATTCGTCACGCATATGCTCCTGGAGGCGGTGATCCCAATAATTTTGAATTATACGATTGTTCAACACAAAGAAATTTAAATGAACAAGGAATTAATCAATCTAAACGAATGGGTATATTATTTTCTAAATATTCTATTCCTATAGACTCTGTTTATTCCAGCGAATGGTGTCGCTGCAAAGAAACCGCTCGTCTGGCATTTGGAAATTTTGAGAGTTTAAGTGCCTTAAATTCAACATTTTCAGCTGATTATCAAAAAAACCATTCAAAACAAATGTATGAATTAAATCAATTCATTAAAAATTGGGACGACAGTCAAGGTAATTTAATTTTTGTAACCCATTATGTAATTGTTGGTGGTTTTCTTGATTATTATCCAAGTTCAGGAGAAATGGTGATAACAGATAAATCTCTATCAGTTCTTGGCACTATTAAAATAAATTTTTAAAAGAATACTCTTTCAATAAACCAATATAAACCAATCATTGAAATTATAATCGAAATAGGAATTTGCAAAAATGCTCTATACCAACTCTGACGTGAAGGTATTATAAAGATAATTGATGCTAAGATAATAATTGCTATCTGTGCTATTTCTACACCAATGTTAAATGAGATTAAACTTAAAACAAGTTGACTAGTGTTTAACCCAATATCTCCCAGCACAAACGCAAAACCTAAACCATGAATTAATCCAAAAATAAAAATTATTAAATACCGAAGTAAAGTTGAACGTCTTTGAAATATATTCTCAATTGCAACATAGCTTATAGACAATGCTATTAACGGTTCAACAATAGTAGCAGGTATAAAAATTAAATTAAAACTAGCTAGAATAAGTGTGATCGAATGCGCAACTGTAAACATTGTGACTTGAAGTAATAAAGGTTTAAATTTGATGGCGTAAAAAAAGATACCTATTATGAATAAGATATGGTCAAGTCCCTTAGGAACAATATGCTCTATCCCTAAAACTAAATATTCAATTGTTGTACTTAGAGCTGAAGACCGTGTCTGTTGAGATATGAGTGATGATCTTTCAGCAGGTTGTAAATAAGTTGTAAATAAAACAGACTCTTTTGATAAATCCTCAAAATGTCTAATTACCACGGGACCCAATTCTTTTTCAAATTGAATGGTAAAAGACTCATCTTTTATTTCAAAACCTATATTTAAAGTTGTATCTCTGGGAAATTCATCGTTTATTTCTTGAAAAGTATCTACATTTCTTAAAGAAAGCGGAATAGTTTCATCTCCGATATTGATTTTAATTTTATCTGTAAATTTGTTTTCATTTTCTATGACCATTTTCTCTACTTCTTCAGTGGAAAGGGCCCGTAACGCATCATATTTTTGAGATTGAGGTGAGTCGTTGGTATCCTGATATAAAGAGGCATCAATTTCAGAAAGAACAGTTTCTGCATTTAATTTAAATTCGATTGATGCATTTCCTTCAATAATGGTAATATCCATCACCGCGGGTTTAATTTCGTGTGAATGCAGAGGAGAGCTGAATATTAAAATTAAAAAAAATAAGTACTTAATCATTCGGTCATGTTTACCAAAATTCATCTAAAAATTCTTTATATTTTTTTGCTCCTTATTGCTAATTCTATTAGAGCAAACGCTCATGAATTTTGGATCGAGCCCACGCAATATCAACTTAATGATGACTTAATAAATGCTCACTTGAGGGTAGGACAAGAATTTCAAGGTATGGTTTTAATGTATAATCCACAAGATTTTAAAACATTTAAAATTTTATCTGGATCCAAAAATAAAAAAGAAAAAATAAAGGGCATAATAGGTGATGTGCCTGCAATTAATATAACGACTAATTTAGAAAATTTATTAATTATTTATCATGAAACTAAAGATAAATATGTTGATTATAAAAAGTTTCAAAAATTCGAGGATTTTGTTAATGAAAAAGGTTACCAGCAACTAATCGATACTCATTTTGAGAAAGGATTTCCCGAAAGTAATTTTATTGAGAGTTATCGTCGTTATGCAAAATCTCTTATTACACTAAATGGCAGTGAGGGGAAGGATAAAAAAACAGGACTTCTATTTGAATTTGTTTTAGACCAAAATCCTTACAAAGAATTGAATTCAAAGCAAATGAGTGGAACTTTATATTACAAAAAAAAACCACTAAAAAAAAATCTTGTTACAATTTTTTCGAAATATAAAAATACAAAGTTATCAATTGTAAATACCAAAACGGATGATAAAGGAAAATTCACTTTTGATATTGAACCAGGAAGGGAATACCTTTTAGACTCAGTTGTGATTTATCCATTAAAAGCAGACCCAGAAAAAAATGAGCCAATCTGGCATAGTGATTGGGCATCAACAACTTTCTTAATACCTGAAAATAATCTTTAATTATTATTAATTAGTATAAAATAAATAATTATGATTTTTGCTTTAAAAGTTTTATTAGCTGCTCTTGTGATTGCATTTGCAAGTTGGCTTTCCGGTAAAAAACCTGAGCTATCTGGATTTATTATTGCTCTTCCAATAGCAAGTATAATAGCCATAGCCTTCTCTTTCTTAGAGCATAAAAATACTGAAAATACTGTAATATTTGCAAAAAGCATTCTTATTGGAGTACCTGTCTCATATTTATTTTTCTTACCTTTTTTCTTTGCAAAAAATCTCAATATGAATTTTTGGTTAATTTACTTGATTGGATTGACTTTACTCGCAATAGGATATTTTGTTCATAAATATATTATGAGTTTAATTTGAATGTTTGAGTTATTTGCAGACTCAACTCCAAATGCAAGAAAAATTTCAATAATGTTAGAGGAGATTAATGAGAGTTATGATTTGACTTTAATTAATTTAAATAAGGGTGAACAATTCAACGATGAGTTTAAAAAAATTTCTCCATTTTCAAAAATTCCTGTTTTAAGACATGATAATAAGACCATATTTGAGTCTGGTGCTATCTTAATTTACTTGGCAAATTTATCAGGAGAATTTTATGGCTCAAATCAAAGTTTAACAACCCAGTGGTTGATGGCTCAAATGGGTTATATAGGCCCTATGTTAGGTCAGCATCATCAATTTCATCATTATAATCCCGGTAAAAGTGATTTTGGTGAAGATAGATATTTTAAAATTGCAGAAACGATATACAAAAATTTAGATGATCATTTGTCTAAAAATGAATATTTGGCAAATGAATATTCAATTGCAGATATCGCAACATTTCCTTGGATCGCTAGACATCCAATTCATGATATAGGTCTGAATAAATATATCAATCTATTGCGTTGGTATAATCAAATATCACTTAGACCTGCTGTCTTAAAGGGATATGATCTATTTAAAGATGGCTCAATACCACCACCCGCATAATCAAAATGAAAGTATACTTTAATGGTTCATGTAATATTTGTAATGCAGAGATAAGTCACTATAAAAAGAAAACCTGTAATATAAACTATGTTGATATTTCAAAAAATAAAGATGAGCATATAAATCATCTCTCCAAAAAAGATTTATTTAGAAGAATGCATGTATATCATGATGGAAAAATTGTTTCTGGATCAGAGTCCTTTTTAGTTTTATGGGATACAATTCCAAAATGGAGATACCTGTCTTTATTGTTGAAGCTACCATTATTTAGACAATTATGGAAAATTGCATACGAAGGACTAGCTTTACTACTTTATTTGAAAAACAAAAAGAAAATTTAGTAGAACCATTCTTGAAGAAAACCACAAGAATGGTTCTGGAGGATTAAGGTTAGTTATTAATTCCTACTTTTCTGAGAAAATTTAGATCAATCAATATATCTTTATAAATGGGGATATTTTTGCTATTTGGCACTATATAGTGAGAAAATCTAATTTTTTAAACGATTTAATTTTATCACTTCACCAATAAAATATAATGATCCTCCAAAATAAATTGTGGTCTGATTTGATGAGAATTTATTAATCATTTTAAATGAATCTGTTAAGGAATTTGCAAAATAGAGCTTCAGGTATTTGGGCAGCAAATCCTCAGTGATAGAGTTTTCCTCGTTCATTTTAACAACAATTATTTTATTAAAATGATTTGATAAGTTAGAAAGCATCTGAATATATTTTTTATTTTTTAAAAAAGAGCATATGAGTATATTCCTATTTTTTGGTAATGATTTAATTAATGCTTTCATGCCATCGATATTGTGAAAGCCATCTAAATAAATATTTTTATATTTCTTTATTTTTTTATTTAAAAGTCCGCTCTTAATTTGCTGCAATCTCCCAGGCCACTCACAATTCATCAACGCTTTTTCTGTTTTTTCTATTACAAATTTTTCTTTCAATATATTCCTCGCTAAATGTATTGCTAATCCAGCATTAATTAATTGATGTGATCCTAATAAACTTAATTTTGATAAATTAACTCTTATATCATTTGATAAATAAAAATTAGATTTTATTTTCCAATGAATATTAAATAGATTTGCAGCTAATTTTCTTTTTTTTAATTGTGACTTAATATATTTCATAACATTTGTTTTCTGTCGATTAATAAAAATTGTACTTTTTGGATTTAATATTCCTAATTTCTCAAAAGCAATTTGATCCAATGAATTTCCTAAATAATCTTGATGATCTAAAGAAATTGGAGTAATAGCTGCATACTTTGATTTTTTTAAAATATTTGTAGCATCAAATCTTCCTCCAAGCCCAACTTCTAATATTAGATAGTCAGCTTTATGATCTTGAAAAGCTTTAAACGCCGCCGCAGTAGTGATTTCAAAAAACGTTATCAAATTTCCTTCATTTTTATCTTCGCAAAACTTCAAATATTCTAATAATTTTTGATTGGAAATTTCTTTAGATCTTAATTGAATTCTTTCATTAAATTTTACTAGGTGAGGAGTGGAGTACACGTGTGTTGAATAATTATGGTGATTGAGAATTGATTTTAAAATAGCTGCTGTTGAGCCTTTTCCATTAGTTCCAGCTATATGAATGACTTTGGGAAGTAAATTTTCATCAAAATTGATTTTCTTTAAAAGTTTTTTAATTCTCCATAAAGATAAGTCTGAAAATTTTGGATGTAGATTTAGTAGTCTTTGAAAAATGGGATCTTTCAAGAATTTATTTTTTTACGAATGATAAAACTTTAGAAAGTGTTTGACTTAATTCTTTTCGATGGACAACCATATCAACCATTCCGTGTTCAAGAAGGTACTCGGCAGTCTGAAAATCCTCAGGTAATTGTTCCTTGATTGTCTCTTCGATAACTCTTTTTCCAGCAAAACCAATCATACTTCCTTTTTCAGCAATGATAATATCTCCAAGCATCGCAAAAGAAGCACTCACACCTCCAGTAGTAGGGTGAGTTAGAACACTCACGTAAGGAATTTTATTTTGATCTAGCATATTTACAGCAGCAACTGTTTTAGGTAGTTGCATTAAACTTACAATACCCTCTTGCATCCTTGCACCTCCTGAAGAAGCAACAGATATAAATGGACAATTCAAATTAACAGCGTTTTGACAACCAATTTTAAATGCTTCACCAACAAATTGACCCATTGAGCCACCCATAAAATTAAAATCTAAAATAAAAACTACAACTTTTGTGCTTCCAATTTCACCTTTAGCTAAAATGGCGGCATCTTTTTGATCAGTTTTCTTTTGTGCGGCTTTCATCCTGTCTGTATATTTTTTAAGATCTTTAAATTTTAGAGGATCATTATTTTCAAAAGTTACTTCGATTAATTCATAATTTTCGTTATCAAATAAATTTTTTAATCTACTATTTACATCCATCCCCATATGAAAGTCACAGTATGAACAAACATTTAGATTTTCTTTCAAATCACTTACATACAAGGTTCTTTCTCCACATCCACACTTGGTCCATAAATCAGACGGAGGTTCTTTTCGATTAACAAGGGAGCTTAATTTAGGTTTTACATAATCTGTGAGCCAGTTCATTTTTAGATCTTAACCTCTTGAATAAATTTTTTAAGGCTTTTAAGGTACTTATTAAAATCCATCTTTATATCAAAATATTTTTGAATTAGAGCTGAGCCAATTATAACACCATCTGCATTTGTTTTTTTCGATATATCAATGACATCTTTTTTAGACTTGATTCCAAATCCAACTAAAACGGGAACAGAAGACATTTTTTTTATAGATTTAACATTTTTATTTATTTCTTTGTAATCTAATTTATTTGAACCAGTGATTCCAGTTGCAGATATGTAATAAATAAATCCTTTTGAATTTTTTAGAAGTTTTTTTGATCTTTTTTTATCAGTCATTGGAGAGATTAACTTGATCAAGTGGATGTTATTTTTAGACAATGACTTTTTGATTGCATCTTCTTCTTCAAAAGGCAAATCAACAATTATTATACCATCGACAATACTTTTAATATTTTTGATGAATTTATTTAATCCAAATTTACGGACAGTATTTAAATAACACATAATAACAAATGAAGTATTATTTTTAGATTTACTTAATTCTTTAATTAAATTAAGTGATTGTTGTGTTGATAATTTTGATCTAAGTGCAAGTTTGTTTGCCTCTTGGATAATAGGCCCATCTGCCATAGGATCAGAAAAGGGAAGCCCAAACTCAATAATATCTGGTTGATGAGATAACATTTCATTAAA
The DNA here is from genome assembly GCA_902523135.1 of uncultured Alphaproteobacteria bacterium. Classification (GTDB taxonomy): domain Bacteria; phylum Pseudomonadota; class Alphaproteobacteria; order HIMB59; family HIMB59; genus HIMB59. The sequence continues at coordinate 483,676 of CABYYB010000001.1, forward strand.
AACCTTTTTACTTTGATTTAGTGTGGGAAACCCACACGTCATAAATAACGAGAGTATTTTCTTCTTAGGAAGAGAGTCTAGATTATTCATCTGCATCAAATCCTATTGCTTTAGCTGCAGTAAATAAATCTTTATCACCTCGTCCACACAAATTTAAAATTACAACTTTGTTTTTATGTTTATTTTTAAATGCTTTAATTAAGTAGGCTAGGGCATGAGAAGGCTCTAGTGCAGGAATAATTCCCTCTAGTTTTGAACATGTTTGAAATGCTTCAAGAGCTTCTTTATCAGTTATACCAAAGTATTTAACTCTTTTAATATCCTTTAAGTAGGAGTGTTCAGGCCCTACACCAGGATAATCGAGGCCAGCAGAAATAGAATGAGCCTCTTTTATTTGCCCATCATTGTCTTGTAAGACATAACTGTAACTACCATGTAAAATACCAGGAGTTCCAGATGTCATTGTAGCAGCTGTTTCTTCTGTTTTAGCGCCTCTACCAGCTGCCTCCACTCCAATAATTTTTACCTTTTTATCATTTAAAAATGGATAAAATAAACCCATGGCATTTGACCCGCCTCCAACGCAAGCTATCAAATAATCTGGTAGTTTTTTCTCTACTTTTAATATTTGCTCTCTCGCCTCTTTTCCAATTACAGACTGGAAATCTCTTACCATTTTTGGATAGGGGTGAGGGCCAGCAGTAGAGCCAATGATATAAAAGGTATCTCTGACGTTTTTTATCCAATCTCTTAAAGCTTCATTCATCGCATCTTTTAAAGATTTACTACCAGACTCAACAGGAATAATAGTGGCACCCAGAAGCTTCATTCTAAAAACATTAGGTTTTTGTCTTTCGATATCTTTAGACCCCATATAAATATAGCAGGGAAGACCAAAAAGAGCACAAACAGTAGCTGTAGCAACTCCATGTTGTCCAGCACCTGTTTCAGCAATAATTCTTGTTTTGCCCATTTTTTTTGCAAGGAGTATTTGCCCCAGGCAATTATTGATTTTATGGGCCCCTGTATGATTTAGCTCATCTCTTTTAAAATATACTTTTGGTCCATTGATATATTTAGATAAATTATTCGCGTAATGTAAAGAGGATGGCCTACCCACATAGTTTTTAAAAAGATCATTTAGCTCTTTTTTGAATTTTTTATCTTTTTGAATTTTTTTGTAAGATTCATCTAAATTTAATAATAGGGGCATTAATGTTTCTGAAACATACATACCTCCGAATTCACCAAATCTTCCAACGGAGCTAGGTTGTTTATATGTTTTCATTAATTATAAATCGATGAAATAATACCATCTATCAAAGAAAGACTTTTTTCACCTGGTTTTTCCTCTACACCAGAATTTATATCAACAAAATCCGCACCTGTTAAGCTAATTGCTTTTTTAATATTAGTGACATTTAGACCTCCCGATAAAATAAAAGGAAGTTTTTTAACATTTTTAAAATCAGACCAATCCCAAGTTGTATTGTTTCCTCCAGGCATCTGATTTGAAGAGGGTTTTGCTTCGATGAGGAACTGATCTACATCAATTAACCCAGTTGTTTTAAAATCTTCTGGAGATATTGATTTATAAATCTTTTTCTTAAAATTACTTTTAACTTCACTTATAAAGTTTTGATCTTCATTACCATGAAGTTGAATTGTATCAAAATCAAAAATTTCTAATTTATTTTTAATTTCATCAATTGATGGATTAACAAAAACACCCACAAATTTGTCTTTATGTGATTTAAAATATTGGTTAACAAGAGCTAATGTTTCAGTATCTATAAACCTCGGACTCTTTTCATAAAAAATTAACCCTTGATTAGAGATATTTAAATCAAGACAGTGGTTAATAATAGCTGGATTATTTTGTCCACAAATTTTTATTTTTATGTTGTTCGCCATATTTTTTTAATAATTCTAATGGTTCTTTGCTTTCTATTAATTCTCTACCTATTACAACAAAGCTAGCACCATCTTGTAAAGCATTATGAGCAAAAGTAACTCTTTTTTGATCATCATTTCTGGCAAACATTTTAACACCAGGTGTTATTTTGATTAGTTTATTAAATTTTCCTAAACCTCTTAGGTCATTACCTGAACAAATAAGGCCATGAATATTTACATTATTAGCGATTTCAGTAAATTTTTTTACAAGTTTTTTTGTGCTCTTCTCTCTATATATTTTTTCGCTATCTTTTCCATCTAAGCTCGTCAATAAGGTTACACCTAAAATTTTAGTTTTAAGTTTATTTTTCTTAATAGAGTTTACGGCAGCTTTCATCATCTCTTTACCACCTGATATATGCAAGGTAAGAAAATCAGGGTTTATATTTGATAAAGAGTCTATCGCACTGCTAACCGTGTTGGGAATATCGTGAAGTTTTAAATCAAGGAATAATTTACTTTTCGTCTTTTTGATTTCTGTAATAAGCTCATTTGAACGGTTATTATAAAACGATCTATACCCCACTTTAAAACCATAAACATGGCGGTACAGATTCTTTACAATACTAATATTTTGAGTATTAGATTTTAGGTCTAGAGCTATAAAAGATTTAAGTTTTTTCATTTAAATTTTTATTTATATTTTCACTTGCTTTGAATGTAACCTTCCATTTAGAGGGAATATAAATTTTTTTCTTGTTTCTGGGATCAGAACCATATCTAGCTTCCATAAATTTAGATTTAAACATGCCAAAATTTCTCAGCTCTATAGAAATATGATTAGAAATATTTTTTTCTAAAATATCAAAGAACTTATTAAATATAGCTTCGTTTATTTTAGATGTTAAATCAGTTTCAGATTGTAAATAAGTCTTTAAAATATCAGACTTATTCTTCTTTGGAGTCCTTGTCCTCATCCAAAGCCTTACCAAGAATATCCCCTAAAACAGATCCAGAGGTTTTTGAGCCATATTTTTCCAACAAACTTTGCTCTTCATCTATTTCTAATTGTCTTATGGAGAGGGAAAATTTTCGATTTGTTAGGTCAATAGAACTAATTTTGGCATCTATTTTTTGACCCTCATTATACCTTGTTATATTCTGTTCTTCTTTATTCTTTGAGAGTTCTTTTCTCCTAATAGTCGTTTCAATAAAGCTAGCTACTTCAACTTCAATACCATTATTGTTGATTTTTGTAATTGTAGCAGACACAATATCGCCTTTTGATTTGTCTTTAAAAAATTCATTAAAGGGATCAGCAGACAATTGTTTTATACCAAAGCTTATTTTTTCTTTCTCTGGGTCAATTTCTAAAATTTTAACCTGTATACTTTGTCCTTTTTGATATTTTTTTAATGTTCTATCACCATTAGAGTCAGTCCATGATAAGTCATTTTTATGAATGAGTCCGTCTATATTTTCGTTGAGTTTTGCAAATATACCAAATTCGGTAATATTTTTTATCTCTGTATCAATTGTTTGATCTTTTTTGTATTCATTTAGAATATTTTCCCATGGATTAGGCTCAGTTTGTTTAATTCCAAGGCTTATTCTCTTCTTTTCTTTATCAATTTCTAAAATTTTTACTCTAATATTGAAACCCACTTCTAAAATTTTATTTGGGTGTATATTTTTTTTAGTCCAACTTATGTCATTGGAGTGAACTAGGCCCTCTAAATCTTTATCAGTAAGCTGGACAAAAGCGCCGTAATCAGTTATGTGAGTGATTTTTCCATCATATATTTCATTAAGAGAAACTTTTTCTTCAATGTTTTCCCAAGGGTCATCTTTTAATTGTTTATAACCCAAACTAATTTTGTCTGAGTCATCTGAAACTTTCAAAATTTTAAATTCATATTTTTTTCCAATCTCAAGTACATCTGAGGGATGTCCAATCCTGCTCCATGATATATCACTTAAATGAACCAAGCCATCAATTCCTCCTAGATCAACAAAAGCACCATAGTCAGTGAAAGTTTTTACCTTACCGGTCACAACAGAATTATTTTGTGATTTTTCTAATATATTATTTTTAATTTCTTTTTGTTTTTCTTCAAGTATCGCTTTTCTTGATACTACTATGTTTCCCTTAGAATAATCCATTTTTAGGATTTCAAAAGTTTCCTCAGTTTTGATTAAGTGACTTACATCTCTAACGGGACGAACATCGATTTGACTTAAAGGTAAAAATGCGTTTGTGCCCATAATCTTCACGTAAAGGCCAGCTTTTGCTTTACCTACAATAAATCCTTTTACACGTTCCTTTTTATCATAAAGATTTTGAAGTTTTTCCCATGATTTCATTTTTATAGCTTTTTCATGTGAAACTTTTACATTGCCTTCTCTGTCTTCTAATTTTTCAACAAATACTTCAATTACCTTTCCAGGTTTTAAATCATCTGATGATCCTGTATTTAGAAATTCTTCTTTGGGAATTTGACCCTCACTTTTATACCCAATATCTACTGTTATATATTGATCACTAACTTTAAGAATAGTTCCGGATATTATTTTATTGGCAACGATTAAGCTTTTGGTTTCAAATTGTTGGTCTAGCAATTTGCCATACGCTTCATTAGATATCATAAGTCATTATTTACCTTTCAAATTAAGTTAGGTTTTTTTAAAGTTTTATTAGTGTTTTTCAAGAAAAATTAATTACTAAATTGAGCTATGTGTTTGAAAAACGTTGGATAGCTTGTTTTTACACACGATTTTTCTTTTATAATATTGTTTTTTTTACAAATAATATTTGCAATAAAAAAAGACATTAAAATTCTGTGATCGTCATTATGCTTAATAGTAGCATCACCCTTTTTCAAATTGAGATTACCATAAATATGCAGATCATAATTTTTAATTATAGATTTAACCCCAATCCTTTTTAAATTTTCATGTATAAGTAACAATCTATTACTTTCTTTAACTGTTAGTTCTTTTAGGCCTTTAAATATTGTCAAACCATCGGCAAACGATGCTACCACAGACAAAATTGGGATTTCATCTACTTGTAGTGGGATCTCATTAGGTTCCAATACAGTTGGAGTTAAATTATTTTTTTGTTCAATTTTCAAGTTAGCGATTATTTCATTATGAATTTTTCTTTTGTTAATTATCTTAATATTTCCACCCATATTTTTTAAAGTCTTTAAAAATCCCACTCTCGTTTCATTAAATAGAACATTTTTAACTATAAGTTTGGAACCTGGTTTGAGGCAAGCAGCTGAAATAAAAAATGCTGCGGAGGATGGGTCTCCTGGAACGTTATAATTTATTTTTTTCAATTCTTTATCATTCCTCATCGTTATAAATCTGTGTAAAGAATTTTTCCTGACTCTGATATTATATCCCATAGACTTAAGCATATTTTCTGTATGATCTCGCGTAGTTTTAAACTCTTTAATTTTTACAGTTCCATTAGTATTTAAAGCTGAGAGCATAATTGCACTTTTGATTTGAGCAGATGGGATTACTATATCAAATGATAAAGGCACTGCATTTCCAGTTCCTTTTAATTTTATTGGGGGATATAAATTATTTTTTAATTCAATTCTTGCGCCTATTCTAGATAAATGATCAGTAACTCTTTTCATTGGCCTTCTAATTAATGAACTATCACCAGTTAATTTCACCTCAATATTGTTTGAGGAAATTAATCCAGAAATAAGTCTTATTCCAGTCCCAGAATTTCCAAAATCTATAATTTTATTAGGTTGAAATAACCCACCAGGTGGAATGCCAAATACCTGATATTTATTTTCTTTTTTTTTTATTTTAATACCTAACAATCTCATCGCTTTTAAAGTATTAACAACGTCTTCGCCTTCTAATAAATTAGAAATTTCAGACTTTCCAATTGCCTGTCCAGCTAAAATTAAAATTCTATGACTTATTGATTTATCACCAGGTGGGTAGTATGTGCCTTTTATATAGCTGTGGTAGTTGAAAGACATTTAGTTAATTATAATTTTTTCCTAAGTAGATTTTTTTTACAAACTGATCAGAGGTAATTTCTTTTGGATTTCCAGATTTAATGATTTCTCCGTTATAAATAATGTATCCAAACTCAACAATACTTAAAGCTTCTTTAACATTATGATCAGTAATTATGATTCCAATGTTCATCTTTTTTAACAATGAAATTGTTGATTTAACTTCTTCAATGGCAATAGGATCTATACCAGCAAAAGGCTCATCAAGTAAAAGGAATTTTGGATTACTTGCTAGTGCTCTAGCAATTTCAGTTCTCCTTCTTTCACCACCAGACAATAACTTACCCTTTGTCATCTGAAAGTTATTTAAAGAAAATTGTTTAATTAAATTTTCTGTAATTTTTATAGATTTATCTTTATTATGAAATAATTCAGCTATTGAAAAAATATTATCGTAAACAGTTAAATCTCTAAAAATTGATGCTTCTTGAGGTAAGTATGAAATACCTAATTTTGTTCTTAAGCTTAAACTTTTATTATTAAGAACATGTTTATCTAGTAAGATTTTTCCAAAATCAGGGGAGAGAAAACCAGCTATAATATTAAAGAGAGTTGTTTTTCCACTACCGTTTGGACCAAGCAATCCATTTATTTTATTATTACTAAACTGAATATTTACTTTGTTTAGAGCTTTTTTGGTATTAAAGCTTTTGCTAACATTTAAGAGTTCAATCGTTTGCATTGTTTTCAAGTAAAACTTCAACAAGAGACTCTTTGTCAGCCGAGTTGAGAATTCTTTTATTATTATCTATATCTGCAATTAATTCATTACCTGTAAGTAGCCTAGTAGGAGATTCTATTGATACTTCTCCTGTAAGCTTAATTATATTATCATCTCGTGTGTAAATAGCATAATTACCTCTAAATGTTTCTTCATTAAATTTAATAACAACATTGTCAAATAGTTCAATAATTGTAAAAATTTCATCGTTATTTTCTTCAACATAATTAGCAATCATTTTATCAGCAAAGGCAATAAACCTATCATTTTTAAATTCCACATCGCCATTAGCGGTATAACTTTGATTCTCCGAGTCCCAAATTAGACTCTCACCAGCTTTTACATAGCTTTCAGTATTAGCATTTGAATAAATAAATAAAAATAAAATCAAACAAAAAAATTTATTCATCGATAACAAAAAACACCTTGCCTTCAAAAAATATTTTTCCTTCATTATCAAGATTTTTAAAACCTTGTGCCTTTAATTGCCCCATTCTATTTATTACCATAACTGACTCAGTGCTATTAGATATTTCTTTAGAAAGGTTAATTGATATATTTTTTCCATAAATCTTATACTCTTGATTTTCTAAATACGATTTTCCTTCTAGATATATATTATTTTCATCAACTTTATTTAATTTTTCTGAACCAATCTTTGTAATTCCTGATTTACTTAAAACGATACTTGAAAAATCTTCTACTGTTATTGATTTTTGACTAAAATTTTTATAAAGAGGTTTTTGATTGAAAAAGAAAATAAATGCTTGAACTCCTAAAAAAATAATAACTAAAATATTAATTATTTTATTAGTAAAAAAATTAATCATTTTCTAAACACTTTTTAATGTTTACTATACCAACTGGTTTATTCTGTTTTGCAATAATAAGACTTGTGATTGAATGATTATTCATGAGCACAATAGCTGAGGAAATTAACAAATTATCTTTTGCTACAACTGGCCTACTTTTCATTATACTAGTGGCTTTTTTATTCATATCTATCTTTGCAATTGATCTTCTTAAATCTCCATCTGTAATAATACCTTTTATTTTTTTATTTTTATCTAAAACTACTACACAGCCGTACTTTTTCTCAGTCATTATCAAAACTGCATCTATGATAGATGCATGTGATTGAATGAAAGGAATATCAGTATCCATAATATCACCCAGGGTTTTTAATTTTTTTCCAATTTTTCCACCTGGGTGAAGTTCACTAAATGATTTTTTGTCAAATTTTCTTAAACTTAACACAGAGCAACAAAGTGCATCACCAATAGCTAGTGACATTGTTGTTGATGTTGTTGGAATTATTTGTAATTTATCTGCTTCAAAATGAGAGGGTAACATCAAATTAATCTCTGAATTTTTTGATAATAAACTCTCTTTAGACGATGTTATTGATATGATCTTTATTTTTTTTTTCTTACAAAAATTGATTAAATCTGTTAATTCATGTGACTCTCCAGAATTAGATAATACTATTAAAATATCATTTTTTTCAACTATACCCATATCACCATGACTAGCATCAACTGGGTTTAAATAAATAGCTGGTATTCCTGTTGAGGTAAATGAAGCTGCAATTTTGCCGGCAATATTTCCACTTTTTCCAACTCCAGAAATAATGATTTTGCCATTTAGTTTAGAAATTAACTCCACAGCTTTAACAAATTCCTTATCTAAGCTTTTTGAAAGTTTTCTTAAAGCCGAAGACTCTAACTTTATCACATCTTGTCCTACTTTTTTAATTTTAGATTTATTCATAAGTTATTTGTGTGCAAAAATATCTATATCGTTCCATCCTTGAAGGTCTAAATCAACTCTTACTTCTAAAAATTTCATAATTGATTTAAATAACTTTAACCTTTTTTGATTTATTAATTTATTATTTAGTGAGATTTTTATTTCTGATAAATATAAAACATCATTTATTGCATATTCAATTTGTTTTTTAGTTAGCTTTTTCTTACTCCAATCAGAGGACTGTTCTGTTTTATCTAATTGTATATCCAATATTTCATTAACCAGATCTTTAAGCCCGTGCTTTGAGGAGTATGTTCTTGTCAACTTTGAAGCTACCTTAGTACAAAAAACGTTTCTAACATTAATTTTTAAATTTTCTTTCAAAACTGCCATATCAAATCTTCCAAAATGAAAAATTTTCGTGAGATTTTTATTTTCTAATAATATTTTTATGTTTTTTGATAATTTTGGAGATAAATCCTCTTCAAATTTTATTAAATATACTTTTTTATCAGTTTCATTTCTTAATTGAATAAGACAAAGCCTATCTCTTTTAATATTTAAACCAAGAGTTTCAGTGTCAATAGAGATATCTCCTTTAAAAGATTTTAAAACCTTATTTGGAAGATCATTTTGAAATAATTGATAGTTTGACATCTTTGAACATATATTTATATAAGATAGATATTACAATGAAAAACAAAAATATCTTAGTGTTTGGATCTACAGGCTTTATAGGAAGAAGTTTAACGAAAAGACTATTGCAAAATGGTAACAAATTAATATGCCCTGTAAGGAATGCTAGTAGGGTAAAAAGAAATATACTTTCAGGAGATATTGGGCAGATAGAGGTTATAGAATTTGATATTCATAATTTGGATGAAATTAAAAGCTTAATTGCAAATTCAGACTTAGTAATTAATTTAATTGGTATTTTATATGAAAAAAATAATTTATCATTTGAACTAGTTCATTATTTACTGCCAAAAAAAATTGCCAATTATTGTGAATTATACAGAAAACCTTTTCTTCATGTCTCTGGCTTAGGGTCTACTTTTCAAACAAAATCAAATTATCTAATAAGCAAAAAAATGGGTGAGGAATTCATAGAAAACAACAATACTAATCATATAATTGTTAGGCCAAGCACTGTTTACGGTGAAGAAGATAATTTTTTCAATTTATTTGGGAAGATGGCTAAAATTTTACCGTTCTTACCTCTAATTAAAAATGGGATGACTAAATTTCAGCCAATTTATGTAAATGACTTATCTCTTTTAATTTTTAATTTGTTAAATAATTTCGAAAAGCACAAAAACTTAAATATTGCTGCAGTAGGGAATGAAATATTTACATTTAAAGAAATTTTGAGTCATATATTTTTTTCTTTGAAAAAAAAGGAGAGATTTTTTTACATACCTTCTTTTTTAGCAATTGTTCAAGGTAAATTATTAGAAAAACTACCAAAACCTCTATTTACATATGATCAGTATGTGACTCTATCTCATGATAGTATCTCGGAAGGAAGTCAGAAATTAGTAACTGAAATATTGAAACAAGATTTGTCAGATATGAAAATTATTACCTCAGAGTATCTAAAAAAGTTTATCGATAAAGTTTAATTAAGAAAAATAGATTAATAAAATTAAGCCCAATAAAATTCTATAAATTACAAAAGGAGTAAAGCCAATTTTATTTATCATTTTAATAAATACAGATAGTGTAAAATATGCTGCAAAAAATGTAGTAATAAAAATTAAATATAGATTTTTATCTACAATAAAATTTTCAAATTCTTTAATATTGGAAAAAAAAGACAAACAAATTATAGGTATACCCATATATAAACTGTAAATAGATGAATATTTTCTGTTTTCCCCAAATATTCTGAATGCAATTATACAACTTCCTGCTCTACTGAAACCTGGTAAAAAAGCTAAACATTGAAAAAATCCAGCCAAAATAAATTTGGTACTTTTATTTTTGATTTTTAACTTAAATTTTTCTGCTTTATCTGAAATATATAGTATTAATGCTCCAGCAATAGAAGTGTATCCTATTAACTTTAAACTAATATAATTTATATTGTAAAATTTAAGTATAAAACCGAGGATAATTGCAGGTACTGTCGCATAAATTAATATTTTCCAGTAAGCTTTAATATTTGATTTTGAAAAATGTTTGTTTGCGAATAAATATAATAATAAAGCCAATAAAGAGGCAAAGTGTGCTGATGTTTCATATAAATAATTTCTAGATTCTAAGCTTTTAAAGAAGATTTCTAAGAGATTAAGGTGCCCACTGGAACTAATGGGGATAAATTCAGTAATTCCCTGTATTAAACCATAAAAAACATTAAAAATACTACCATCAGTCATAATTTATTATCATTTATAAGTTTACTTTACTAATAAACCTTTGTAATAATACATGCCAATTATTTGTAGGAGAATAAAGTAATATTTTATTATCATGTTAGAGTTTCATAAAAAAAAATCTAAGAATCCTTCTAAAACTGAACCTGAAAAAAGAATAAAGGATTTTCAGGAGATTTATAGTCAGTTTGATAAAAATGACTCTGTTGAACAATCGTCAAGATGCTCCCAATGTGGAATACCATATTGTCAAATACATTGCCCTTTAAACAACAATATACCAGATTGGCTACGTTACATTGCAGAAGGCCGATTGGAGGAAGCTTACCAAGTTTCTGCGTCTACAAATGCATTTCCTGAGGTATGTGGAAGAGTTTGTCCTCAAGATCGTTTGTGTGAGGGTAATTGTGTTGTCGAACAAGCAGGTTTTGGAGCCATTACAATTGGTAATTTAGAAAAATACCTTACAGAAATAGCATGGGAAAAAGGATGGGTTAAAAACCTATCATCACAAAACCAATACAAACAAAAAGTTGCAGTAATAGGATCGGGCCCTGCAGGAATGGCTGCTTCAGCTTATTTAATTCAAAATGGATATCAAGTAGATGTTTATGAAAAAAATGACCGAGCTGGAGGTTTGATGATTTATGGCATACCTAACTTTAAATTAGATAAAAAAATTGTTGAGAGAAGAACAGAATGGCTTACTGATAGTGGTGTTGTATTTAACTTAAACTCAGAAGTTGGAAAAAATATTTCCTTTCAAGATTTGGAAAAAGATTATGATGCAATATTAATTGCAACTGGTGTATACAAAGCAAGACAATTAGATATTGACACCTCATCAGTCAATAATAGCATTCCTGCTTTGGATTTTTTAATTGAGAGTAATAGAACTGGTTTAGGTGACTCTCCCTCAAAAAATAAGTATCTCACAGCACAAGATAAACATGTAGTTGTTATTGGTGGAGGTGATACCGCTATGGATTGTGTTAGAACAGCAATTAGACAGCAAGCAAAAGAGGTTACTTGTCTTTACAGAAGAAACAAAGAAAATATGCCTGGATCAGCAAGAGAAGTGTTAAATGCAGAGCAAGAGGGCATCAAATTTAATTGGTTATCTGTTCCATCTAAAATTATTAGTGATAGCGCTACTGCAACAAGCATGACATACAAAGTGGCTACATTAGGTGAGGTGGACGAGAGTGGAAGAAGAAAACCAATCGATACTGGTGTTGAAAAACAAATAAAAAGTGACTTAATTATCCAAGCTCTTGGTTTTGAGCCAGAAGATTTGAACCATCATTTCAAAACAAATATTGAATTAACTAGCTGGAAAACAGTTAAGGTTGATTTTAAAAAGTTTCAAACTAGTAACCCAAAGATTTTTGCTGCTGGGGATATTGTTAGGGGCGCCTCTCTGGTTGTTTGGGCAATACATGATGGGCGAGAAGTTGCAAAATCAATTCATAATTTTTTACAGAATTCGAAAATTAAAAAAGCATCATGAAAGACAATCCATTAGAAATTTTCAAAATAAATAGACAAAAACTAAAAAATAATCACATATATAATGAAAAATATGAACATGATAATTGTGGCGTAGGTTTAGTTGCCTCAATAAAAGGTGAGTCGAGAAGAGACATAGTCGAAAAAGGAGTTGAGGCACTTAAAGCAGTATTCCATAGAGGCGCAGTTGATGCTGATGGCAAAACTGGAGATGGTGCTGGTATTATGTTGGAGGTTTCAAATTCTTTCTTCAGTAAACAAGTTTTAAAAATGGGTCACAGAACAACTAAAGACTCTGTGTTGGGTGTGGGTATGATATTTTTGCCTAAAAGAGATTTTGGAGCCCAAGAAAAATGCAGAGCTATTGTTGAATATGAAATAATTAAATCTGGAATGAATCTGTTTGGTTGGAGACAGGTTCCTGTTAACACAGAGATCATTGGTGAAAAAGCTAATTATACTAAACCAGAAATTGAACAAATAATTTTCTCACCTAAAGAAACAACTCCTGATATCGAAAAGAAGCTTTATCTAACAAGGAAAAGGATAGAGAACAAAATTAAAGCACAGAGTATTAATGATTTTTATGTCTGTTCTTTATCGACACAAACAATTGTTTATAAAGGTATGTTTTTAGCTGAACAGTTATCGGAGTTTTACCCAGATTTGCTTGATAATGAATTTACATCTAAATTTGCCATTTACCATCAGAGATATTCTACTAACACATTTCCTACTTGGTCTTTAGCGCAACCATTTCGAGTTTTGGCTCATAACGGTGAAATCAATACTCTGAAGGGAAATATAAATTGGATGAGTGCACATGAACCAAGAATTACACACCCCTTTTTTAACGATAGAATTAATGATTTGAAACCGATACTCGACCCAGACGCCTCTGACTCTGCTTCGCTTGATGCTGCTTTTGAACTTTTTGTCCAAACTGATAGGGACATGCCGATGGCAAAATCAATGATAATTCCTGAGTCTTGGTCTAATCGATCTGATTTATCTGATCAATTAAAGGCCATGTATGCTTATTGTAACGCTGTAATTGAACCATGGGACGGACCAGCAGCTGTCTGTGGAAATTTTGGAGATTGGATAATTTCTGGTATGGACAGAAATGGGTTAAGGCCTCTACGATACATACTTACGGATGACGACTTACTAATTTCAGGATCTGAAGTTGGAATGATTAATATAGATGAGAAAAATATCATAAAAAAAGGAAGAGTTGGGCCTGGTGAATTAATAGCAGTTAATTATAAAGAGAATAAGTTTTATGAAAGCTTTGAATTAAAAGAATTACTCAGTCAACGTAATAATTACTCAGATTGGAATCAAAAAACTATAAAGTTAGATAACATATTATCTAATGATAAAATTTATGATCCATCACCAGAGGATGAAGAAAATGTTTTTCAAATAGCTAAATCATTTAATTTAACATTAGAAACTCTGGATTTAATTTTAGATCCTATGGTTAAAACAGGTCAAGAGGCTGTTGGATCAATGGGAGACGACGCACCACTAAGTGTGCTCACTGAGAGATACAGAGGTCTTCATAGTTTTTTTAAACAAAATTTTGCTCAAGTAACAAATCCCCCAATTGATAGCCTTAGGGAACAAGTCGTAATGAGTTTAAAAACTAGGCTTGGAAACCTTGGAAACATAGTAGAAGAGGACTCTGAACAATGTAATTTGGTACTTTTAGAGAGTCCTTTATTATTAGATAATGAACTGAAAACATTAAAAAACCATTTATCAAAGTATACAACCGAGATTGACTGTACTTATAACTTAAATGAAGAGACTAATTTTTTAAATGAAATCCAAAGGATATGTTCTGAGGCTGAACAGGCAGTTAGATCTGGTTCTCAACATCTAATTATAACAGATAATAATATTAATAAAGACAGAATTGCTTTGCCAATGATACTTGCTACTAGTGCTGTTCATAGTTATCTAATTAAAAACAATTTAAGGACCTTTACTTCTTTAAACGTTTCCTCTAAAGAGTGCCTTGATGTACATTATTTTGCGGTGCTTATTGGTGTTGGAGCCACTACTGTTAATGCTTCATTAGTAGAAAAACTTATCTCAAATAGGTTTAAAAAAAATATTTATCAGAATACTGATTACCCTCAACTAATTAAAAACTTTAAAAAATCTATTGAGAAAGGACTAAGAAAAATTATCAGTAAAATGGGAATTTCAGTAATTAGTTCATACCGTGGTGGAAGAAATTTTGAAATAATTGGTTTAAGCAGAAGTATGGTAGAGAGTTTTTTTCCAGGAATGTCCTCTAGAATTTCTGGTATTGGATTAGATGGATTAGAAAAAAGAGTAAGGCGACAGCATGAAATATCTTTTAAATCTAATAATGTAATTTTAGATATAGGTGGTGAATATAGATTTAGAGCCAATAGTGAAACACACGCCTATGAGGGTGTTTCAATACATATGCTTCAAGAAGCAGTAACCAGAGACTCATATAATCTTTATAAAAAGTATACCTCAAGAGTTTATAGTTCCAAACCAATTCAAATAAGGGATCTACTTCAATTTAATGAAAGCAGCAATTCTCTAAATTTGGATAATGTAGAGAGTATTTCTGAAATAAGAAAAAGCTTTGTATCCCCTGGAATTTCACTAGGCGCTCTTAGCCCTGAGGCTCATGAAACATTAGCTATTGCAATGAACAGAATAGGTTCAAAGTCAGATAGTGGAGAAGGTGGAGAGGATGCAAGAAGATATTCCAAATTAAAAAATGGTGATAACCCAAGTTCAGCAATTAAACAAGTAGCAAGCGGAAGATTTGGTGTGACCGCGGAATATTTGAATAACTGTTCAGAATTAGAAATTAAAATAGCCCAAGGTGCTAAGCCTGGAGAGGGCGGTCAACTACCTGGATTTAAGGTTACTGATTTAATTGCTAAATTAAGACATAGCACAAAAGGTGTAACACTTATTAGCCCCCCTCCACATCATGATATTTATTCTATAGAGGATCTTGCTCAACTTATTTACGATTTAAAACAAATAAATCCAATAGCGAAAGTTTGTGTAAAACTAGTTGCTCAATCAGGAATCGGAACTGTTGCTGCCGGTGTTGCAAAAGCTAAAGCTGATGTAATTTTAGTTTCAGGACACTCTGGTGGAACAGGGGCAAGCCCTCAGTCGAGTATTAAGTATGTTGGCCTTCCATGGGAGTTGGGAATAAGTGAGGTTCACCAAATTTTAGCTTTGAATGGCTTAAGAGACAAAGTTCTTCTGAGAACAGATGGAGGTATTAAAACAGGAAAAGATATTGTTATTGCTGCAATATTAGGAGCTGAGGAATATGGCATTGGCACAGCATCGTTGGTAGCAATGGGATGTATTATGGTTAGACAATGTCACTCAAATACATGTCCAGTTGGTGTATGCACCCAAGATGAAAAACTTCGTGAAAAATTTGGTGGTACTCCTGAAAAAGTTGTAAATTTGTTTTCATTTATTGCCGAAGAAGTCAGAGAAATTCTCGCCTCTTTAGGTTACAAATCTTTAAAGGATATTATTGGTAAAACAGAATTATTATCTCAAATTCATTATGGATCCAGTGATTTAGATAATCTCGACTTAAATCCAATATTAACAAAGATTGATGATGGCAAAATCTATGATTACCATTCACAAAAAAAACGAAATGAAGTACCAAAAACACTTGACGATCAGTTTGAAAAAGACGGAAAAGACTTTATTAACTCAGGTCAAAAAATTGAACTTACATATAACATACAAAATACATTAAGAACAATAGGAACTAAAATTTCATCCATCATCACAAGAAAATATGGAATGAATACCTTATCTGAGGATCATGTTACTTTAAAACTAAGAGGCTCAGCTGGTCAGTCCTTGGGAGCATTTGCTGTCAAAGGCCTTACTTTAAAAGTGTTTGGCGATGCTAACGATTATGTTGGCAAAGGTCTCTCTGGAGGAAAAATTATTGTTCAGCCAAGAAATTCATTTACTCAACCTAGTCATGAAAATGTAATTATTGGAAATGTCACCCTCTATGGAGCGACTGATGGAAGGTTATATGCTTCTGGTCAAGCAGGTGACAGATTTTGTGTCAGAAATTCCGGTGCATTAGCAATTGTAGAGGGATGTGGCGCTAATGGCTGTGAGTATATGACAGGTGGGTCTGCAATTATTTTAGGAGATGTTGGTGATAACTTTGGTGCTGGGATGACTGGTGGATCTGCTTTCATTTACTCTGAACAAAAGAATATTTCTGATTTGATGAACATGGAAACCATTGGACTTTATGAAGTAGATAACAAAGAATGGAAAAACCACCTCCTAGATCTTTTGAAGGATTTCTATAAAGAGACTAAATCAAAAAGAGCTGAGTTTATTATTGAAAATTTTGACTCTGAGATCAAAAAATTTGCTCACGTCGTTCCTGATGAAGTGATTGATAAACTAGAATATCCAGTTACAAAAAAATCAAAAATAGCTTAAATAAATTTAGATAGTGTTATTAAACTCTCTTTATCAGACAGGCTATGATCTGCATGTTTAATTAAAATATTCTTAAAGTTTTTAAATTTTTTACTAAAATTGAAACTGTCATTATATCCATATGGAACAGATTTATCTTGCCCCCCATGAAGGAAAATAGTTTCTCCTAAAAAATTACCCTTAATTTTTTCAATTAGATATTTTTTACTTCTTTTAAAAAGTGCTGGAGAGATATAATAATTAAAATCAGAACTAACCTCTTGTTTAACGATCTTATTATTTTTAATTTTATTTTTTTGATGAGTATTAAAATTTTTCCAAATTAACTTTGTAGTAAAATCTGGTGCAGGAGCTATGCCTATAAGTTTTGTAACTTTTCTTGGATGTGTCAAAGCATATATAATAGCAACCCATCCACCCATACTACTGCCAACCAGAATAAAATTTTTTATTTTTAGGTATTTTATAATATTGTCTAAATCACTATACCAATCACTAATACCAAAATTAGTAAATTCACCACTAGATCTACCATGCCCTTGAAAGTCAAAACACAAATATGAAATTTTATTTTTTTTGCAATAATTATTTAAAAAATTGGACTTTTTACCACTCATATCTGATAATAAGCCATGTAAAAAGATCAGAGTTTTTTTACTTCTTTTGTAATATCTATAAGATATTTTAACATCATCTTTTTTATAAAAGTTTAGTTTTGACACAAATTAAAAATACAAAAAAAATAACTTGTTTACAAATAATTCCCTCCATGGGCATTGGAGGTATTGAGACTGGTGTAAGAGATATTGCAAAACATCTCAATAAAAAAAAAATTGATAACTATATTTTATGTGAAAATAGCAATAAAAATTTTAATATTAAAGGTTTAAAAATAATAAAATTATATAATTGCAAATTTAAAAACATTTTTGATCAAAATAAAATTAAAATCCAAATAAAGCAATTAATTAAACAAAAAAAAATAAACTTAGTACATATTTCTTCAAGAGCACCAGCTTTTTTTCTTATTAAATATATTAAAAATTTAAATATAAAAGTCGTCACAAGTGTTCACAACAAATATGAGTCTAAGTCAATTTTAAAAGATTGGTATAACAGTTTTTTATTGAAAGGTGATGCTATTATTTTTAACTCAAATTTTGTCAAAAAAACGTATGAGCATAAATTTAATGATAAAACTAAACTACATGTTATTCCAAGAGGTGTAGATACAAATTACTTTTCACCATCGAGAAAAAAACTTATAAGTAAAAATATTTTTATACCCTCAAGGATTTCAAGTTGGAAAGGGCATGAATTATTACTAAATTACTTCTCATTATTGCAGCAAAAGCACAAAGACACATTTAATATTCACATTGTATCTTTAAATAAAAGTAAAGAAGAAAAAAAAATACAATTACTAATTAATAGATTAAATATATCAAAAAAAATTATAATTCATAAACCCACATTAGATGTAAAAAAACTGTATCAAGGGGCATACTTGGTTGTAAATATCTCTAAAAGACCCGAAGGGTTTGGTAGAACTGTTTCTGAGGCATTATCCGTATCTAAAGTTGTTATAGCTCCTAATCAAGGTGGCACTAAAGAGCAACTTTTCAATTTTAATAAAAATTTGTTATTTGATGTTAACTCTTTTAAATCATTCCAAAAAACTTTTAAATATGCTTTAAAAAATTATAAAGAAATATCAAAAAAAGGAAGATCTTATGTAAAAAAAAATTACTCATCTGATCTCATGTGCAGAAAAACTTTGGACATTTATAATCGTTTAATTAATTCATGAATATATTAGTAATCAAACATGGTTCACTTGGTGATTTAGTCTTATCATTTGGAGCTATTAAAACACTAAGAGAAAATTATCCGAACTCGAACATATACTTACTTACACAGTCTAACTATAAACAAATTTTTAAAAACTTACCTTATGTGAATGAAATTTTAGTTGATAATAGGATATCAATTTTCCCTTCTGTAAAAAATATTTTGAAAAAAGTTAAAGAAAAAAAAATAGATTTATTAATTGATTTACAAAACTCAACAAGAACAGAAATTTATAATTTGTTTATTAAGATATTTACTAAATGTAAAATCTTATCTGCAAGAAAATTTTCAGATTATAAATATAAGCAAAAAAAACTTGGTGTTCAACACATCACTAAAAATCATCAAGAACAATTAAAATTTTTGGAAATAAATACCTACTTAAAGCCTGATTTAAGTTGGATGCTTAAAGGTAATACAAAACAATCAAATAAAGTAATTTTTATTCCAGGGGCCTCTAAATCTGGAGAATATAAAAAATGGCCTTCAGATAAATATGCTGAAGTGGCAAAGTATTTAGTTAGTAGAAACTATGAAATTTATCTGACAGGATCTGATTTGGATATAAATACAATTAATGAAATAATTAAATTGTGTCCAGACTCTAAAAATAAAATTAATGAGTCAAAGATTGAGGATTTCTATCAATTGTGCATGTCGTCTAAGTTAATCCTTACAAATGATACAGGGCCAGCCCATATTGCAGGTCTTACAAATAAAAACGTAATTTGGTTAGCAAATGATAACGAAATTTCACGATCATGTTACCCGCTAGGGAATAATTTACATAAAATTACTGCATCTAACGTAAAAAATATTAGTGTGAACACTATTATCAATAAAATAGAACAAATATTAAAATAATTTATATTTACAATTGACCTATCTTTGCTAATAATCCTAAAATGATTTTATTAAAGCAATCACTAGGACATTTATAATTGCAAACCTCCTTTCTTTTCTATTACATATAATATCTTGAATAAACCTTACCAAAGAAATAATAATTTTCGTGGCAAAAAAGACCTCCACAAGATAAATAATTTCATTTCTGCTGCGGATGTTAGGGTTATCCTTGATGATGGGGAGCAACTAGGAGTTATGAAAAAAAATGAAGCCTTAGACATTGCTAAAGGTAGAGGTATGGATTTAGTAGAGATAGCTCCAAATAATAATCCTCCAGTTTGTAAAATAGTAGACTATGGAAAATTTAAGTATCAAGAACAGAAGAAAAAAAATGAAGCAAAAAAGAAACAAAAAGTAATTGAAACTAAAGAGCTTAAAATTAGACCCGGAACAGGAGAGCATGATTACCAAGTTAAAATCAGAAATGCTCAGAAATTTTTAAAAGAGGGAAACAGAGTGAAATTCAGCTTGAGATTTAAGGGTAGGGAGATGGAACATTCTAATTTAGGTATTGATATGCTTAAAAGAGTAAAAACTGATTTGGGAGAACTTATTAGAGTTGAAATGGAACCTAAAATCGAAGGAAGACAAGCTTTCCTCGTAGTTGCACCCAAATAAATTATATGATATCAAATTGACCTCAGTAGGTTGAAGGGGCTTTTAAAAGGGTATGCCTTAAGACCTTAATAATTAACTCAAAAGGAGATTAAATGCCCAAACTTAAAACAAAAAGTAGCGTCAAAAAACGCTTTAAAAAATCCTCATCAGGAAAATTAGTTGTCGGAAACGTTGGTAAACGCCATGGCATGTCCAAAAGAACAAACTCTTTTATCAGAAATTCTAAAGGTACTAGGGTTTTATCAAAATCTGCATCAATAATAATTGACTCAATGATGCCATATTCTAAATAGGTAAAGGAGAGATATTATGCCAAGAGTTAAAAGAGGTGTTACAGCAAGAGCTAAACATAAAAAAGTTTTTGAATTTACAAAAGGTCATCGTGGAAGAAGAAAAAATGTTTATAGAGTAGCAACACAAAGTATGGATAAAGCTCTCCAATACGCATATCGTGATAGAAGAAATAAGAAAAGAGATTTTAGAGGATTGTGGATCCAAAGAATTAATGCCGGTGTTAGAGAACATGGTCTGACTTATGCAAAATTTATTGATGGATTAAAAAAAGCAAACATTGAAATCAATAGAAAAATTCTCTCTGAAATTGCATTTCATGAACCCGCTGCTTTTAAATCAATTGTTGAGAAAGCCAAGGCTAATTTAGCCAACTAGATTAAAAATGGACATTAAAAAAGTCCTAAATGAAGTTACAAAAGAAATAGAGCAAAGCTCTAGCCAACAAGAACTACAAAACGTTAAAGTAGCTTACTTAGGAAAAAAGGGAAAAATAACTGAGTTATTGAAAAGCCTTAAGGATCTTTCTTTAGAAGAAAAAAAATCATCAGGTTCAAAATTAAATTTACTAAGAATTGAAGTTGATAATCTTATCAAAAATAAATTTAACGATTTAAAAATTGAAGAAATAAACTCTAAATTAAAAAATGAATATTTAGATATAAGTTTCCCTCCACCAAATTCTATAGCCTCTAAGGCTCATCCAATATCAAAAACTTTTGATGAGGTTATCACTATTTTTGGATCAATGGGTTACTCTGTTGCCGAAGGCCCTGACATTGAGACAGATTTTTTCAATTTTTCAGCATTAAATATTCCTGAAAATCATCCTGCACGTGAAATGCAGGATACTTTTTATATTGATGACAAGGATGAGGAGGGTAAGCCCTACGTTTTACGAACACACACTAGCCCAGTTCAAATTAGAACGTTATTAAATCAAAAACCCCCAGTCAAAATAATTGCTCCTGGAAGAACATATAGGTGCGACTCTGACTCAACACATTCTCCAATGTTTCATCAAGTTGAGGGTTTGTTTGTTAATGAGAATGCAAATATGGGAGATTTAAAGGGCACTCTAATTGAATTCTGTAAACAATTTTTTAATGTACAGAATTTAAAAGTAAGATTTCGACCTAGTTACTTTCCTTTTACTGAACCTTCTGCTGAAATGGATATTGCTTATGAGATTGTGAATAACAAAATTCAATTAGGTCAAGGCGATCGTTGGCTTGAGATTCTTGGATGTGGAATGGTGAACCCAATAGTTCTAGAGAACTGCAATGTGGATACGAATATCTATCAAGGTTTTGCATTTGGAGTGGGCTTAGACAGGATCACAATGTTAAAGAATGGGCTTACAGATATTAGATCATTTTTTAGTGGAAACTTAAATTGGATAGCTAGCAATGGCTTTACCATAGGAGATTTTTAGTGAAGTTTAGTTATAGTTGGTTGTGTGATCATTTAGAGACAGATAAAAATGCAAATGAAATTGGTGAAGCTCTTACAAATTTAGGTCTTGAACTTGAGAGCTTGACTGACTATTCAGAATACTCAAAGTTTGTTGTGGCAACCATAAAAGATTTTAGAAAACATCCTAATGCAGATAGATTAAATATCTGTAAAGTTGATGATGGAACCAATACCTATCAGGTAATCTGTGGCGCAAATAATGTAAAGAAGGGATTAAAAGGAATATTTGCCAAAGATGGCATGTATATTCCAGGAACACAGATAAATTTAAAAAAAGGAAAAATTAGAGGTGAAATATCTGAGGGTATGCTTTTGTCTGAGAGGGAACTTAACTTAAGTGATGATCATGAGGGTATTATTGAGTTATTAGATGATTTTCAAAATGGCACCTCAGCAGTTGAAGCTTTGAAGTTAAATGATCCTATTTTTGAGATAGGTATTACACCTAATAGAGGAGATTGCCTTGGTGTTAGAGGTGTTGCTAGAGATCTTTCAGCTAAAGGTGTTGGTAAACTAAAGCCTTTGAATTTTAAAAAAATAAATCAGTTAGAATTTTCAAGCCCAATCATTTGGAATATTAACAATGATGATAATAGCTGTGAATATGTAGTAAGTAGATATTTTAAAAATGTAAATAATTCTAAATCTCCAGAATGGTTACAAAAAAAACTTATCAGCCTTGGATTAAGACCTATAAACGCTTTAGTTGATATAACAAATTATATCACTATTGATTTAGGAAGACCTTTACACGTTTTTGATGCAGATAAAATTGGAAAAAAACTTGATATGAGGCTTGCAAATGCAAATGAAACAATTCTTGCTTTAGATAATAAAGAATACACATTAGGTAAAAATACAACCGTGATAGCCGATGGAGATAATGCACTTGCAATAGCAGGGATAATAGGAGGAGACTACAGCGGATGCACAGATGATACTAAAAATGTATTTCTTGAGGTTGCTCTTTTTAATCCGAATAGTGTTGCACAAACTGGTAGAACTCTTGGGATAAATTCAGATGCCAGGTATCGTTTTGAAAGAGGATTAGATAAAAATATGGTCATTGAAGGTTTAGAATATGCATCATATTTAATAAATAAAATATGTGGTGGTTCAGTAAGTAAAAATATTGAAGCTGGAAAATTAGATAATTTTGAGCATAAAATAAATTATAATTTTGAATATTTTAATAAGACTATTGGTTTAGAACTAGATCCACAAAAACAAATCAAAATATTAAAAGATCTTAAATTTCAAATTAATAAAAGTAATGAAAAGGAATGTGAAGTCTTAGTACCATCATGGAGGAATGATGTTAAAAACAAAATCGATATAGTTGAAGAAATCATAAGAATTTATGGATATGAAAATATTAAACAAAGTGTGCCCTCTGCATCAATCGATGAGATTGATAAGATTCATAATTCATCAACAAATAAGAAATATAAATCAATAAAAAAACTTAAAAAAACCCTTATATCCAATGGAATTTCTGAAGTTATAACTTTTTCTTTTCACTCAATTAGAGCTCAAGAAATCCTTAAAGGAGATAAATCCTTAAAAATTTCAAATGCAATCAGTGATGATCAATCCTATATGAGAAATTCTATGATATTTAACCATTTAGAAAGTGCAGAATTAAATTTTAAAAAAGGTTTTAAAAATATTCAATTATTTGAAATTGGACCTATTTATAACTCACCTCAATCCCAAGAAAATATTCTATCATTGCTTATTTCAACTGAAGAAAATACAAACTCTATTTACAAATCTGAAGAATTTAATTTTTACTCTCTAACAGAATTAACCTCAATATTAATAAGTTCATTAAATTTTGATATGAAACAATTTAACATATCAAGA
Source organism: uncultured Alphaproteobacteria bacterium (assembly GCA_902523135.1). GTDB lineage: Bacteria > Pseudomonadota > Alphaproteobacteria > HIMB59 > HIMB59 > HIMB59. Next base: position 507,498 of record CABYYB010000001.1, read on the forward strand.
TCAACTTCAAATACATATCACCCAGGTCAGTCTGCTGAACTATTTATGGGAAAAAAATTAATAGCTAGATATGGAAAAGTTCACCCAATAATTATGGAGGAATTTTCAAAACTTAAAAATTGTTATGCAATTGAATTATTTTTTGAAAACCTTCCAATTGACTCAATTAGTAGAGCTAATAGTATCAATATCCTAGACTCCCAATTTCAGTTCAGTGAAAAAGATTTTTCTTTTTTATTCGAAAAGGAGCAAAATCTTTATGAAGTTCAGAGATATGTCAAAGGTTTAGATAAAAATTTAATCAAAAATGTAGAATTTTTTGATTTATATGTATCAAAAGACTTAGGTGATGATAGTAAAAGTGTAACATTTAGGGTTACTATTCAATCTAAAGAAAAAACTCTTGAAGAAAAAGATTTAGAACAATTACATAAAAATATTTTAGAAAAAGTATCAAATAAATTTAAAGCAAAAATTAGAAGCTAATGGAAATTTCTAAAATTAGAAATTTTTCGATAATAGCTCATATTGATCATGGTAAATCCACTCTGGCGGATAGAATAATTGAAATTTGTGGAGGGATGGATGACAGGACCAAAAAAGACCAAGTCTTGGATTCAATGGAGATTGAAAGAGAAAGGGGGATCACTATAAAAGCTCAAACAGTAAGATTAAACTATAAAAATAAAAAAGGTGATGAATATCAACTTAATATACTTGATACACCTGGACACGTTGATTTTTCCTATGAAGTCTCAAGATCACTATCAGCTTGTGAAGGCTCAGTTTTAGTTGTTGATAGCACACAGGGTGTTGAGGCACAAACTCTCGCAAATGCTTATCAGGCAATAGATGTAAATCATGAGATACTTCCAGTTCTCAACAAAGCAGATTTACCCGCATCCGAGCCAGAAAGAGTAAAAGAAGACATTGAACAAACAATAGGAATAGATACTTCAGAAGCTCGTCTCGTTTCTGCAAAAACTGGACTCGGAGTTGAAGATTTATTAGACCAGATTGTAGAAAAACTACCCTCTCCAAATACAAATGAAAAAAATCTCAAGGCTCTCTTAGTGGACAGTTGGTACGATAATTATTTAGGAGTAACGGTTCTGGTTAGAGTCCTTGATGGTGTCATGAAAAAGGGTATGAAGGTTAAGTTTTTATCTAATAATCAACAATACAATATCGATAGAATTGGATATTTCACACCTGAAATAAATTATTGTGATGAATTGGGTCCAGGAGAAATAGGTTTTATTAATGCTAGTATAAAGTCAGTTGCTGACTGTAAGGTCGGTGACACAATAGCAGAATTAAATGATCAAAAAATAAAACCACTTCCAGGTTTCAAGCCCTCATTACCAGTCGTGTTTTGTGGGATATATCCTGTTGATACGTCAGACTATGAGAGACTTAAAGAGAGTTTTGAAAAACTTGCTTTAAATGACTCAAGTTTTACATATGAAAATGAAACTAGTGCTGCTTTAGGTTATGGTTTTAGGTGTGGTTTTTTAGGTTTGCTTCACCTAGAGGTTACAACAGAAAGACTTAGAAGAGAATTTGATTTAGATTTAATTACTACTGCTCCAGGAGTTGTATACAAAGTAATTGACAGAAATAAAAACGAAATTGTAATAAGAAACCCCTCTGAACTACCTGATCCAGCTGAAATAGATAAAATTTTAGAACCATGGGTTAAATCTACTATAATAGTGCCACAGGATTATTTGGGTACTGTAATAACACTCTGTATTGAAAAAAGAGGTAAACAAAAAAACTTAAATATACAAAACAACAGAGCTATCTTAGAAATGGAATTGCCTTTGAATGAAATCGTTATAGATTTTTATGACAAATTAAAATCTTATTCAAAAGGTTATGCTAGTTTTGATTATCAGGTCTATGATTATTTTGAAGGAGATCTAGTAAAACTAAATATTCTTGTTAATTCAGAAACTGTTGATGCATTTTCAAATATAGTTCACAAAACAAGAGCTGAAACGATTGGTAGAAGGATATGTAATAAGCTAAAGGATTTAATCCCAAGACAAAACTTTCAAATACCAATTCAGGCAGCAATATATGGAAAAATTATAGCCAGAGAAACGATCAAAGCTTTTAGAAAAGATGTGACTGCTAAACTTTATGGCGGAGATGTAAGTAGAAAGAAAAAACTTTTGGAAAAACAAAAAAAGGGAAAGAAAAGAATGAAACAATTTGGTAATGTCGAAATTCCGCAGACTGCTTTTTTTGAGGCATTAAAAATAGGTGATAATGAATAATCATGGAGAGATGGCCGAGTGGTTTAAGGCGCACGCCTGGAACGCGTGTATAGGGGCAACTCTATCGTGGGTTCGAATCCCACTCTCTCCGCCATATTTAAAAGATGCAAGATAACACAATAAATAAAATTAAATATAAAATAAGAAAAATTACAGAATACCCACTTGTAGAAATACAAGATCAAATAGCAATAAGACCACCAAAACAAAGAATTTCACCAGTGGTATATCAAACATGGATAGATAATAAGTTTGGAAAAACACATGCTAAATCAATTTTAAAGTTCAGAGAATTAAATAAAAATTTATCATTTAGGATCTATTCAAATCAAATGATGGACGATTATATGGAAAAAAATTGGGGTAGACAAAAAATTTACCAAATTTTTAAAAATTCATTAATTGGACCTCTCAAATCTGATATTTTTAGATATTGTATTTTATATGATCAAGGTGGTTACTATTTTGATATAAGTCGAGGTTGTGATATCCCACTTACAAAACTTCATGATAAAAATACCAGTTTCATTTTAACTTACGAGGATACTGATTGTTATATACCACCCAATAATCAAAAAATATTTAATTTAAAAAGACCCTTTAATCACATGCTCCAATGGGGACTAGCTTTTGAAAAAAAATGTAAATTTTTAAAAATATTAATTGAAGAAATTGTTAATTCCTACTCATTTTATAAAAATAAAGTTTTTAAAAATCCTAAAGTCGCAATATTAAATTTCACAGGTCCAGGTATGTATACAAAAATAATGAGAGACTATATTTCTTATGACAAAAAAAAAAATTACAAAGAACTTGATATTAAATTTAATGGAAAAGGAATATTTAAGTTGAAAGGTTCACAGGTGAGGTATCATAAAGAACCAAGTTACACTTACTTTAAAAATAAAAAGATATGCAATTAATGTTTGTATACAAAAAAACTGATAATGAATAAAAATCTAATCGTAAGTTCCTCAGATGAAAATTACTCTCATCTCCTTAAAGAGCTCTATTCTTCAACATTAAATTTGAATGGTTATGATTTTTCTGTGTTGGATTGTGGTCTTTCCGAAGATAGTAAAGATTACTTTAAACAAAAAAATATTCAGGTTTTAGAGTGTAAATGGGATATTGATGCCCCATCTTATAAAGTAAGAGGTAGAGAGTATCTTAAAGCTCAATTTTCAAGGTTTTTTTTAGATTTATACTTTCCTGGATATGAAAATTATATTTGGATGGACTCTGACACTTGGATAGCTTGTCCAAATACTTTTGATTATTATGTTCAGGGGTCCAATCAAAGAGGCTTTGCAATAACACCTCAAGTTGACAGAGCATCTCCAAAACTTGTTAATATTAAATGGTTTATGAATATCCCATCAAAAATTAATTCCATCAATTTTAAGAATATATCCAAAAGTATTTCAAAAGATTTAGCAAAGAAATACGCTGGACATTTTACATTAAATGCTGGGTGTTTTGCCTACAATAAAAATTTTGATGGTATGAAAACTATTAAAAAAAACTTAAATAATGCATCTAGAAAAGGAAGATTATTTGGTTCAGATCAAGTTGCATTAGCAATTTCATTGTTTGAAGATAATTTAGACTTTGAGCTCCTTCCATCATATTGCAATTGGCTGTGTGAACACCACATGCCAAAATTTTCTATTGATAAAAATACTTTTGTTGAGCCCTACATACCAAATCATAACATTGGAGTAATGCATTTAGCAGGTTTAGATGAAGATAGAAGCGCAAACATTTTTCACAAAATATCAACTACTGACAATAAAATTATTGAAAAATCTCTTAGATATAAATCAATTTAAGTCTTTTTTATTATTTGCTCCAAGATTTCTCATTTGTTCAGCTCTGCTAAACAACGAACCTCGACCCTCTTTAAGATATTTTTTTGCATTTACCAAATTTTGAGTTGCCTTGATTAAACTACTTTCAGAGTCTTCAATTACATTGATTGATTTTATTATTTGATCAATCATTTGACCTCCGATATCAGCAATTTCTTTTGAGTTTTTATTTTGTTTTTCAAGTTTCCAAATACTTTCAACTAACTTCATACACATTATAAGTGTTGAGGGGCCAACAATGATAATTTGTTTTTGTTGAGCAAAATTTAATATACTTTGATCATATTTTTGTGCTGTTATTAATGCAAATTCATGAGGCATAAAGATGAAAACATAGTCTGGTGAATTTATATTTAATAATTTTGAGTACTCTTTTTTATGAATACTAGTGATGTGACTTTTCAAGGAAACTATGAAACTTTTGATTTCAAATTCTTTTGATGACTGGTCATCAGTATTTTGAAATTTATACCAATGTTTCATGGGCACTTTCGAGTCAATGATAATATTTCTTTTTTCTGGCAGAAAAATTACAACATCAGGTCGATATATATCACCTTCATCATTCCTGTCAGTATATTGAGTTTTGTAATCTCTGTCTTTTGTCATACCACAGTCTTGTAATATATTTTCAAGTATTACTTCCCCCATTTCTCCCATTTCGTTAATATTAGAGGTCATTGCATTTGTCATTTTTTTTGTAAGATCTCCAATTTCATCTATCTTTGAATTTACATATCCTGTTTGTTCCATTGTTTTGTCAAATAGAGTTTGGAGATTTTGATTTATTTTTTGTATATCCAGATCGGAATTGGATACATCTTTAAGTTTTAACCTAAATATCAAAAAAATTAGCAAAAATATTATTGCTATTAAAAATATAATTATAATTATGTCGATACTCATTATTTTATAAATTCTTGAAACTTAAGAATAAATTTTACTAATTCTATCAAGGCTACTTTTTAATCTACTTTTCAGATTATAAAAAACTTTATCATCAAAAAAGTTATCATTTAAAAAGTGGTTAAAACTATCTCTAATATCTTTGGAGATACCCTCTATTTTAAGGAAGTCTTCCGGTATTTGATCTTTTAGCTTGCTCATCTCTTCATTAAATTCATTTAAAGCATTTTTAAAATGATTATCTGAAAAAGTTTCAAGTTTGTTTTTGAAATTTTCAATATTTAAATTTGTATCTAATTTAGACTCGAGGTCATAAATAGTCAGACTAAAATAATCAAAAATTTGATTATACAAATCATACAATTTATTAGAATCGATGACTTTTTGTAAATTCATAAGAAAAGATTACTATAGTTACTTTTTAAATGTCAAAGTATAAATAATTTTGCAAAAAGCCCAGATTTGCTAAATATTGCCTGGACTTTTTAAATGTATATTTTTAGTAAGCTGCGTCTCTTCCGTCTCCTTTTGCAATTTCACGTGCATTTGGATTTACAGATGGTCTAAACGGAATTTCTACTATTTCTCCATCAACTGGTGTTCCAGGTGTATCACAATATTGATCAGGGAGATGAAATTTAAATTTATTTCCAATATCCTTTTTTTCATAAGGAACATATCCCATCGCTATATTAGTCTCCAATTCTGGAGAGTACCAAGGTGATGTTAGATAACCTATAGGTGTAGATCCATCTTCAGATATGAGCCAAAAATCAGGTGCATATTCATCAATTGGCTTACCCCCTAATCTAAATCCAACAAGCTGGTTACTATAAGGTTTTTCTCCTGCTTCAATTTTTGCTCTCATAGCCTCTAATGCTTGCTTACCAATGTAATCTCCTTGTTTTTTTCTTGGAACCTGGTAGCCGAGGTTACATTGAAAAGGATAAGTTTCAGCATCAAGATCTTGACCCCAAGATAAAATTCCTGCAGCTATTCTTCTATGGTGTGCAGGTGCTATTACTTTTAAATTATGTTTCTTTCCAGCCTCTAAAACCGCATTCCACATGTCATCAGCGTATAAAGTTGCATCTCTGAGATAGATTTCATACCCCTTTTCCCCAGTAAAACCTGTTTGCGAAATAATACAATCTCTCCCTCCAACTTTTGCTGCCATTAAGCCATAGTAAGGAATGTCTCTAACAGCATCTCCAACTAAATCTGCCATAAGATCGATTGATTTTGGTCCTTGAATTTGAACAGGAGATACATCTATTTCATCAATTTCTACATTAAATTTTTTATCGTGATTTACTCCTTGAAGAAAAAACATAATATCGGAGTCAGAAAGTGAAAACCAAAATTCATCCTCTGCAATTCTAAGTAATATAGGATCATTTAACACTCCTCCTTTGTCATTACAAAGGATTACATATTTTCCTTTCATTACTTCAATTCTTGTTGCATCTCTTGTGATAACAAAATTTGTAAATTTTAATGCATCAGGTCCTTTTACACGAATTTGTCTTTCAACTGCTACATTCCACATTGTTACGTGATTAACTAATGCATCATATTCAACCATTGCACCACCATCTTCAGGTTTTACATAACCTCTAGGATGATACATTCTATTGTATACTGTGCATCTCCAACATCCTGCCTCAACTGATAAATGCCAATAAGGATTTTTTCTAACTCTAGTAGATATAAGCATTTGTTGAGGTGTTGGTCCTGATTGCCTTAAATTAAATGGGACTTTTCTGTCAGATTGGTCCACTGAACTTGGTTGCTTTAGCTTCATATATCCTCCTATAAAAAATACAGTAGCAATTTTTGAAAATTAATTTCTTTTTAGGTTCTATGCAATCGAAAAATTAGAACTTAAAAGATTTTGTTGTGGAGGACTATTTTATCATTTTCCATTGTAAAATCACCATTTTGAAGAGCATTTAACCAATGACAAGTCTTCTCGAAGCCACCAAAAGGAAAGCAGTGAAAATTTTTAAAAGAACTTTGTTCTTTAGAGAAGTTTGCTAATTCAATAAACATTTCATCGTTTGAAGTTTTTGTTAAAAGGTCAGTTACTTTAGATGAGTTCTTTTTCAGAAAACTTAATGAATTTCCAACACCACTCATTATCCCAAAATTAAGAAGTGTTTTAAAAGACGCTGGGCCTGGAAAGCCTACTCTGACGGGTAATTTTATATTTGAATTATCTAAAAATTTACACCATTTAATAAATGGTTCGGCATTAAAAAAAAATTGCGTAACAAGTTCTAAATTTAAATTCTTATCTTTTGATAATTCATATTTTTTGTTCAAAAATTCGTTCACAGTATTTTGATCAATGTCAGGTGAGCCTTCAGGGTGCCCAGCTATTCCTATTTCTTCAAAATCATTATCCTTTAATAAACCACACTCTAGTATTTCCAGTGAAGATGATACTGATCCATTCTGATTGCCTCCACCACCTATAACAAGAATTTTTTTACTATCTGTTCTATTTCTAAGTTCTTTTAGGAAGTCTGAAACATGATCTAAATCTTTCATTGTCCTTGCAGGCAAATGAGTAATAGGAGTTAATTCTTGTTTAGATACAAAATCAACAGTTTCTAAAATGTCCTTTTCTGTGGCATCAGGTAAATATGTTATGTAGACATTATTTTTTTTATCTAAAGGAATCGACTCTAGTTTGTGCCTTACTTTTGGGTTAAGCTCTACGGTAAAGCCATCAACTAAAGAAACAATATTTTCTTTGATCATATTTTTAAAATATAACAGTTAAGACTTTAATCTATTATTTTCTGGGTCGAGCAAAGGTTCTTCTGTAACTATTAATGGATACCTTTTGCCAAAGTACTCGACCTCTAACTTATTTCCTTTTTCTGACAATTCTGTTGGTAAATACCCATAAACAATGTGTTTATCAACAAAATAGCCATAATTCGTACTTGTAACGTACCCTACAGCTTTACCATTTGAATAAATCGGTTCTGTGCCCAAGGCCATTCCTTCAGGGTCATCAATGATCATACATGTAAGTCTCTTTTCAATTGGTTTTTCTTTTATTTTTTGAAGTGCGTTCTTACCAATAAACTCATTATCTTTTTTAAGCTTTACCGTAAAGCCTAAGCCTGACTCATAAGGGTTGTAATTAGTATGAATATCTGCGCCAAGTGATCTATAGCCTTTCTCCAACCTGAGTGACTCAAAAGCACCAGCACCTGAGCAAATCATGTTGAACTCTCTTGAAGTTTCTCGAAGTTCATCCCATAATGATAATCCATACTCAGTAGGTGTATATATTTCCCAACCTAATTCACCTATATAAGATATTCTTACAGCAACACAGGGAATGTTACTGATAGAAATCTTTTTAATATGGAAAAATGGAAAACCTTCGTTAGATACATCATCGTCATCACACAGTTTTTCAAGAACAGATCTTGAATTTGGTCCCCATAAGCCAATACCTGCAAAAGCAGATGTCCAATCTATGATCTGAACACTTCCATTATCAGGAGCATTTGCTCGAAGCCAACTAATATCAATCATTCCATTCCCAGCTCCTGCTAAGACCCAAAATTTATCTTCCTCAAGTCTGCTAATTGTAAGATCACTCTTTATACCACCATACATATTAGAAATTACGCTATAAACAACTTTACCTACGGCAACATCAATATTATTTGTGCAAACTTTCTGCAATAATTTAAGAGCACCTTTTCCACTTACTTCAATTTTTACAAATCCTGTAATATCAAACAGGGCGCCTGTTTGTCTTGTTACAAGATGTTCAGCTGCTTGTATCGGTGACCAATATTTTGCAGCCCAGCCTGTTCTATTTGGAAAGTTTTTACCTTTTATTAATTCAGCATTTGACTCATACCATTGAGGCCTTTCCCAGCCCATAGTCTCAAAGAAATGTGCTTTTTGTCCTTCTAATCGAGCGTAAAATGGACTTCTTCGTAGTGGTCTTGGCTGCTCCATTTGTTGAAGTGGATGAATAATGTCATATACCTCTTTATAATTCTGCTTACCTCTTGACCTTAGATATTTCCTGACATGATGATGTTGATGAAAACGATTGATATCTCCTTGACGAACATCAAGTTCAGGCTCTCCATTTACTATCCACTCTGCCATAGCTTTTCCAACACCACCAGCGTGTGTTATCCATACAGCATTAGCGGTCCACAAACCTTTTACACTTGTCTCACCCATCAAAGGGTTACCATCAGTTGTAAATGAAAAAATTCCATTAATTTTTTTTGTAAGTTTTTTTTCAGAAAATCTTGGGAACAACCAATTCGACTCTTTATGTGCACCTTCAAAATCATCAGGTCTAAAGTCCACCAAAGAGGGCATTTCTTCAGCATCTTGAGGTTTCTTTAATTCTTCTGACTCTAAAATTCTTGGTTCATGTCTATAATTTCCAATAACATAAGTATCATTCCATTGTCTGAAATAGAGACTGTAATCTTGGTGACGTATCAATGCGTGTTCAACTAAAGCTTCTTTGTGATCAGCTTTAAATTCTTTCAATTCTTCAAATGGTTCTAACCACACCATTTGATGTTCGCAGGGAACTAGAGGTAATGATATGTTTGCAAGCCTTCCCATTTTTGGAGCCCAGATACCAGTTGAGACAAGTACAATATCGGCTTCATAATCTCCCTTAGATGTTTGAACTCCACGAATTTGATTATTCTGAATTTTAAATCCATTAACTGCTGTATCACCAAAGAATTCCCCTGCTTTTAAATCAGTGACATATTTTGCCATTGCTCGCACTGCTCTTACAGGTGCTGCTAAACCATCAGTTGGAACATAATATCCCCCGTGAATTTTTTCTGGATCAATATAGGGGCTCATTTTTAAAACTTCATCTGGAGTAATTATTTTTGCATCAGTTAATCCATAACTGTGAGCTATACCAAGTTTTCGATAAAGGTCTTGATGTCTCTCTTTTGTCTTTGATACTTCAATTCCTCCAACAGTATGAAAACAAGGTTTTCCCTCAAATGATAAGGATCTAAGTAAGTCAACTGTGTACTGTGCAAATTTACACATCATTCGTGAAGGATTAGTTTGAAAAACACCTCCTGGTGCATGGCTTGTAGAGCCTCCAGTTTCAAACAATGGCCCTTGATCAAGTATAACCATATCTTTCCAACCCAATTGAGCTAAATGATAGGCAGTGCTCGCTCCAACAATACCACTACCAACGATTATTATTCTTGATTTTCTTGCCATTTATTCCCTTAAAAATACCTAATCAGTTCCAAAATTTGATGTCAATATGAAAAAAAACTTAAAAGTTAACCGCGTCAATAAGACGATCCTCAAGATAGTCAGCAAATGATCGATTACAACTAAGTAATAATTTAAGATCAAGATTAAAAATAGAACAGTCTACTCTAGCTAGTAATGTTTGCGCGGCAGTGGATTTTTTAAAGGATTTTTCTCTAAAGTCAAAATGCGTTAATTTACTTAATATGTCAAAACTATTTTTACCTTGAATTTCAAAAAATACTTGTGCGTCAGAAATATTTGTAGCTAATATTAAGGGTGATTTATTTAAATCATCTAATATTTTGTTGAGCTTTTTAATTTCAATTTCTTTTTCAAATATTAAATTCCATTGATCAAAAGACATTTTTGCTAAAGTATAATTATCATCTGAAATTATCCTTAAATTATCTGATGGTGGTAAAAGCTTTAAAGATTTGTTTATGTGATTATTAAATTTTGAGTCACCAGATCCTCTTAACAAAATTTGTTGTATAACTTTTTTTTTTATTTCAATACCATCAGATCGGATTACTTCAGTCATGAAACTAACCTTTTATTATCTTCATCATAAAAAACGGGTTTTACTATATCTACACCAGTTGTACTCATACTTGATGTAGAAGCGTAAGCTTTTTTTCCAATCATTGAGTGGCCATTTTTTATAACAGCTAATGCAAAATCATGACCTAATGTAGAACTATAATAACAGGATGTAATATGACCAAGCATTGGGACAGGAGATTTAATTTCTTTATCAAGAATGATATGTTGTCCTTCCTCAAGTTTATCGGCTTTATTCGAGGGAATTATACCAACAAGTTGTTTTCTATCTTCTCTTATAGTATCAGACCGAGTAAGTGATCTTTTACCTAAAAAATCTTTTTTTGATTTACCAATCATCCAGCTTAGTCCTAAATCTATAGGCGTTATAGAACCATCTGTGTCTTGGCCAACAATAATGTAACCTTTTTCTGCTCTTAAAAGATGCATTGCCTCTGTGCCGTAGGGAGCAAGACCAAATTCTTTTCCAACACTTTGAATGTTATCCCAAATTTTAGGGGCACTATTTGACGGAATATATATTTCGTAACCTAACTCCCCGGTAAAGCTTGCTCTAAGAATTCGTATTGGAATACCATTAAATTCATGAAATTGGAAAGTCATAAATGGAAACTCCTCATTGCTAAAATTGATATTTGGAAAGGCTTTTTTCATAATTTCTCTGGTTTTTGGTCCACTAATGTTGAAAGTTGCATATTGCTCTGTAATCGAGTTCATAAAAACTTTTAAATTTGGCCACTCGGTTTGAGCATATTCTTCCATGCAACCTAAAACAGTAGCAGCACCTCCAGTAGTTGTAGTGGCAATAAAATGCTGATCAGAAATTTTACAAATTATCCCGTCATCTTTTACCATTCCATCTTCCCCCAACATAAGAGCATATCTTGCAGAACCTTGTTTCATCTTAGTAAAACTGTTTGTGTAAATTAAATTCATAAATTCCAACGCATCCTCACCTTTGATCTCAATTTTTCCTAATGTGCTACCATCTAAAATACCTGCATTTTCTCTTACATTTTTGCTCTCTCGTTGAACAGCATCATGCATAGACTCATCTTTATTAATTTGAAAATACCATGGCCTTTTCCATTGCCCGACATCCTCAAAAATTGCACCATTTTTTAAGTGCCAACTATGTATTGGTGATTTTCTCTCTGGGTCATAAAACTCATAGCAATTTCTGCCGGCTATTGCAGAAAAACTTAAAGGAGCATAGGGTGGCCGATAAATAGTTGTGCCAACTTCATTTACTTTTTTATCCAGAAGATCAGAAACTATTCCCAGTGCATTAATACTACTAATTTTACCTTGATCGGTTCCCATACTATTTGTTGTATATCTTTTTAAATGTTCAATTCTATCAAAACCCTCTGTTATTGCTTGACGGATATCTTTAGTTGTTACATCATTTTGTAAGTCAATAAATGATTTAGCCCATAATGATTTCTTTTGCGGAGAGACCTCCCACAATTTTTCAATGTTATACTTAGTGTTTGTATTTAATTCGAGTTTTACGTCTAATTTTTTGACTTTAAAAGTTTTCAATTTTTCATTTACATCAGAATTTAAATTATCAAAATTAAATTGTCCTGAAGCAGAACCAAGAGTTATGGTAGGTTGAAAAGGTTTCGATGGTTTGTAAGTTAAATCTTTCTCATCCCAATCTAATAAACCTTTTGATTGAGTAAACAAGTGAACATCTGGATTTATTCCACCTGACAAACATAAGCAGTCACATTTAATTTCATTTAAAGCACCAGAACTATCCTCAACAAGAATTTTTTCAATTTTTTTGTTTCCAAATGCCCCTTTTATTTGTGAATTTGTGTAGAGAGGAACATCATTTTTTCTTATCAAGTCAAACAAATTTGGTTCAATTTCCTCCCCGGATCGTGAGTCGATATATGCTTTTGGTTTTAAACCAGCTTTTATAAGACTATAAACTAAGCTGTTTGAATTCGAATTATTACTGAAAATAACAGGTTCTTTAGAAGGTGCTAGTCCATATCGGCACATATATTTTTCAAAGGAAGAGCTTAACATTATGCCTGGGAGATCGTTATTTTGAAAAGATAAAAATCTCTCAATGTGTCCATTACATAATATTGTGTGACCTGTACGTATCTTATGTAAAGTGCTATTAACTTTTCCTTCTATCGGTTTAGAGCCAAAAAATCTATCTTCAATGGCTATTAGATGATTTATGTAATTATAAGTTGTAACAAGTGTGTTCTTTAAAATCTTTACATTCTTGGATTCTTCTATTTCTTGTATAGTTTCTTTTAACCAATCTTTAGGCTCCTTATTATCTATTAATGAAATTTTGTTTGAATTATTGATAATGCCACCAAGTTGCTCTTCAAATTCAATTAATAACACATCATAATTTGAGTTGATGAAAGATTTAGCTGCTAGAAGTCCATTTAATCCTCCCCCTATAATTGTAACATCGACGTTGTGATGGATATGATTACTTATGCCTTTGAAATCTTTAGGAGGTTTACCTAATCCAGCTGCTCTTCTAATAAGTGGTTCGTATAAATTTTTCCAAAATTTCTTATGTGGCCCCATGAACGTTTTATAGTAAAAACCAGCAGTAAAAATTGGAGAAAATAAGTTATTGATACTTCCAAAATCGTTTTCAAGAGAAGGCCATCTGTTTTGACTTTCAATTTCCATCCCTTCATAAATTTTTTTTATAGTTGCTCTTGTGTTTGGTTCGGAATATTCACTAATTATTTGGACTAGAGCATTTGGTTCTTCTATACCACAGGTATAAATTCCTCTTGGCCTATGGTACTTAAAACTTCTTGCTACAAGGTTAATATTATTTCTTAATAGAGCTGAGGCTATAGTATCGCCTTTGTAACCAAAATATTTGACCCCATCAAACTTGAAGCTAATTTTTTGATGAAACTGAATAAATTGATTATCTTTTAAATTTATAGATTTCATTTTTCAACCGTAAAATTACCCGACCCAACTTCTGGTTCACCAGAGGGCGTTTTAACAACACTTTTAAAATTATTTAAATTTGGTTTTTTTTCATCGAGCTTGTAGGTCACCAAAATTTCATCAGTAGACGTATCTCTTACACAATTAAACCATTTGCGACAACCATGTGTGTGTACCCAGCGCTCATAAAACAAACCTTTCGGATTTGCTCTTATAAAGACATATTCTCCCCACTCTCGATCACCAATTTCTTTTGATCCTTCGGGTCTTTTTACATGCGCCTCTCCTCCATTTGAAAATTCCGATTGATCTCTAGGGCCGCAATAAGGGCAATTAATTATGAGCATATTTATTAATGTGCTACCGCTGCAGCACCGTGTTCATCGACTAATCTTCCACTTGCAAATCTATCAAGATTAAAAGCACTATTAATTTGATGAGGTTCATTTTTTGCAATGGTATGTGCGAAAACATTTGCACTTCCAGGTGTAGCTTTAAAACCACCTGTGCCCCAGCCACAATTAAAAAATAAACCCTCAATGTCACATTTACTAATAATAGGACTTGCATCTGGGCAGATGTCAACAATACCACCCCATTGACGAAGCATTTTCATTTTGCCAAATACTGGATAAAGCTCGACCATAGCTCGAATAGTATCTTCAATAATGTTAAAACCACCTCTTTGAGTGAAAGAATTATAACTGTCGGTTCCTGCTCCAATAACTAATTCACCTTTATCAGATTGACTGACATAAGCATGAACTGCAGAGGACATCACCACTGTATCAATAATAGGTTTGATTGGTTCAGAAACAAGTGCCTGAAGTGGCTTACTTTGTAAAGGTAATCTTATACCTGCACTTTCTGCTAGAACACCAGTATGACCTGAAGCAACAACTCCAATTTTATTTGCCCTTAAAAAACCCTTGGAAGTTTCGACACCTTCTATTGTTCCATTTTTAGTTCTTATTTGATGTGCCTCACAATTTTGAATTATATCAACTCCCATCTCATCAGCACGCATTGCAAAACCCCATGCTATTGCATCGTGTCTTGCTACACCACCACGAGGTTGGTAAGACGCACCTAGTACTGGATATCGAAGATTGTCAGTGTTCATGATAGGAACCTTTTTTTGAATTTCTTCTTTAGATAACCAAAATGAGTCAATGCCATTTAAATTATTCGCGCTCACTCTTCTTTTAATTTCTTTTATATCATGTTCGTTATGGGCTAAATTCATAACCCCTCTTTGACTAAACATCACATTGTAATTGAGTTCACTTGATAGGTTTTCCCATAACTTCAAAGAGTGTTCGTACAAATGAGCACTATCATCCCATAAATAATTTGATCTTATAATGGTGGTGTTTCTTCCTGTGTTTCCTCCACCAAGCCATCCCTTTTCGATTACAGCAATATTTTTTAATCCATGTTCTTTTGCTAAGTAATATGCAGTTCCTAGCCCATGACCCCCACCACCAATTATTATGACATCATAAAACTCTCTAGGTTCGGGGCTTCTCCACATTTTTGGCCACTCTTTATGGCCAGATAGTGCATTTTTAGCAAGACTAAATATTGAATATTTTTTCTTCACATCAGCAAATTAGCAAAAAATAAAATAATCAGCTAGTTATTTTCAGGGGCGAATTGTCATTAATTTTTTTAAAAATTTTAGGGAACTTCCATTGCAAATCGCAGTCTACATTTGGGGCTTGAGCTGAACTTTTTAAGTCGTTTTCACAAATAGTTCTAATTTCAAAGCTTATCCTTGTATTTTCAGACTTTTCTTTTGATGAGCTATGTAAGTGGGCACCTGAAAAACATAAAATTTCTCCTGGTTTTATAGTTACTGGTATTTTTTTAATATTGCTGGGCAAGTTCTCTTTTAATTGTGGAGCAGAGGGATAAGAAAAATCGCCTTTTTTTCTATTGGCTAAATAAATGTTTAAGTCCCAAGTAGAAGTAGTATTTTTAACTGGAACATCAAAATAATCTGGATAAAAAATCATAGTATTTTTTTCCTCTACATTACTTACTGGTGCCCACCAATTAATTTGTTGATACAAATTTGTGCCCCAAGTATCACGATGAATATTTATTCTAGATGCTTCTCTGTAAGGTAAGTTATTTTCTGCTGGTGCTACTCTTACCACAAATCGATCCCAAAATGTTTCACCTTTATTGTATCCAATTTCAAATAAAAAGTTTGAAAATAGTTTTCTAAAATCTTCATGATTTTTTAATTTTGATACAATATCCTTACTTATATCCTCAGAATTTTTTAAATAGTGTATTTTTTCTATTTCACCATCATAAATATTTTGTATTTTATTTTTAATTTGGGTTATTAAATCATTTGAAGTTTTTGATTTTTTAAATACAAAAACTTTTCCACTAAAAATATTTTTTTTAAATTCTTGAAGATTTGAAATTTTTTCTATTGGTATAAACATTCACTTTATATCACCAACATATACCCCAAGTGCTAAAGCTGTTTCAATTAGAGGATCGGATCTATCTACAACTTTATAAGTAGAAATTCCCTCACTAATCGGAACATCAACAACTTTCCTATCTCTCCAGGCAACCATTCTTCCATATTTTCCTTTTGCTATTAAATCAACAGCATAAACTCCAAAAGCACTGGCTAAAATTCTATCACGTGGAGTAGGAGGCGCACCTCGTTGAACATGCCCTAAAGAAGTAACCCTACACTCTATATCAGTACTTTTCATTATTTCCTCTGAAAGATAATTACCTATCCCGCCTAATCTTTTTTGACCATCAGCGTATTCAACAGTATAACTTTTTCCGTCTTCTGTTTTTACTGCCTCTGCTACTACAATCAGCGAATGAACTATTCCTCTATTTTTCATTTCAGTGAGTTTATTGACAATTCCTTTGATAGAGTAATCTAATTCAGGAATTAGGATTACGTCTGCTCCACCTGCAATGCCTGCGTTAATAGCTATGTGTCCTGCGTCTCTACCCATTACTTCTAAAATCATCGTTCTTTGATGACTTGCAGCAGTTGTTTGTAAGTTATCTAGTGCTTGGGTAGCAACATTTACAGCTGTATTAAACCCTATGGAGCTTTCAGTAGCTCCCACATCATTGTCAATTGTTTTAGGTATGGCAACTATATTTAAATCACCTCTTTTAGCTATTTCAGTCAATATTGACATACTTCCATCACCACCTATTACTATAAGTCCATCAAGACCTAATTCTTTGTAACCATCAATAATGTCTTGAGATCTATCTTTGTATTTACCATCTGGCATAGGAAATTTAAAAGGATTACCTTTACTTGTTGTTCCCAGAAATGTGCCTCCTTGTCTTAGGAGAGAGCCGCTAAAAGTTTGATAATCTAATGGAACATAAGCCACAGGTCTTTGCATTAAACCAACTGTGCCATCACGAATACCCATAACCTCCATTTGGTATGTATTTTTAGCTCTAAAAAATATAGATCTAACTGCTGCGTTTAAACCACCACAGTCTCCACCACTTGTAAGAATACCAATTTTTTTCATTTAAAATTTATCTGAGTCCCATAACCATGCTGCTCCTCTTACGCCACTTGAGTCGCCATGGGTATTTCGTAAGATTTTATTCCTTATTTTATCACTAAATGTGTATTTAGGAAGTAATTTAGGAATGTTCTCATAAAGTCTTCCAACATTTGACATTCCCCCACCAAAAACTATTACTTCAGGGTCAACAATACCAATCATCACAGCAATTAGCCTGGCAAAACGATCCTCGTATAATTCAAATTCTTTTTTAGCTCTTTCGTCCCCATTTGCTTCTAAAGCTACTATTTCTCTTGTTCTTAAATTCGTTCCATATTTTTTGTTAAATATTTTAGTAAATCCTATTCCAGATATAAATTGTTCTGCACACAAATCTCTCCCACAATTTCCTACCTCACATTTTGGATTTAATTCAAATTCTTCTTTAGTAGGATAAGGAAGTGGTTGATGCCCCCAATCTCCAGCTACTTGGTTAACACCTTCTATCAACTTTTTTTTAAAAACAAATGAACCACCAAAGCCCGATCCTATAATTACTCCCCATACAGACTGATAATTTGCTCCAGATCCATCAATAGCCTCTGATAATGCAAAGCAGTTTGCATCATTCATAAGCTTAATTTCTCTATTTAAACTTTGTTCTAAATCTTTATGGAAAGGTTTATCATTTATCCAAACGCAATTAGCATTATTTACCAAACCTGTTTCCTTAGAAGAAAAACCAGGAATACAAATACCAACATTATTTTTATAATTAGTATAATTATCAAATTCTAAAATAAGTGATCTTACAGTTTCAATGCCACTCTTGTAATTTTTTTCATAAGTTGATCTTTTTCTTAAGATTTCATTACCTTTGTCATCCATGAGAATGCCCTCAATTTTAGTTCCACCGTAATCAATACCAACTTTGAAATTATCAGACATTATTTTTGTGAATTATTATATGAATAAAAACATAATACACACATTTATTAATTCAATGATATAACAGAAGTGCTTGAGAAAAAGTTTCGCATGAAAAAAAAACTTATTAATTGGGGCATAATTAGCACGGCTAAAATAGCATTGGAGCATTTAATACCAGCTATTATTAAATCTAAAAATAGCAATTTACTTGCCATAGCAAGCAGAAGCAAAAGAAGTGCATATAAAATTTCAAAAAAATTTAATATTTCCAGAAGTTATGGCTCGTATGATGAGCTTTATCAAGATCCTGATGTTGATATCATTTACAATCCTTTACCAAATCATTTACATATAAAATCGAGTTTAAAAGCTTGCGCTCAGGGTAAACATATACTCTTAGAAAAACCTTTATCATTAACTGCCAAAGAAATCACACCCTTGATTAAAAATGCAAAAAAGCACAACGTCATCATTAAAGAGGCGTTTATGGTAAGGGTTCATCCTCAATGGCAGTGGATTAAAAAATATATTAAATCTGGTCACATCGGGGAAGTGTCAAATATTTCGACAGTCTTTTCTTATTCAAACAAAAATCCAAAAAATATTCGAAATATATTTAAATACGGTGGTGGTGCAATTTATGATATTGGATGCTATCCTACAGCAATCTCGAGATATATATTAGATAAAGAGCCAAAAAAAGTTGTAGCATCAGCCATTAGAGATAGTAAATTTAAAACTGATATTTTATCTACCGCTAATTTAGATTTTGATGGAGTATTCTCATCTTATACTGTAGCAACTCAGAGCACTTACTTTCAGCAAGTTATAGTTTTAGGAACTAAAAAAACACTATTAGTAGAAAACCCATTTAATGCAATAAAAACTAAACCCACCACTATTATAATTTATAATGGTAAATCAATTTATAAAAAAGAAAATACTAAAAAGATTTTTAAGGCAACAGATCAATACGAACATCAAGTAACACTATTTTCTGATCATCTTTTAAAAAATAAAAAAGTTGATTATGACCTAAAAGATGCTCAAAAAAATATGAAAGTTTTAGATGCCACATTTGAGTCAATAAAAAAAGGTAAGTGGATTAAATTACCTTGAATTTGACTTTTAAAGTTTACTTTTTTTTAAAGTATCTATTTACTAAGGTGAATGTTTGTTAATCCTGATTATATAGTAATTGGATCTGGATCTGCTGGTTCAGCTATAGCTTACAGACTAGGAGAAAATCCAAAGTTGAATATTCTTGTCTTAGAATTTGGAGGAAATGACAATAGTCCTTTTATTCAAATGCCTGCAGCTTTATCGTACCCAATGAACATGAGTAAATTTGATTGGGGTTATAAATCTGAACCCGAAATAACATTAAATGGTAGGTCACTAGTTTGTCCAAGGGGAAAGGTTATAGGAGGTTCGTCATCAATTAATGGAATGATTTATGTTAGAGGAAATGCAGGTGACTATAATAATTGGGCTGAGAGTGGTGCAAAAGGTTGGGACTTTCCAGATGTCCTTCCATATTTCCAAAGAATGGAAGCAAGTCATGGTGGCACATCAGAATTTAGAGGAAAATCAGGCCCATTGAATGTTACCCAGGGTAAAAGAGATAACCCATTACATAATGCGTTTGTAAAAGCAACAGAGCAGGCAGGGTATTCATACACAGATGATTACAATGGCTTTCGACAGGAGGGATTTGGCCCTGCTGACATGACTGTTTGGAAAGGTTCACGTTTTTCTACAGCAAAAGCTTATTTAAAACCTGCTTTAGAAAAAAAGAATGTGCAGCTTATCACGAGAGTATTAGTTGATAAAATAATTTTTGATGAAGGCAAAGCTAAAGGAGTTGAGGTATTTCACCGAGGTCAAAAAAAAATCTTCAATGCTAATATTGGCGTCATTATATCGGCAGGCGCAATAAACAGTCCAACCATTCTTCAAAGGTCAGGAATAGGGGAGGGTAATGACTTAAATAAATTAGGTATAAAGGTGATTAAAAACTTACCTGGTGTTGGTAAAAATTTACAAGACCATTTAGAAGTTTATTTTCAAGTCAAGTGTCTTCAACCAGTAACTCTAAACAAGTATTTGAATCCATTTTCTAAATTACTTATTGGTATGCAATGGATGTTTCTAAAAAGTGGACCAGGTTCAACAAACCAATTTGAAACACTTGGTTTTATTCGTTCAGATAAAAATATTCCATATCCTGATATACAGTTTCATTTTCTTCCAGTTGCAATTAGATATGATGGAAAGGCACCAAGTAAAGGACATGGTTTTCAATTACATGTAGGGCCAATGCGTTCAAAATCTAGAGGGTTTGTAAAATTAAAATCTAGCAATCCTTTTGAGGCACCAATAATAAAATTTAATTACATGTCTCATGAAGAGGATTTTCCAAATTTTAGAAAATCACTTAGACTTAGTAGAGAGATATTGAATCAAGAGGCATTAGTTCCTTTCAAAGGTGATGAAATTCAACCTGGTGATGACGTTATTTCAGATGAGGGCCTCGACGAATTTATAAAAAATAACTGTGAAAGTGCTTATCACCCATGTGGTACTTGCAAAATTGGTGAAGAGGATGATCCTTCATCTGTCGTTCTAAACGATTGTAAAGTCAAGGGTTTTTCAAATTTATTTCTTGCAGACTCATCAATTTTTCCTCAAATATGTAATGGCAATCTTAATGCACCATCGATAATGACTGGTGAGAAAGCCTCTGATCATATCTTGGGAAAGCCTCTTTTAGCACCATCAAATTTACAACCTTATACCCATCCAAATTGGCAAAATTCACAAAGATAAAATTAATGATCAGGCTAGTGCTTTTGTTTTTGATACTCCCATTAACTACGTATTCTGATAAACACATTCCTCATTATAAATCCCTAGCCCATGATGAGTCTTGGTTACGTCATTATCCAGAAAATCAAGATTTTAATAAACAAACAGAGAAATTTCTCCTTACAGAAGAAAATATGCCTGTAAAGGTTATTGAAGAGTTTAGAAATAGTTGGAGCTCTTATACAGATTGGTACCGCATTGAATTATTTAATGGTATACAAGGTTGGATTGCTCACAATCAGTTATCAAAAAAAAGAACTTTGCTGATATTAGAGGATATTGAGTTGTATGCATTGAAATCTTATGACCCTGAGTCTTGGATGACTATTCAAAAAGGAGTAATACTTGCACCAAAAATTGTAAACTTGTTAAATGTAAAAGAAACAATGGTGAAAATAAGTATACCTGAGGACAATAAATCCTCTGTTAAAGGATGGATACCCATAGATCACAGATTATGGGGAGTCTCTAATAAAGAAACGCAAATTTTAAATGATTAAGTACTTACTATTTATATTTCTCATGGTACAAAACTTGATGGCCTATGATGAGTTTCCTTATAAAGTAGTTCATCAGACAGATACATATGAAATTAGATTTTATGAGGAGCGCCTAGTAGTTCAAACTCAATACACTAATCAAAATAATGGATTTCGAAAGCTCTTTAATTATATTTCAGGCAACAATAAGCTAAGTGAAAAAATTGCAATGACCACACCTGTGAATGTTACTCAAATTGAAAATGAGTACGTCATGCAATTTTACTTACCAGATAAATACAAACCGAATGAAATACCTTTGCCATCAGATAATTCGGTAAAAATTTCTTCAATTGAGCCAGGTTATTTTGCAGTAATTAGATATTCTGGGTTTGCTTCCGATAAAAATTTTTATAAACATCGAGAAGTTTTAAAAAGTAAGTTGAATAATGATAATATTGAAGTTATTGGATCTTCTATTAAAGCTACTTATGATGGCCCATTTACATTGCCTAATCTTCGAAGAAATGAAGCAATCTACAAAGTTAATTGGAAGAATCCTCTTTAAATCATAAACGCTAACTTATTAATTTAAGATACAGCCCAGCTTTTTTAATTATTTTAGTAATATTATTTAATGTTTTATTGCCAATATGACTGATTTTATTGGGCAATCTTGGATATTCACTAGATGCATAGTTTCATTAACTTCTTAGCATTATTTTTTTTTTGATTCAGTATTTATAAGTTTCACAACTCAAAAATTAGAGAGGTATTTATGAAACTAATAACAGCAATTATCAAGCCCGATAAAGTTGAAGCTTTGAGACAAGCACTTACAGGTGTTGACATCCAAGGTTTAACTATTGTTGAGGCTAAAGGATATGGGCGCCAAAAGGGTCATACCGAACTGTACCGAGGCGCAGAATATGAGGTACATTTTCTTCCTAAATCTCGAGCAGAGGTTTTAGTAGATTCTGCAGACGTCGAAAAAGTCATAACAACGATTTCTGAGGCAGTAAAATCAGGAAAAATTGGAGATGGCAAAATTTTTGTAACTGAAGTGCAAGAAGTTGTCCGAATACGTACAGGAGAACGAGGCGCTGAGGCGATTAAATAAAGGAGATCCAATGAAAAAAATATTAACTTTCTTAATCCCTACTTTGCTCTTCTCTGGAGTTGCAAGTGCGGAAGTATCTGCTGAAACAGCTTTTGTATTTAATACATTTTTATTTGTTTTTAGTGGAGTCTTAGTGATGTTCATGGCATTAGGCTTTGCCATGTTAGAAGCTGGATTTGTTCGTAAAAAAAACACATCAGCAATTTTATTAAAAAATATAGCTTTATACTCAATTGCAGGAATAATGTTCTATCTAATCGGTTACAGTTTAATGTATGTAGATGTATCAGGTTGGATAGGTTCATTAGGTGGTGCTTTTTATGATACCGCTGATGATTTAACAGTTGCAACAGAAGAAGGTGGCTACTCTTTAGCCTCAGATTGGTTCTTCCAAATGGTTTTCTGTGCTACAGCAATTTCAATTGTATCTGGAGCATGTGCTGAGAGAATTAAAGTATGGCCATTTATGATATTTGCAGCATTTATGACAGGAATTATCTACCCAATCTATGGTTCTTGGACTTGGGGCGGTGGATGGCTTACAGAAATGGGCTTTTCTGATTTTGCTGGATCTACTATTGTTCACTCAGTCGGTGGATGGGCAGCTTTAACTGGCTGTTTAATTCTTGGTCCTAGAGCTGGAAAATATGGTGCCGATGGAAAGATTTCTCCAATCGCTGGTGCAAACATGCCTTTAGCATGTCTTGGTACTTTCATCCTTTGGTTTGGATGGTTTGGATTTAACGGTGGATCTCAATTAGCACTTGGTAGTGCCGCTGACGCCTCTGCAATGTCAATTGTTGTTGTAAACACAAATATTGCTGCATGTGGCGGTGTCGTAGCTGCAATTATTTTATCACAGCTATTGTATAAAAAAATCGATCTATCTATTGCATTGAATGGCGCTATAGCAGGTCTTGTTGCCATCACTGCAGGTCCAGATTTAAGCAACCACTTCTTATCTATGATTGTTGGTGCAATAGGTGGTATTCTTTGTACTATCGCTATCCCAATGCTCGACAAAATGAAAATTGATGATGTTGTCGGTGCAATATCAGCACACTTAGTTGCTGGTATATGGGGAACACTGGCCGTAGGTATTTTTGGTAGCGGCGATTTCCTAGTGCAATTAATAGGAATTGTTGCTGCAGCTGTCTTAGTTGTACCTTTAAGTGGCGTATTCTTTTATATTCTAAAAGGAACTGTAGGCTTAAGAGTATCAGAAGAGACCGAAGCATCTGGTTTAGATAGTGCTGAATTAACAACAGTCGCTTACCCAGAATTTAAATAATCTTATTTATAGTACTCCTAAAAAAGGGGCACATTATGTGCCCCTTTTTCTATATTAACTCATCAATTATACTTGTAATTTTCGAACTGTCAGGTTTGGTCATAGAGGACCAACTTTTAACTAATTGACCCTCTCCATCAAAGAGATACTTATAAAAATTCCATTTTGGAGTTTCGTTATACTCTGATGTCATCCAACTGTATATCGGATGGGCATTTTCACCAACAACACTAATAATTTCAGATATAATAAATTTTGTTTCATAATTAATTAAACAAAATTCTTTAACTTCCTCATTATTACTCAGCTCTTGATGAAAACTATTAGAAGGAGTTCCAATAATTACTAAATTCTTTTTAAAATACTCACGATGAAGATTGGATAGATTAGCGTATTGTTTTGTGAAACCACATCTACTAGCCGTATTAACAAGAAGAATGGGTTTACCTTTAAATTTATCAAGATTAACTGTATTTCCATCAATATCTTGAATACTAAAGTTATATAAGTTTTTCGCCATAATGCTCCCTATGCTTGTGAGTAAAATACTCAAAGTTATCAAGAAAATTCTCATGACAATTTATACTTACTTTAAATTATCTGGATTTATAGATTTAAACTTTTGGTAAACCTAAAACTTCATTTTTTTTGATGTATTCATCTTTGTAGGGAGGTCTGCTAAATACCTCTTTAATCAAGGGTTTAAAAAAATCTAGATCTTTATTTTCATATTCGGGATCAAAAGATTTTTGATCCCATCTTTCACAGAAATCTGCGCAAGTTTGGAAATAAATATTATCTTTAAATTTATCTCTAGCATTTTTATCCCATCCATAATGATGAGCATAGTAGATCATTTGAAAAATTCCATGATGCTCAATCACCCATGTTATTTCATCTCTTACATAAGGTCTTACAACTTCAGCAGAAAACCTATCGTGATTTTGAGGGGCAAGCCCATCTCCAATATCATGAAGTAAGGCACCAACAATCCAATCAATATCAGCTCCATCATTATAAGCTCTAGTAGCTGATTGTAGACCATGATCTA
Source organism: uncultured Alphaproteobacteria bacterium (assembly GCA_902523135.1). GTDB lineage: Bacteria > Pseudomonadota > Alphaproteobacteria > HIMB59 > HIMB59 > HIMB59. Next base: position 532,637 of record CABYYB010000001.1, read on the forward strand.
ATCTTGTTATCTTGTAACCCTCCATAGTATTTTTTCCTTGTCTTGTAAGTTCTTCTATTATTCTTTCATATGTCAATGAAACATACTTTTCCTCATATTTTTGTAGCAATAGATAATCTTCTTTATCTCCGTCTTTCATATGTTTAAATTTTACATTTTTCTCAGTCATAAATTTGTTTCACTTAGATGATATTTTTCATGTAAATGTCTCAACTTTCCATCAGTTGAATCAAATTCTAGATAACAACCTTGTAAATGTCTAGCTCCCTCACTCGAGTCATAAGAGGTTCTTCCATGGAGAAGTCTGTGGTTATCAAACATCATGACATCTCCTGGTAAGAGCTTAAATTTTATCTCGAAGTCAGATGAAGTGTATAAATCTCCTAATAATTTTCTCGCTTTGTAAAAACTCTCTAACTTTTCATTTTCTAAAGGTGGCACGTAATCAACTCTAGTACTATACCTGACTTGCTTATAGTCGCCATCCTTGTCTAATTCAATTAACTCTCCCCAATTTTCTAAAATTATATCTTTATCTTGAAATCGGTAACGTAAATTTGTTTTAGTTAAAGACTCAAATGCTTCTGGCTCATTTAATTTGATATATTCTGCAACTGAAAAACCATCAACAAGTGTAGAGAAACCACCACTCACTTCATTTTTTAAACAATGCAAAAACTGTATCCCGGGTGCTTCTGGTTTTCTGTAAGGGTTATCAGTATGAGGCGGTAATGCAATAGGTTTATAGGCTAAGTCATTTGGATTTGGTTTAGACATTACATCAAAAAATTCTCCAAAATTTGTGACCTTAACTGGGCCAATTGAATTTACAAATTTTAAAATATACTTACTCTCAGTTGGTACATTTTTAATAATAACAAATCCATATTTATAAAAATCTATAAGAAGATTATACATAGATTCTTGTTCAACCATATCTACTTCAAAAATAGCTTCAGGAAAATCTTCTAGTTGAGAATTCCATAAAATTCTTTTTGGTAAGGGCCCTCTCTTATTTTTTTCTTCATCCATTTCAATCAAAAGATTATCTAAACGATATTGACCTTGTGCCCCATCATTAAATTCAACATCAAGATTGTTATCTGTTAATTTACAACTTTTAATTTTCAACTTTAAGTCAATAGAGGATGGCTCATATAATCTTTGATTAGTATCTAAATCAAAATACTTTTCACCCGGTAGTCTCTCTCTTAACCAAATGGGATGCAAATGAAATGTCTTATTTTGATGGATTATCTTAATAGTATTGTTTTCAAAATGAAAATCCATAATTCAAACTCCAAGCATTAATAAATTAATATTTTGCTAAATTTAATTAATTGTCAATTAAGAAATTAACTCTTGATTTTAAACATTGCCTCAATTTCTAATGTAAAACCTAGAGGCAAAGAATTAACTCCTACTGCAGCTCGAGCATGAACACCAGTCTCGCCAAAAATATCTTTCATCATATTTGAGCAACCATTGATTACTAAAGGCTGCTGTGTGAAGCTCTCAATACAATTTACAAAACCTGTCAGTTTTATTAATTGATCTACTTTATTAATTGTTCCTATTTCATTTTTTAAAGCAGATAAGATAGCTAATCCACATAGCCTAGCGTGATTTTGAGCTGTCTCTAAATCAACATCAGCCCCAACTTTTCCTTTTGCAAAAGACCCATCCTCAAGTAATGGGCCTTGACCAGATATATATGCAATATTATCAACAATAACGCAGGGTTTATAACTCCCTGCAGGTTTTGCAGGTTTTGGTATTAAAAGACCTAATTCAGCTATCTTGGCTTCAAAATCCATCAATTAAAAAATTACTCTTTTTCATCAATTTTACTAATCATTTGTTCAGTAGCAGTTTGCATTCCTATTGCGGAAGCGGTGCGAGGCACAATCATTGATGGTGTATTCTCATCATAAATATCACTAGTTCTTCCAACTCTTACTCTTTGATAGGTAAATAGAGCCAGAAAAACATAAACTATTGCACAATAATAAAACAATCCATAGGCATCAAAATAAGACATAAATCCAGAGACGATAATTGGCCCTAAAACTAAACCTAATGCATTAACTAATGTCAGAGTTGAGCTAGCAGAAACAACCTCATCCTTTTCTAAAAAATCATTTAGGTGAGAAATAACAACTGCATAGTAAGGAAGAGATACAGCTGAATGTATTCCAACAAATAATAAAAGAATATTAAATGAAAAAGATCCGAAAATAATTACACAAATAGATGAGACCAAAGCAATAATATTTAATATCAGTAAAATTATTCTTCTATCAAATGTATCCGATAGTTTACCAACCGGATACTGAAATAAAGCTCCAATGAAAGTATTTACAAAAACAAGCATAGAAATTTGAAAAATACTTAAGCTTAACTTAGCCCCAAAGACTGCAATTAACCCAAATGATGCTCCATATATCATACCAATACCAAAAGAACCGATAAAAGACATGGGAGAATTTTTATATAAATCTTTTAAAGATATGAACTTAGGTGTAGAAAATTCTGGTGCTGATTTTTTAGTAAGCAAAATTGGAACTAAAGCAAAAGAAATTAATAAAGATGTTAGAATATATAAGTGTGCCTCAGTAGTCTCTTTTAGATTTATTAGCAAACCACCCCCACTAGTTGAGAAGTATAATATCACCATGTAAAATCCTATGAGCTTTCCCCTTGTTCTATTATCAGCACGATCATTTAGCCAACTTTCACAAACGATATATATTGCTGCCAATGAAAAACCTGTGAGGAATCTTAAAAAAAACCAAAAAAACGGTTGAACATAAATCCAATGAAATAAAATTGTAATGGAAGCAATGGATGCGAATGCTGCAAATACTCTTATATGTCCTACATTTTTGATAATTTTCGGACAAATATATGAGCTTGCTAAATAACCTATAAAATAACCTGTAAAGACATATCCAATTTCAAAATCAGAAAAATTAAATAATACGGCATTAATATTTAACAAGGTTCCTTGCAAAGAATGTGCAAGCATAATAAATCCAAACCCTGTAAATAGAGCCCAAGAATTATAAACGATATTTAACACCCGAGACTATTTAAACTTTTAGTTTAAAAAAGCAATTATTATTTATTGAAGGGCAGGCTCGTCATTACAGACTCAACCTCTTCGCCATCAACAAGAAGTATCTGTTTTTTTTCTAAACTTTGATTTTGGGTTTGAACCATAGCTATTCCAAGACAACAGCCAAAATCTGGACTAAAGCATGCAGCCCTTAGCTCACCTATTATGTCAGAACCAATTTTTAAAGGTAACGCTTTTGTAATTTCAATTTTATCGAGTTTAAGTTTTAAACCAACTAAAGATCTCTTGACTCCTTCTTTGTGCTGTTTTTCTAACTCAGCTTTTCCTAAATAATCTATCTTAGGATTGAAAGAAACAAAAGAACCTAAACCACATTCTAGTGGAGTATCATTCATGTTCATATCATTTCCAAAAGATAATAAACCACCCTCTATCCTTTCAATTAAATTTGGACAACCGGGTCTTACATCCAAATCTTCACCTTTAGACATAAGGGTATCATAAAGATCTAGGCCGATTTCATCATGATCTACATAAATTTCAAATCCACCTTGTTTGGACCAACCTGATCTTGCAATTAAAAATTTATGATTTTGAAAATCAAATCTTTTGAAATTGAAAAATTTTAATTTATCTATGTCTTTAAACACTCTTGACATAAGCTCAAATGATTTTGGCCCCTGAACTGCAAGAATGTTAACATTAGGTTCAGTAATCTCAACGTCAAGGTTCATACCAATTGCAATTCCTTTTGCATAAAGAAGCACATCTGTATCTGCTATTGATAGCCACCATGTTTTTTCAGCAACTTTCATTATCAGTGGATCATTAATAATTTTACCTTTGTCATCAATAATTGGAGCGTAATAGCAAAGATAATCTTTTGCCTCAGATAAATCTCTACACGTAATTAATTGTGTAAGTTTAGCTGCATCAGGTCCATGAATTTGAACTTGTCTCTCGCCAGATACATCCCAAAGTTGAACATTTTTTTTTAGGTGCCTACTATCTTCCTCTATACCTTTAAAAGATGCAGGTAAAAGCATATGATTATAAACTGTGTACGATTGTACACCATATTCCTCAATTCTTTTGGTGTAAGGGGTAGAGCGAAGTCTCGCACTTTTAGCAATTAAGTGGGTCATTAAATTCAGTGTAGTTAATATGTATTCCTGCTACAAAGCAATGATATTATTTCTATAAGACATTTAGCCCTAAAATAAATATTAAGAATGTTACTGATACAAAAGATACAAAGCTAAAAGTCATACCAATTAATATAGCAGCATACCCTTGATTAAAGATTTTTCTCAAATCAATAGAGGCTCCAAGGGCAGTAAGAGCTAGGCCAAATAGAATTGAAATTAATTTTTCAAGTATTACTAAAAATTCTATCCATTTCTCATTATCAAAAAAGTATAAGTCCATAAATGAGCGAAAGGTTGCAAATAAAATAAAACCCACTACAAAAAGCGGAATTGAATTAAATATTCTAACAAAGATAGATTGACTTTTATTTTTATTATTTTTCGAACTTTTATTAAAAAAAATTAATATCGGTATCAAAGCTAACAGAAATAAATTTCTAATTATTTTTGTTATTGTAGCGATTTCTAAAGTCTTTTGATTTGGATGTAAATCACTATGAACCATAGCAGCTGCTAAAACTTGACTTGTATCATGAATACTAACGCCTAAAAAAATGCCTTTAGCTAAGTCTGTCAAAAAAAATAGCTCCACAAAAAAAGGATATGTTAATACAGCTATACTTCCCCATAAAACCACAATTAGTATAGCCACGGCTACTTCTTGATCCTTTGATTTTAATATAGTTGAGGAAGCCATAATAGCTGTGACACCACAAATGGATGTACCGATTGCTAATAATTTTGATATGCCTGTTTGAGTTGGCCAAAATTTTTTAATAAAAAAATATGTAAGAAATATGGATAATATTGTAATTATTATGACAAATATAGACTCTATACTGACTCTCCATAACTGAGTCAAACTTATCTTAATACCTAATAAAACAATTGCTAATTGAAGTATATTTTTCTTAATAAATTCTCGACCTTCAACAATATTAGAAGATATAGAGAATATATTAAAAAAAAATATTCCCAAAATGAGTGATAGAAGACTTAATGGTAATAATGGTAGGTTAAAGACATATTCTAGGGGTTGCTTTAAAAATATCGCTAGTAGGTAAATAAAAGTTATGAAAAATACACCAATTAAACTTTTATTTAACATATTGATTAATTAAAATAGAAGTTAAAGTTTTTATAGGTAATAACTTAATTTCTAATTTATTCTCTTGAACCACTTCTATGTTGCTGAATACGATGACCAAATGATTGGGAAACTCTGTCAAAAATAATAGCCAATGCAACAATTGCTAAACCATTAAATAAACCCATAGCAAAGTATTGATTAGTAATTGCTTTTAAAACGGGTTGACCAAGTCCCTTAACTCCAATCATTGAGGCAATCACAACCATTGCCAAAGCCATCATGATTGTTTGATTAATTCCTGCAAATATTGTTGGAAGTGCTAAAGGTAATTGTACTTGAAACAATTTTTGTCTTGGATTAGCACCAAAAGCATCAGCAGCTTCCAAAACTTCTTTATCAACCTCTCTTATACCTAAGTTTGTAAGTCTAATAATAGGTGGGATTGCATATATTACCACAGCTAGAAGCCCGGGAATTTTTCCTATACCCAATAACATAACTACGGGTATTAAATATACGAAGCTTGGCATTGTTTGCATGACGTCTAGAATTGGTGTGCAAATTCTTTGAGCACGTTCTGATTTTGCCATAAGTACACCAACAGGTATTCCAATTCCAATAGAAAGCATGGTGCAAACTCCAATAATACTCACCGTAGACATTGTGTCTTCCCACATCCCAAATATTCCTATAAGCAAAAAGGCAAATAATGAGCCAATGGTTACAGATATTTTTCTACTACCAAAATAAATTACAGCCAAAAAACATATTAATACAATTGGCCAAGGCGAATTTTGTAATAATTTTTCAAACCAAACTAGGAAATATAAGACAGGATCAAATACTGCTTCTATTGCATCACCATATTCTCTTGAAAAAGCTCGATAAGATGCATCAAAACCTTTTTTGATAAATCTAAGTGTTTCTCTGCTAAGTTCCGGAAACTCTGATAAGAAATCTTCCATTAAATTGATAATTAGAGGCGGGCTTTAAGCCCACCTCTTTTAATAATATTGATGATTAGTCTATTGCAGCCTCAACAGCAAGCATTGTTTCAAAGTTTACCCAGCTTTTCCACTCTGAGTAATTTTGTAAGAAATAAATTGCTGTGTCTTCACCTGTTGCCTGGTTGTCGTCCTTCCAAGCTAAAAGCGCATTAACAGTTGAGTTAGGAAGTGCTCTTTTTGAAATGTAGTCCATTCCTGGTCCAGTAGAGTTCATGAAATTATCAGTTACAACAGTAAAGACTGATGATACAACCCATGAATTTTTCTGTGGATCTGCACAACCTTCTTGAGAGGTACAAGTACTCCACTCGTCAAAGTCATGAGGTACTCCAAAGTCTAATTTTTTCATTGGATACTTACCTAGAATAGCTGTTGGTGCCCAGTAATAACCTAGCCAACCTTCACCTTTTTCGTAAGCTTCAGCAATTGAACCAGCTAATGCTCCACCAGAGCCTGGATCTACAAGATTAAATCCTTTTGACTCAGCATCATATGCTTGGAAAAGATTTCCTGTACTGATTTGACAGTTCCAACCGGATGGACAAGTATAAAGTGCTGCCCCATCACCCTCTGGGTGAGGAAATAATTCTGGTCTTGCTAGAGCATCTTCAACAGTTACGATGTCTGGGTTTGCATCAGCTAAGTACTGAGGTATCCACCATCCCTCTTCACCAGTATCAGATAAAACTTCAGCGGCGTAGTGAAGTCTTCCTTCATCAACAGCAGCATCTAAAGCAATACGAACAGAGTTAATCCATAATTCTGGAGCCACATCTGGCTCACCTTTTTCCATCATTGATGTAGCTGTTGGCATAGTATCACCTGGAACTAGTTCAACATCACATCCATATCCCTCTTCAAGGATAAGTTTATCAACGTGGGCAAACATTTCGGCGGATGCCCAGTTCATTTCAGCGATTGTGATTGTCCCACAATCAGCCTTTGCAACTGAGTTAATTCCAAATAATAGAACTGAGCTCAGAAGTATTTTTTTAATAGAGTTCATTACATCCTCCCTGATATAAAAATGTAACATAACATTCCTGTATTGCATTAACAGTGAAAAAATCTTGAAAATGGATGCTATTTGACGCAAAAAAGCCTAAAATTGTTAATTTATCTATCGTTTTAGTATTTCAGAGAGTCTTTTTGTAGATAAATAGCCTATCTCGTCATTATTCTTATTTTTGACAATCAGGCAACTTGGCTTATCAGAAATAACTTTATCAATAAATCTATCAATAAAATCATCTTGATCTACAAACATAGCGTTATCCCTGTCTTGTCCATTTAATTTTGACATAATGTGCTTTGCTTTGATAACCCTAGCTCTATTAACATCCTCAACAAAATCTTTTACATATTGTGTTTTTGGACTTAACAAAATATCTGCAGGGATACCCTCTTGATCCATTATGCCGTCTTTTAATATTGCAATACGATCTCCGATTTTTAAAGCTTCATCTAGGTCATGAGTAATAAATACAACTGTTTTATGAAGTTCGTCTTGTAGCTCCAACAAAATATCTTGCATATCTTTTCTAATAAGAGGGTCAAGAGCGCTAAAAGCTTCATCCATAAGCAAGATCTCCCCATCGTTAGTAAGAGCTCTTGCGAGTCCAACACGTTGCTGCATGCCACCAGATAAATGTTGAGGATATTTTTCCTCATATCCAGATAATCCAACACGATCAATCCATCTTCGTGCTCTGGTATTTGCCTCTTTTTCATCAACCTTTTGAATATGAAGACCAAATAGTGTATTTTCTAAAACCGTCTTATGAGGCAACAAAGCAAAACGTTGGAATACCATAGCAGTTTTTTTTCTTCTGAAATCTCTTAAACTTTCATCGTTCATTTTTAAAACATCTTCACCATCAACAACTACACTGCCGTCTGTAGGTTCTATTAATCTGTTTATATGTCTTATTAACGTAGACTTACCTGAACCAGAAAGGCCCATTACAACTTGAATTGATTTTTCTTTAATATCCAAATTAATATCTTTTAGACCCAGAACATGATTATGTTTTTCTAAAAGTTCATCTTTATTGACACCATCTTTAACTTGCTCTAACGCAGACTTTGAGTTTTTACCAAAAATTTTATATAAGTTTTTAATTTGAATTTTTATTTCAGACATATTTTTTTAAAGAAGATTTTTAAGAAATTTTATTATTTATATAAATACTCAGCCCTCCAGGAATTAATTATTTAAACATTTGAAACATAATCATGCAAATTAATTTTGAATATATAAATGGTTACTTTTTTGTAACTGCATATGGCGCAAAAGTATTATCTGTTTTTTTGGATTTAGATTGAATATTTTTAGCAGGTATGCCAACCATTATTCCCCCTTTTGGGACATCTTTAGTTACAACAGCATTAGATCCAATTCGAGCACAACTTTTTATAATTATTGGACCCAATATCTGCGCTCCAGAGCCAACAATTACATCGTCTTCAAGAGTAGGATGGCGCTTCACACCAACTTGTTCTGATGATTTAACAGCAGGCATGATACCCCCCAAAGTGACACCATGATAAATAGTTACATTATCTCCAATCTCGGCGGTTTCTCCGATAACAACTCCCATTCCATGATCAATAAAAAAATTTTTTCCTATTTTAGCGGCAGGATGAATTTCAATGCCAGTTAAAAATCTTGATAATTGAGAGATCATTCTTCCTAATAATTTCAAATTTAGTGACCAGATAAAATTTGCTATACGGTGGAAGAAAACAGCTTTTACACCAGGATAAGTTAATACCACTAGTAACAATGAAGTTGCAGCAGGATCTCTAGCCTTTACTGACTCAAAATACTTTATTAATTTTTCAAACATTAATATACAGATAAGACTTATCCACCTAAGATCAAGCTTTTATTGAATAATTATGTAAATGATTGAAATTAATTGTTAGATTAATAGTGGATGTTCACTATTGAAAAACCTAAAGAAATTCACCTGAATAGTTGGAAAGAAATCATTAATGAAAGTGCATCATCGAATTCTTTTCAATTTCAAGAAGTAAACTTTAGTTTATTTTGGTCATGCATATTTCAAGATGATTATTTTGCGTTTGCTGCAAAAAACGAAGATAAATTTATGGGAATTGTTGTAGCTAAAATCAACGAAACTTATTACGAGAAGAATATAGTGTTAGACGTTTTGTATGTTTTACAAGATTTTAGAAAAATTGGTGTTGCTAGGGCATTAATGAACAAAATTGAAGAAATAGCAAAAGAAAAAAATCTTGATTTGATAATCAAAGGTGTAGAAAAAAGTAACTTACTCGCTCAGAAACTTTTTAAAAATTATGCTGTTGTAAACAGAACAAGATACTTAAAAAAGCATAATTGATTTTAATAAATAATTATTATATTTAAATATTATGGTTGATCCGAATAAAAATGGCGAAAACTATGATAAGAACAATAGATGGGTGTGGATTATCATTGTTTTAATTACTCTGAGTTCTGTCTATGTGATGTCTAAAATATTTATTCAGACACCTTGGCAGTATCTGTCGTAGACTTAAGTTTTCTCTCAAATTCTCTCAGTCTTTTGTAAACACTTGCAAGCTCAATAATTGTTGGCCATGATTTTAAAAGGTACTGCATTGACCCCTCAACCCTGCCAAAAGCACGAATAATTTGTTGCATAACACCAAGGGTAATAATACCTGCAACAATTGCAGGTGCTAAAAATACATAAGCACTTAAAACATTAGCCTGCAGATAAGCAATTCTTCCAATATTAAAATACAAGTACCTAATATACGAGAGAAAATGAATTTTTCTTACATCATCAAATAATTCTTCTATTGTTTTTGGACGAATAGTTTCATCATCTTCGGCAATAACTAAAACTTTTCTGTAAGCTGCCTCTTGTTTTTGTAAATCATATTCTACACCAACAAGTCTGAGAATTATTCCAAGGAGTATTAAAAAAACTGTTCCACCAACTGACCAAATTAATGCACCAACAACTAAACCATACTCCCATTCGCCAAAAAAGAATATTGGAATACCAGCACTAAGTCCTAATAAGATTGGAAGGAATTGTACAATTATCATCACCGACTCAATTAAGCTTGTTCCAAGACCTTCCATAATTCTACCAAACTTAATAGTGTCCTCTTGAACTCTTTGAGCAGCACCTTCGATTGTACGGGCATAGTTATAAACACTGTGATACCACTCGACCATAGCGGTTCTCCATCTAAATAAGAAATGTGCTGTGAAAAAACTTACCAAAACCGCAATAGCCACATATATTCCTGCAAGTGTTATAAAAGATAGTAAGCCCGCCCAATATTCTTCAATTGTAATTGAATTTGGCTCAGCAAGAGCTTTTTGAATCATATCATAGAAAGTACCAAACCACTCATTGATCCTGACATCAATTTCTACTTGCACCCAAAGACTACCTAATATGGCAGCTGATCCTGCCCATGCCCATAAAAACCATTTTTTTGAGTTAAAAAATCTAAACATTTTTTTTGTAACAATAGTTGAAAAATTAAAGTTTTTGAAGACCTAAAAGTGCTTCAATACGCTTAATTTATTTAAATCCTCCTATTCCTATATAATACTTTAATGCCAAGTATCAAAGATATTAAAAAAATTAAGTTTAATGATGAATATATATTTTTTGGTCCTGAATCTATAGTAAGTGAAATTGCTTATAGTATGGATATAAAAAATATAGGGGCTGTTCCTATTCTGAATGAACAAAAAATATTACTTGGTGTTGTTTCAGAAAGAGACATAGTTAGAAAATGTGTCAAAGATGGTAGAGATCCAGATTTGGTCACAGCATCAGATATTATGACATCAGAAATTATAACTGTGGACTTAAAAACCTCCTCAGAAATTGCAATAAAAATTATGGGGGAAAATAACATCAGGCACCTACCAGTAGTAGATGATCAAAATAAATTAATAAATTTTATTTCTCACAGAGACCTTATAAGCTCTGTTAGAGATAGCACAAAACTAAATATAATTTTAATTACATTTATATGTATGATTATTCCTATAGTATTTTTAGTTAAGTCATTTGGCTGGATATGAAAAATAAAGGTATTATTCTTGCTGCTGGTAAGGGTACAAGATTAATGCCCGCAACAATACCTGCCTCAAAACCTTTGTTACCTCTTTACGATAAACCTATGATTTATTATCCTCTCGAGACCCTAGTAAGATTAGGAATTAAAGATATATTATTTATTGTTCAAGAGGACGACCTTACAATATTCAAAAAAACATTTGGAACAGGATCAGTGGTTGGTCTTAATTTTTCATATGAAGTCCAAAAAATTCAAAGGGGTATAGCAGATGCTTACTTTATTGCTGAAAAATTTTTAGACGGCAGCCCATCAGTATTAGCATTAAGTGATAATGTTTTTCTTGGAAAAAATTATTTTGACTATGCAAATTCTGCTCTTCTTAAGATGCAACAGAACGGCGGAAGTGTATTTGGATTGCCAGTTCCAGATCCAGAAAAATTTGGTGTTATTGAATTAGATAACAATAAAAATATTGTTGGCATTGAAGAAAAACCATCAAAACCTAAAAGTAATTTAATCATTCCTGGTTTATATTTTTTTGACTCTGAAGCTTCAAAATTTGCAAAAACACTGAAACCATCAAACAGAGGTGAATTAGAAATAACTGATTTAATTAAAATATATTTATCTGAAAAAAAACTTGCTTTAGAAATTTTAGATGACTCAATTGTTTGGCATGATACTGGTAACGCAAAGGCTCTTCTAGAGGCAGCACAAAAAGTAAAATTATATGAACAAAATAACGATGTAAAAATTGGCTCTTATGAAATAGCTTCGTACGAACAAGGCTTTATAAACAAAAGTAATTTAAATGATATTGCAGAAAAATTAATCAAGTCTGATTATGGACAATATATCAAAGAATATCTAACTCGAAATTAATCTTAATTCCATTTTGCAGATTCATTATTTAAAAATGTTATAACTTTTTGTTTAAACTGAATTTTTTCATCTTCATCTATAATCATTTTATCTAGGTCAGTCTCTAAACTAGAGAGAATTTTATTTTTAGAATTCCATTTAGATTTGTCATCATCATTAAAACGCTCTTTTATTTCAAATTCATAATTTCTTTTGTCATTTTCAGGCAGAGTGTGGGGGGCTATTTCATATAAAATTCTTACAGCTATTTCTTTATATCGATCATCTTTGAATTGTTTTGCAATTTCATATTTCTTATCGTTAGGTGCGATATGAAAATCAATCATTAATTTCTTATCTTGATGCGATGGGAAACTCTCAAATATTCTATCTTCAACATTAAATGGTTCAGGCCATTCTTTTTGATTTGAAAGATGAAGTTTAATAAGACGAGAGCAAAACTCCTCATTTTTTTTTATAAAATTTGCTCTTTTTCTTAGTTCATCTACTCCTATTTCTGCATATTGATTATCTTTGAATGAATAACTTTCATTTAAAAGTGTTTTCGACTTTGACCCATCAAAAACTTCACAAATTCTTTTAGCCCCATCATTCATTTTCTTAATTAAATCTTTATCTTCTAATTCTATGATTTTAACAGGATCAAAAAGCAAATTATAAACTAAATAGTGATGATTTCTTGATGGAATGCCTCCAATTAAAGTTTGAGCTTTGATTGTGGGTCTTCTTCCCCAAAAGGTCGTGTTTGTAAAAACTAAATTATCTAGCATGAATCTCTTAGGAGTGTCTCTATGTCGAAATTCATATGCAGAGTTCCAAATCTTTGGACACCTTATATTTAATATCTTATTAAGTTCCAATGTGATTAAGCTATCAAAAACAGCATCATGCGGACCTGCATCATAGTTTATTGAAATATTATTTAGTTTTGAAATTTCATCTAATTTAAGTATTGGATACCCTTGATCGTCAGTATTAAATTTAATATGTTCAGGGCTATAAACTGAAACTAATCTTAATATATCAAAAACATCCATACGCACATTATTGTTAGTCACAGTCATATAAATTTCAGGTAATAAGTTTTGATAAAGTGCCTGTCGTAAAAAGGGTTCATCAAAATTTATATTATTGAAACCTACAAAAATGGCTGATGAGGATGACCATTGTTGAAAAGTTTCATACAATTGAGCACTAGCTTCATAATAATTAGGGTAATTATTTTGTATTAAACTAGTTGGATCTACCCCAGTTGTTATTAAAGCACCTGGCTCGAACCATTTTCCCTCTCTTAACTTACTATGTATTTCTAGTTTGTCTTTAACTTCAAATTTATTATTAGTTAACACAGCACCAACTTGTGTTATTTGATTAAATTTATCATTACGACCTGTTGTTTCGAGATCCCAGAAAATATAATGATCACTCATATTAAAAAATTATATCAATTAAATATTATAATAAAGTTTAAGTTTAAGTTGTTATTTTGAGGGATTATATAAAACTAGCTCCGGAGGAATAAGTAAGGATAGGAATAAGGATGGAGCTAGTTTTTGATTGGTGTTTTATACTAATTTTTTTTCTAAAGTCAAATTGCAGATAATAGAACTTAGCTGTGCAAAATTTGCACAGCTATATGTATTGAATTTATTGATTTTTAAATAATTTTTTAATTTTCTTGTAATAAATTAGTGAACATTTGGCATCACAAAAAAATACTTTTTTTGGGATATCATAAAACTTAGGATCAGCCCAATATAAAGGCTCCACAATCTTTTTTTTACATACTTCACAATAACTAGTCATTTATTTATCCTAAAAATTTAACTCTACTATTCTACTTTCTTCTATCGGCTCAGGGTCAAAGTACGGAACTGAACCATAAAGTCTGTTATCTAAACCCAATATTTCATCATAATATCTCATCATAATCTTATTAGGGCTAGCGTGTGGTGCAATTTCTTTTAAGTTTTCAATTATAAGCTCAATATTTTCAGGGGAGTATTTTGCGGCTATGCCTAAACTTGTTGCAGTAGATCGACTTATACCCATATGACAATGGACTAAAATAGGTTTGGTTTTATCCCAATCATCTGTGAAATCTAATAATTCTTGAGTATGATGTTTCTCTGGTAATATAAATCCCTCTCTTGGCTCAGAAATATCATCAATTAACATTTTCAAGTGTCTATTTTTATCCATACCTGATGGGGTTTCAGGCTCAAAATTTTTATTAATAATGGTAAGCATTTTATCTGGGCTGAATTTATCAACACACTCTTGGATATCTGCTAATCCACAAATAATTATTTTTTTTTGCATAAGAAGTTCAATTAATATATAGCTTAAACAATCGTTAAGAAAGAATATTTATTTTCATGGTATCTCAATTAGATAGTCTTAAAAAATTTTCATCAGTTGTTGCAGACACCGGAGATATTGACAGCATTCAAAAATTTAACCCAGATGACTGTACAACCAATCCATCTTTAATATTTAAAGCCGTTCAATCAAACAAATATAATAAATTAGTTGATCAAGTAATAAGTAATTCAAAAAGTAGAAAATTTTCTCAAACTGAGGATCAAGTTAATTACATTGCTGATCAATTAACTATTGCTTTTGGTATAGAATTAACAAAAATCGTGCCAGGATATGTTTCTACCGAGGTCGACTCTGATTTATCATTTAATACTGAAGCTACTGTTGAAAAGGCAAAGCAAATAATCAATAGCTATGAGCAATCAGGCGTCACCAAGAATAGAATATTAATTAAAATTGCAGGCACATGGGAAGGAATACAAGCAGTAAAAAAATTAGAGGCAGAGGGAATATCTTGTAATTGCACACTCATTTTTTCTTTAACACAAGCAATAGCTTGTGCTGAAGCAGGAGCATTTTTAATTTCACCATTTGTGGGAAGGATACTTGACTGGTTTAAATCAAATACGCAAAAAGATTATGACTCATCAAATGACCCAGGTGTTGAGAGTGTTGAGAAGATTTTTAATTATTTTAAAAAATTTAATTATAACACTATTGTTATGGCAGCATCATTTAGAAATAAAGATGAAATAATTAATTTAGCTGGATGTGATAAATTAACTATCAGCCCAACTCTTTTAGAAGAATTAAGCCAAAACGATGATGAAATTAAACTTAAATTATCAAAAGAAAACTCATCTTCATTAGATATTGAGAGAATTAATGTGAATGAGAGCTCATTTCGTTGGCATTTAAATGAAAATCAGATGGCATCTTTTAAATTAGCTGAGGGTATTAGATTATTTAACAAGGATTTATTGAAATTAAAAGAATTGATTAGAGGCCAATTATAATTATTGCACAAATCACTTCAAAATTATAAATAATTAATATGGAAAATAAAAATATAACAATTTTAAGTCAGTACGCACAAAGTAATTTATCAAAAATAGTATTTTCTCTTTTGGGAATTATTCTTTTATCAGTTTCTAGTAAGATCAGTATTCCTTTCTATCCTGTGCCGATGACATTACAAACCTTTGTTGTATATTTTATTGCTGCATCAATGGGTATGGTTGGGTTTTATGCAACTGTTTCATACGTTATTCTTGGACTCATTGGCCTTCCCATCTTTGCTGCTGGTGGAGGTTTTGGTTATGTTATGTCTCCAACATTTGGATTTCTTTATGGTATGATTTTAGCTTCTTTTGCAATAGCATTTTTTTCAAAAAATCTTTTCAATAAAGATTTAATAAAAATAATTTTATCTATTTTTATAGGGGCGTTAATTATTTTTGTATGTGGTATTGCCCACTTATCTAGTTTCATAGGATTAGAGAAATCTATAAATGCAGGTTTATATCCATTTATTTACAGTGAACTTTTAAAGATCGCACTTGCTATTTCTTTAACATTTTTGCTTATAAAAAAAAATTAAACTGGAATAAAGTTTAAAGCTATACCGTTATTACAGTATCTTAAACCTGTAGGCTGCGGACCATCTTTGAAGACATGTCCGTGATGCCCGCCACATTTAGCACAGTGATATTCTTTTCGCGGAAACACTAATTTAAAATCTGTTTTAAAACCTAAAGCATTGGGAAGATAATCAAAAAATGAAGGCCAGCCAGTTCCGCTATCATATTTCATGTCCGATGAAAATAGTGGTAATTCACATCCTGCACAATGGTAGGTACCTTTCCTTTTTTCATTGTTAAGCACACTAAACCCGGGTCGTTCAGTTCCATGCTGTCTCAATATATAATACTCTTCTTCTGATAATCTCATTCTCCATTCCTCATCTGAAAGAATTAATTTTTCCATCGCAACTAAAGGTTTATATCCAACAATACACCCCCCAATAAGTATTGATATAAATCTTCTTCTGTTTAAAACAACCATAAAATATCAGGGATAAATTATAATAATTGAAAATACTATTTCTTTTTAGCTCTTCTTTTCGCTCTTCTTTTTCGTGAGCCGATTTTTCTTCTGCCTCTGTGTTTTTTAGGATAACCCATGACGGCGTATAATAGATATTTAACCTCAAAAATAAACATATTTTTTTGATATGATTCATATATTTTAAGCAAATGAGAACAATTCTATTAGTTTTAGTTGCTGGATTAATACTGTCAGTTGGAAATGGATTTAGAATGTCTCTAGGGATATACGTCCCAGATCTTTTAAGCTCCACAGTTTTTAGTGCTTCAATTATAGGTCTAACATATGGTCTTTTTAATTTGCTTTGGGGAGCTATGTCACCCATTGCAGGTGCATTTGCTGAACAAAAGGGCTATGTAAAAACTCTTTGTTTTGGCTTCTTTGGTGTATCTCTTAGTTTCTATGTCGCTTCTTCAGCGATACACCCTTTACATTTTTTATTTGGTATTGGCATAATTGGAGGTATTTCAGCTGGTGTTATTTCTGTACCAGTTATAATTGGTGGAGTCTCAAAATATTTCGAGGATGATAAAACACAAAGCACAGTTACAGGTATACTTATGTCTCTTGCTGCTACAGGGATGTTTATATTTACACCTATTAACCAATTTTTAGTCACAACCTTTAAATGGAGTTTTTCTTTTCAAATTACATCTATGTTTTTTCTGTTCATCATTCCTCTTTCACTTATATTCCTTTTACCTAAGCCACAAAAAAAAGATAAAAAAGAATTTACAAAAAGAAAAATATCAGATGTCATAAAAAAAGCCTTTAAAGATAAAAGTTATAACTATCTTATTTTAGGATTTTTTGTTTGTGGCTTACATGTTGCTTTAATTTCAAACTATCTTCCAGTTTTTGCAAAAATTAAAGGTTTAGAAACTACAATAGCCGCAACAGGACTAACTTTAATTGGTTTATTTAATATGATTGGTACTTTAATATCAGGAAAAGTTTCAGGCATTATTAAAAAGAAATACATATTATCATTTATTTATTTTGTAAGAAGCATAGTAATTTTTTTATTATTAATTTTGCCTACCAACAATTTTACAATTATTGCCTTCAGTTGTTGTATTGGTCTTTTATGGTTATCAACTGTCCCACCGACTTCAGGTATCGTTTCTAATAGATTTGGTACAAGATACCTTTCGACCTTATTTGGGATTGTTATGGTTTCCCATCAAGCAGGAGCATTTCTTGGCTCTTTTATTGGTGGTTTAGTTATAGATATTTATGGCTCTCTAGATATAGCTTGGATAATGGCGATAGTAATTTCTCTATTTTCTGCAATTATCCATTTTCCAATTATAGAAAAAGAAAAATCCGAAGAAGTTTTTGCCTAATTTAAAAATTAATCCTTTTTTTATACTAATTATTGGTGCAGTAAGTATTGCTTTTTCTCCTATATTCGTTCGACTTTCAGAGGTTGACCCAATAATGACAGCTTTTTTTAGGATATTCGTGAGCCTTCCTTTTTTTTTAATATTTGGGTCAATGAAAATTATTGAAAAAGTAAACTTTCCTGTTTTAAAGAATAAATTTTTAATTATTTTTATTTCAGGAATCTTTTTTTCATTAGATTTAATCTGTTGGCACTGGTCTATTAAACTTACTTCAGTCTCTAAAGCAACATTTTTATCTAATTTAGCTCCTATTGTGGTAATTTTATTTTCTTTAATATTTCTTAAAGAAAAATTTTCTAAGTTTTTTTTTATTGCCATATTTATTTCGATGAGCGGTATGACTATGTTATTAGGCGAGAGTTTTCAATTTTATAAGTCACAATTTTTGGGAGATCTTTTAGGTGTTTTAACAGCAGTTTGGTATGGTTTTTATATTCTTACAATTAGCCAATTAAGAAAAGATTTAAATTCAAGTACGATTATGTTTTTTTCAGGATGTGTAAGTGCAATTATTTTACTTTTAGTTGCAATATTTTTTGAACAAAGTTTAGTGCCAAAGTCTTTTTACGCGATAGCAATTCTATTTTTATTAGGTTTTGTATGCCAATTCATTGGACAATCTTTTATAGCTTACTCTCTAGCATTTTTATCTGCTTCCTTATCATCTTTGAGTCTTTTGATACAACCTATTGCAGCAACCTTATTGGCTTACTTTTTTTTCCAAGAAAAATTAACTTTGATCCAATTTTTTGGAAGTACACTAATCCTGATTGGTATTTATATTGCCAAAACAAAATATGAAAATTAAACAAATAAAAGTTGTAGCAGGCTTAATACTTCAAAATGATAAACTTTTAATATGTCAAAGACCAAAATTTAAGGAACATCCATTAAAATGGGAATTTCCTGGGGGTAAAATCAAAAATGATGAGACTAATGAAGAGGCCTTAATTAGAGAAATAAATGAAGAGCTATCAATTAACATAATTAATTGTGAGGAACTGATCAGTTATAATTTCAATTATAAAGACTTGAATAAAAGGGTATTTATATATTTTTATTTAGTCAATAATTTCAGTGGTAAGGTTTTAAATAATTTTCATAAAGAACTAAAATGGATTGAAATTAAGGATATTCGTGAATATGATTTTTTAGAGGGAGACCTTAAAATAATTGACTATATAAGTAGTAATGACTTTAAATATTAAAGATAAACCAAAAGACGGATTTGAAAGAGTAGTCTATGCTGAGGAAGATAAATTTAATTTCTACTCAGTAATTGCTATTCACAATACTAAAAGAGGCCCTGCCTTGGGTGGATGTAGATATTTCAATTATCAGGATTTAAATAAGCAAGAGGAGGATGTTTTAAAACTAGCTGAAGCAATGACATATAAGAATTCGTTGGCTGAACTTCCCTTTGGTGGTGGGAAGGCTACTATTCACTCTAAAATAAATAAAAAAGATGCATATAGTTTATTCGGAGAAGTTTTAAACAAACTTAATGGTACTTATATAACAGCTGGAGATATGGGAACTGTTGATGAGGATTTAAGGGGATTTAGAGAATACTCAGATCATGTTTGTAACCCTATAGGATCTGACTCCGGATTAGGTACAGCATTAGGTGTTTATTACTCAATGTTAGGATGTGTCGAATTTAAATTCGGACAAGACTCATTAGTAAATAAAAATATATTTATCAAAGGATATGGTAAGACTGGATCTAGAATTGCTTCTTTGTGTAAAAAAGACGGTGCAAATATTGAAATTTCTGACTTAGAGCATAAAAAAGATTTAATTGAGAGAGATGGTTATAAATTTTGTAGTCAACTCCAAGATACATCCTTTGAAAAAATTGATATCTACTCTCCTTGTGCAGGAGGTGGTGATTTGAATACTGAGTTTTCAAATTTTGCAAATAATAAAATATCAATAATTACTGGATCTGCAAATAATCAACTGGATAATATTGATATAGAAAAAGAATTATATAACAAAGGTATATTATATTGTCCTGATTATTGTGCCAACGCTGGTGGCGTAATTATATTAGGTTCAAGAATAAGCATAAAAGAAGATCTCGAACCAGATAACAAAATTGTAGATGACCTTCTAAAAAAAATAAAATCACGTACAAAACTTATCTTAGAAAAATCGCAAAAAGATTTGATTTTAGCATCCAATATTGCAAGTGAAATGGCTTTAGATGGATTGAAATAAAATGAATTTCTTTCAAGCTTATATTCACCCTCAACAAAAGGAGAGGTTATTATTTTTAGGATACTGGATTGGGTCACTTATTATTTGGTCCTTTGCAATGAATGTAAGCTTAGTGATTGTTATCGTATTTTCCGTAATTGGAAATTATGTAGTTGTAAGACCATTAGCAAAATTATTTTTTTTACTTAAAAACTTTGTAAATAAGAAGTTTTTCAATAACTTTGATATATTTGAAGCTTATTATGCAGGTTTTGAACTTGGAAGAATAACAAGAATTTTTTTAAAATTATCTTTTTTTATAATTACCATGATTATTTCAAAAATTTTTATGGAAGCTTATTTAACTTTTATAAATTAAATTCAACGTAACAAACAACAACCCTAGATATAAAAGTTAATAAACATAAAATCCCAAAAATAAAAGATATTAAAATAAAAAAATTTGGAAATAAGAGACACAAAACCATGAAAATTATTGTTTCTGTACCTTCAACTAATCCGGATGTGTAATAAAAACTTTTTGGTAATCCTTCAATAGCATCTTTTGTTTCTGAAATTTTATCTAATTGAGTTTGAATTGCCGCTTTTGCAAGAAATGTTGTACCTGTACCTATGTAAAAAAAAAGTAAAACCATTGATGAGTATGTGTAACTACTATTACTAAATCCAAATGCTAAAACAAAACCAGAATAAATTGTGAAGTCACTGACAATATCCAAATATCCACCTAATGGAGTAGGGGTTGTAAGTCTAGCCATTGTTCCATCTAAGCCATCACAAAACCTGTTTAAAAGTAAGAGCGCTAGTGCAGCAAAATAGAATTGAAAAAAAATTAAAATACACATAAAAAAACCTAATATGAAACCTAATATTGTCATTTGATTAGGTTTTAAAAATTTTAAAAAAAGTTTAGCTATTATTATTAATGGCTTTTGGGTAAAATTTTGAATTTGGCGATCAAACATCTGTGTTATTGTCTGTTTAGTATAATGTTACTATAATTTCATGGTTCAAGATATTCCTCTAACTATAGCTTTTTTAGCTGGTATTCTCAGTTTTCTTTCGCCTTGTGTTTTGCCCATAGTTCCAGGATTTATATCATATATCGTAGGCAAATCTTTTGCAGATTTACAAAATTCATCAGCAGTGAACACACTAAAGTTATTACCTCATATTCTATTATTTACTCTAGGTTTTTCTTTTGTCTTTATAATGATGGGTGCTTCTATTGATTTTTTGAGTGACATATTTTTTGATTTTAAAAGGCAACTAAATTTCATATCGGGAATATTGATAGTTATTTTGGGACTATATTTTATCGGGATAATTAAAATTCCTTTTTTAGATTTTGAGCGTAAGTTTCACTTACAAGGTTTTCAAAATAATCATATTTTCCCTTTTATAATTGGAGTTGCTTTTGCTTTTGGTTGGAGTCCATGCATCGGACCAATTTTAGGATCCGTATTAGCTGTTGCTATAAAGGATAGTGTTAATGGAATTATATTGTTGTCTTTTTATTCAATTGGTTTAGCAGTTCCTTTTATAATTGTTGGATTAATGATGAGTAAAATATTGATCATGACTAGTTTTTTAAATAAATACATTCGTTATTTTCAATTAATTACTGGTATTATTTTACTTGTAACAGGTATTTTAATCTTTAATGGTTCTATTCAATCTCTAGGATTTCAACTAAATTCAATTTTACCATCACTAGAAATGCTACTTATATAATGAAATTTTCAAAAAAATTCACAATTTTATTTTTATTAATATTATTTGCAATTTTATGGATAACATATTTTTTGAATAAAGACTTTTTTCAACTTGAAACCTTTTTTTCTAATCTAGACATTATACAAAATCTAATATCTCAGAACTTCTTAATATCAATATTTATATTTTTAATTTTATATAGCTTATTAATTATATTTAACTTTCCTTTTGCCTCTTTATTATCAATGATAAATGGTTTCTTATTTGGAACATGGATAGGTGGAATTATATCTATACTAGGTGGAACAATTGGCGCCTTTGGAATTTTTTTAATAGCAAAATTTTTTTTTTTAGATTTAATAAAAAAAAATTTTTTAAGTAAATATTCTTTTATAGAAAATTATTTTAATAAAAATGATTTAGAATTAATGATATTAATTCGTATTATTCCGGCAGCACCTTTTTTCATACAAAATCTTATCTTAGCAGGTCTTGGAGCAGACAATAAAAAGTTTTTTTTTACTACTCTGCTTGGGTTAGCACCTTGGTCATTTATTTTTGGCAGTATTGGACAAGGACTCGAAGAAATATTTATAAATAAAACAGACTTAGGCTTCTCTTTAGTAGCCCAACCAGAATACTTAATTCCAATTGGATTCATTGTTTTTTTAATAGTTATGATTATTTTGTTTAAAAAAAAATTTAAAGGTTCGAATTAATATTTTTAACTGATCGAAATAAAAATAAGTAACAAATTACATAAAAAATTACGTAAATAGTAAATTTTAAAAAATTATCATTTAAATTATAATTAATTGAAAAATAGGTTAATAAAAAAGGAATAATACAAAATGGTAACATCATCAAGCTTGCCGTATTATTTCTATATCTAAGATTTCCTCGAAGTTTTTTAAATATAAGATGATGAATATGATTTACATCAGGCCTTAAAGGTGAATATCTTAGATATATTTTTCTAAATATAGAAAATAACATCTCAGTTATTGGATAAGATAATATTACCATAGCTAATAATGTAGGTAATTGACTTTGTCTTTGAAAGAGATACATAACCAATGCACCAGAGAATAGAGCATATACATATGATCCACTATCTCCCAAAAAAATCTTTCCAAAAGGAAAATTAAAAAGAAAAACAATAGTAGCAAAGATAATTATAAATACTGATAAATTAATAATAAAAATATCATTATAAAAATATCCTACGTACAAGACACTAGATAATATTGATAGAAAATTAAATGAGCTTAAACCATTAAGGCCATCTATAAAGTTAAAACCATTCATTAAGAGCATCAAACTTAGAATAAATAATAAAATTTTAATTATTTCATAGTCTTTGATAAATTGAATTAAAGTAATATTTATATCAGGAAGTTTAGAAAAAAATATAAATACAAAAGATCCTATAAATAAAATAATTAGTCTAAAATATGGACTCAAAGATTGTTTTAGATCTTCATAAAAAGAAAATATAAATACAATTAAGCTCCCAAATACCAATGGTAAAATTAAAAATATAGAACTTGCATCAATAATAATTAAAGTTACCAAAAAAGATGAGAGAAATAAAAGGCCCCCAACTCTAGGAACCTCCCCTTCATGAATTTTTTGTTTAGCAAAATAATTTGACTTAATACCTTTGCTGCTTAAAAATTTTATAAAAAAATATATTGTTATTTGAACAATAGAGGATACAAGTACAGCAAAAAATATTTTATTGTAATCTATCATTTTAATATTTTTATTTTTAAATAATTAGGCTTAATCACTTACATATATGGCTTTTTCTAATTTATCTATAAATCTCCCTATTAAAATGGGTTTAATATCTGGTTTATTAAAAAAATAATTTTCAAATTTTTTTTTATTTTCTTTGTTTATTGTAATTAACATCGGTCCATTTGTTTGCGGGTCAAAAAGAATATTCTTAAGAGGATGACTCTCTGATATTTTAATATATTCTCTGGAATATTCATGATTATTTTTAAAACCAGTACTTTGAAACATTTTTAATAAATCGATGTTTGAATTTATTAGAATTTCATGACTTAAAGTTAATTCAGAGGATAAATTAGATGATAAACATATGTCAATTAGGTGAGATGATAATCCAAAGCCACTTATATCAGTCATAGTTTGAGAACCAGAATCTATCGCAGCGTTAACAGTAAAAAAATTCTCTTTTTTAAGGTTATTCAATATTTCTTCAAAATCACTCCCTGAGAGCATTGCAGAGTTATTAAAATAAGCTGCAATCAAATAACCAGTGCCTAGGGGCTTAGACAGATAGATTAAATCACCATTTTTGGCAGAGTCTTTTGAGACATTACTTGCTATTTCACCATTTAGAGTAAGTGTTATACCTGGTTCTTGTGACTGATAACTATGACCAGATGAAATTACACAATTATTCTTGTCTGCTTCAAATTTAATTCCCTCCATAAAATATTCTAAATAAAACTTTTCAACAAAATTTTCAGAAAAGGGAACACTTAAAGATACACTGAGTGATTTTACCTCTCCGCCAGCAGCTAAAATATCATTTTGAGAATGTAAATAACTAATTCTACCAAAATCAAAAGGATTAAGAGATGAAAAAAGTTTTATGTGATCTATGGTTTGCAATATTTGCAATGATTTATTATTAACTATTGAGGAGTCTTTTAAATAAAAGTTGTCTGAGGTTTTTTTTATGTAATTAATTAGAGTATTCTTTGAAACTTTAGAACCACAACCTTGACAATACATCTTTGTATTTTCAAAATTTTTCAATTCAAAATTCTTCTTTGTCATTTGTAGATTATTAGTAAATTTAAATTTGTTTATAAAATTCCGATCAATCCATACTTTGAATTTCCAGCACCACTGACTATGAAAGGATAAGAAAAAATAATTTAAAAGAGCATAATTTTTATACGTACCAATTAAATAAAGCCAGTTTTTCTGTGGTTTAAATTTAATTAGATTTTTACCAGTTAATTTTAAAAAAATATTTTCTTTTAATACTTCCCCATGACGAACTGCCATTACTCCTGATTTTGGTTTAGGTTTATTTTCTAAGCTACATGCATCGCCTGTAACAAAAATATTTTTTTCATTAATTGATAAAAGATTATTATTTACCCTGATAAATCCCTTTTCGTCCTTAATAAGATTACTTTCCAAAAGCCATGTTTCAGTACTAGCACCTGTAGAAACTAAACTTAGATCATAATCTATTTTATCACCATTATTTAAAGTCAAATATTTTTCTGATATTGAAACAACCTCTCCTGCATACTCTATGATACTTAAATTTTTTGCTATTTTTTTTAGATTATTTTTTGTTTTTGCATTTAAATTTTTTTC
Source organism: uncultured Alphaproteobacteria bacterium (assembly GCA_902523135.1). Lineage (GTDB taxonomy): Bacteria > Pseudomonadota > Alphaproteobacteria > HIMB59 > HIMB59 > HIMB59. Next base: position 558,067 of record CABYYB010000001.1, read on the forward strand.
ATTTAATATTTTTTTTCCTAAAATTGTAATCTCCAAAGGACTTTCATATCTTCTTTTTAAACTAAAAGCTAATTCATAAGACGCGACCCCTCCACCAATTATAACGACTTTATTTTTTTTATTTTTTAAAATTTTATCAATTTTACTAAGATTTTTTACCAGAGAACTAATGGGTTTAACAAAAAAACATTTAGATGAATTTTCTATATTTATTTTTTTTGTATTTGAAATTGAACCAGTATTTATAGAAAGTAAATCATAATTAATAGGCGGCAAATTTTGTAATTGTAGTTCTTTATGATCAGTGTTTAGCTTAATTACTTTATCTTTAATAAATGTTGCTCCTGCATTAAAACATAATCTCTGAAGATCAATGCTTATCTCCTCTTTGTTAAAATCTTTATGAATGAGTCCAGGTGTCATGCCTGAATATGTAGCTTCAAAATGTTCACTAATTAAAATCGTATGAAGTCCCTTAATACTATTATTGCATAACTTTTTCAGGACCTGCACATTTGCATGTCCCCCACCTATTAATATCAATTGCTTAGTAATATTATTTTCAATCAATTAGAACGACCAACTTCTTAAATTATTGTATATGTACAATAATGTAGCTAAAAACCTTATATTCTGAAGATTTTGCATATAGGGATAATTATTGAAAAATTAAGAAATTTCAATAATTTTTCATCAATTTTAATGATTAAGCTTGAAACAAAAAATATATTTACCATTTACTAATATAAATTAGCACTCTATAAAAGTGAGTGCTAAAAACTTTAATTTAGATATAGAGGTATAAAAATGAATTTAAAACCCTTACACGATAGAGTCTTGGTAGAAAGAGTTGAACAAGAAGATCGTACAAAAGGCGGTATCATTATTCCTGATACTGCTCAGGAAAAGCCCATGGAAGGAAAAGTTGTATCTGTGGGGGGTGGTGCTAGAAATGAAAACGGACAAGTTGTTGCTTTAGATGTAAAAAAAGGCGATCGAATATTGTTTGGTAAATGGTCTGGTACTGAAGTTAAAATTGATGGTAAAGAACTTCTAATTATGAAGGAGTCAGACATCATGGGAATTATTGAGAAGTAATTGAAAGGTATTTTATAAATGTCAGCAAAATTAATTCAATTTGGCACAGACGCTAGAGCAAAAATGCTTAAAGGCATAAATATACTAGCTGATGCAGTCAAAGTAACATTAGGGCCTAAGGGTAGAAATGTTGTTATTGATAAATCTTTTGGTTCACCTAGAACAACAAAAGATGGTGTAACAGTCGCAAAAGAAATCGAATTAGCCGATAAATTCGAAAATATGGGCGCACAAATGATAAAAGAAGTAGCTAATAAAACTAATGACTCTGCCGGTGATGGAACGACAACATCAACTGTTTTATGTCAAGCGTTAGCTACTGAGGGTATGAAAGCAGTAGCTGCAGGATTAAATCCCATGGATCTAAAAAGAGGAATGGATGCTGCAACAGATGCAATTATTTCTGAGCTCCAAAAAAACTCTAAAATTGTAAAGTCTGATAAAGAAGTTCAACAAGTAGGAACTATTGCTTCAAACGGCGACGGTGAAGTTGGAGGAATGATATCTGAGGCTATGCAAAAAGTTGGAAAAGAAGGCGTAATTACCGTTGAAGAAGCTAAAAGCTTAGATACCGAATTAGATGTTGTTGAGGGCATGATGTTTGATAGAGGTTATCTCAGCCCTTATTTTGTTACTAATGCCGATAAAATGAAAGCTGAAATGGAAGATTGTCTAATTCTTTTACACGAGAAGAAACTAGCAAGCCTTCAACCGATGTTACCATTACTAGAGTCTGTGGTTCAGTCAACAAAGCCATTACTTATTATATCCGAAGATGTTGAGGGTGAAGCTCTTGCAACTTTAGTTGTTAATAAATTAAGAGGTGGATTAAAAATTGCTGCTGTTAAAGCCCCAGGTTTTGGTGATAGAAGAAAAGCAATGCTAGAAGACATCGCTATATTAACAGGTGGTCAAGTCATTAGTGAAGATTTAGGTATTAAACTTGAGTCTGTATCTATGGATATGTTAGGTAAAGCCAAAAGAGTTGTTGTAGATAAAGAAAATTCAACTATCGTTGGTGGAGCTGGTAAGAAAAAAGACATTGAGGCAAGGTGTGATCAAATTAGAAAACAGATAGAAGAAACAACTTCTGATTATGATAAAGAAAAGCTTCAAGAAAGACTTGCAAAGCTTGCTGGTGGTGTAGCTGTAATTAAAGTAGGTGGAGCATCCGAAGTTGAAGTTAAAGAAAAGAAAGACCGAGTTGAAGATGCTATGCACGCAACTAGAGCTGCAGTAGAAGAGGGTATATTGCCTGGTGGTGGCACAGCCCTTCTGTATGCCACGAGCGTTCTAAAAAACTTAAAAGTAGACAATGACGATCAAAGATATGGAGTAGATATTGTTAGAAAAGCTCTTTCTGCTCCTTTAAAACAAATAGCTCAAAACTCAGGGTTCGATGGTGCTGTGATTGCTGGCAAAGTTCTTGAGAGTAAAGACAACTCACATGGTTTTGATGCACAATCTGGTAAATTTTGTGACTTAGTAAAAGCTGGTATTGTTGACCCAACAAAAGTTGTAAGAACTGCTTTGATTGATGCTGTCTCAGTTGCAGCTTTGTTAACCACCACAGAAGCAATGATCACAGATAAACCTGAAGAAAAATCATCATCTCCTGCAATGCCTGACATGGGTGGAATGGGTGGAATGGGTGGTGGAATGCCCGGTATGATGTAATCCTATTTTTGTTTAATTTAAAAAAAGCCGCTTTTTGCGGCTTTTTTTTTAAACTAGTGTAATATGAAAATAATGGATTTTGTTAATATATTTTTCAATCAAATAAAAAGTGTATTTATGGAAGGTGTTTTTGGTTTAAGCTTAGGTAACATCTCAATAATTTTCATTGCCATTATTTTATCTTTATTTCTAAGAAGTCTAGTTGCAAGAATATTAGTAAGTAAAGTAAAAAAAGTAGTTTTAAAAACTGGTAATAAAATTGATGATAAGCTATTTGAAGCTCTAGAGCCACCATTCAAACTTTTACCAATAGTTATTGTTTTTTTAGCTGTTACTCTTTATTTCGATATAGAGTCAACACTTGGTTTATATTTTCAAAAGATTAATAATACTTTGTCAACAATTTTTGTTTTTTGGCTTATTCATCAAGCATTAATTCCATTTTCATATTTTTTTAATAAACTTGAAAAAATTTTAACCAAAGGCTTGGTTCTTTGGATAGTAAAATCTATAAAATATTTAGTTATTTTTTTAGGAGTTGTTGCAGTTCTTGAGGTTTGGGGTATCAAAATTGGACCTGTAATTGCAGGTCTTGGATTATTTGGAGTAGCTGTGGCACTGGGTGCACAAGACTTATTTAAAAATTTAATATCTGGAATTATGATTCTTCTTGAAAAAAGATTTCAATTAGGAGATGTGATTAGTGTTCCAGGCCATACTGAGGGTACTGTTGAACATATAGGTTTTAGGTCAACTCAAATTAGAAAATTTGACTCCACACCTATTACAATACCTAATTATATATTTGCAGAGGCTCCAATTTTAAATTTTACAAATAGAAACTATAGAAGAATTAATTGGATAATTGGTCTAGAGTATAACTCAACTTTAGATCAGATTAAAAAATTAACTCAAGAAATATCATTTTATTTAGCAGAAAATGATAACTTTATAGTTAATGATAATTACAAGTCCTTTGTTAGATTAGAGAAGTTCAATGATAGTTCAATTGATATTATAGTGATTTGTTTTACTTCAACGAAAGATTGGGACAAATATTTAGAGATTAAAGAAGAGTTAGCAATAAAAATAAAAGAGAGTATTGAAAATATCGGTCTTAATTTTGCATTTCCTAGTCAATCAATATATATAGAAAAAAATGAATAAGGTTCAATATCTAATATTTATTTA